>NZ_WTPX01000171.1 GCF_013036045.1 Alienimonas chondri
CCCCGAGAGACGCCGCCGTGCGACTGATTCAACGGGCCATTCTGTGGGAACTTCTGCGGGTGTTCGGCTTCCTGCTGGCGGTGCTGACCGTCCTGCTGGTGTTCGTGGGAGTGGTGCAGCAGGCCAGCGAACAAGGATTGGGCGCGGAGCAGATCGCTCAGATTCTGCCGTACATCGTCCCGTCGCTGATGCCGTTCACGATCCCTGCGACGCTGCTGCTGAGCGTGTGCATCGTCTACGGGCGGATGGGGGGCGATCAGGAAATTATCGCCGCGAAGGCCGCGGGGGCGCACGTGTTCACGCTGCTCTCCCCGGCGTTCCTGCTGGCCGCGGTGTTGAGCGTCTCCAGCTTCGTGCTGACCGACCGGGTGATTCCCTGGGCGATGCACAACATCCAGGTGATCGTCTCCGATGCGATGGAGGATCTGTTCCTCGATTTTCTCCGCACCACGAACCGGTTCAAAGACTCGGAGAAGGGGTTGATGATCACGGCCCGTCGAGTCGAGGGGAAAACGCTGATCGGCCCGCAGTTCCGCTACGCCCCGCCGGGCCGCAGTCCCGTCACGGTGACCGCCGAACGGGCGACGGTTCAATTCGACCTGGAAAAGGGCCTGATTCTCGTCGAGATGCATAACGGATTGCTGCAATCCTCCGGAAAGGTGCACGGGTGGTTCGAGCATGAGGTGCGGTCGTTCCCGCTCGGCGATCAGAATGAGGATACGAAGCCCCGCCACCTGTCGACGACCGACCTGTTCGAGCAGTTGGAACGGCTCAAGGAAAACCGAGCCGCCCTCGAGCGGCATGCAGCGGCCGTCGCGGCCCTCGATTTGATACTGGGGGAACTGCCGAGGCCGGATCGCTTGGCGCCGGAGCCGCCCCCGCCGGTCAAGTTGAAGATCCTCGAGTACAAGGTCGAGGCTGAGATTTATTCCCGCCCGGCGATGTCCGCGAGTTGCCTGTTCTTCGCCCTGATCGGGGGGACGTTCAGCATCAAGATGGGCCGCAGCAGTTTCCTGACCACCTTCATGATCTGCTTCGTCCCGATCCTGTTGGTGTATTACCCGATCACGTTGGGCATGATGAACCTCGCCAAGCACGGCGACGCCGATCCGCGGTGGTGCGTCTGGGTCGGCAACGTGCTGATCGGTCTGTGGGGCGCGATCACGCTGCGGCAGGTTTCGCGGTTCTAGAATCGACGGCCGCGAGCACCGAATTCGGGGGCGGCCGGACGGCCGGCGGCGGAACGGGGGTGGGGCGATGGGGTTCGTCCCGTTGACGGCGCCCGGGTCGGCGGTCAGCATCGGCGGCCAATCCCACCAACCCTTCCCACCGCTCCGACTCGCCGATGCGCTTCCCCCCCCTGCCCGGCTCTCGTCGCCTGCTGACCGCCGTTCTCCTCTCGGTTTGCAGCGTCGGCCTGCTCGTCCCGACGGCCTCCGCCCAGGCTGACCTCGACGCGCAACTCGAAGCGCTCAACGCGCGCGAGCAGGCGATGGAAGAGAAGGTCGTCGCTCTGCGGACGGAGTATCAGGCGGCGGACGAAGCCCGCCAGAAGGAGATCCAGGCGGAAGGCACGGCCCTGTTCGAACAATTCAGAACCGACGTCTTGAAGGCCCGGGCCGCCCTGATGGCCGGGGCGTCCGCCGCCCCGCAGCTCAGCGAACCCGTCGGGGCGTGGGCGGCGAGCAACGCCTTCGCGGAGAACGACTACGCGGCCGCGGAGATGTATTCCAAGAAGCTGCTGGCGACCGCTCCGGAGAACCAGGTCGGCCTGAATCTGCTGCCGGCCTCGCAGTTCGCTCAGCAGAAGTTCACCGAAGCGAAGGCGAACTTCGCGAAAGCTCAGGCCGCCGGCGTGCTGGCCCGCGACTTCGCCAGCTACGCCCAGGCCGCCCCGCAATACGAGCAGTATTGGGCCGAAGAGCAGGCGACCCGCCAGATGCAGGCGTCGATGAATCTGCCGAAGGTCGTGTTTAAGACGAACAAGGGCGACATCGTCCTGGAGCTGTTCGAGGAAGAGGCCCCCAACGCCGTGGCGAACATGATCTCGCTGGTCGAAAGCGGCTTCTATGACGGCGTGAAGTTCCACCGCGTGATCCCGAACTTCATGGCTCAGGGCGGCGATCCGAACTCCAAGAACGACGATCCCTCCGACGACGGACGCGGCGGTCCCGGCTACGCGATCGACAGCGAATTTGACGCCCCCAACGCTCGCAAGCACTTCCGCGGCACCCTCTCCGCGGCCAACAGCGGGCCGAACACCGCCGGCAGCCAGTTCTTCCTCACCCACCTCCCGACTCCGCACCTCAACGGCGCCCACACCGTCTACGGTCGGGTCATCGAGGGGCAGAAGATCGTCGACGAACTGGTGATCGGCGACGAGATCCAAGACGCCGAGGTGGTCTCGAAGCGGAACCACCCGTACGAGCCGAAGAAAAACGCGAACGGCTGAGCGTCGCGTTCACCGTCGAGATGATCCGGAGCGTCCCGCCTCTTCAGTGGAGGCGGGACGCTGTCGTTTGCGCGGTCAGGCTCTTGACGGAGCCGCTCGGCAGCCGACAATGGGAGCGTGTTCGGACTCGAGGGCGAACGTCGTCATCGAGCCCGGGTCACACCGAAACGGGGGCGATCGGAATCGACTGGTTCTTCTCGTGTCGGGGTGGCGTGCCGAGGTTGATCGGTTGGCCTCGTAAAAAGCCGATCACAACGATAACTGCCAAACCGCAGTTCTCCCTCGCGGCCTAGTAACCCTAGACCGTGCCGACTGAAGGGGCCACGTCGGAGGCGCCTGACTGTCGGTCACAATTCCGACTGGCCTGATCACAGCGTCCGCTACTGATCAGGCGAGACCCGTGGTGGACTGGCGTCGAACCGGTTTTGTCCGATGAACCGGCCGGCGTGAGATCAATCAAAGGACTACGCACGTAGAGGCTTCGGCTCAGCGTTCGCAGGACGGGGGTTCAATTCCCCCCGCCTCCATCCCGTCAGTCACTGCCAAGTGCTGACAATCGCCGCCGCAACCCCCGGCCCCGCCGGGAGTTGCGGCGGTTTTCTTTTCGCCCGTCGTGACAGCCGGCGACGCCCCGCGACCCCCGACGCCGCCCGGAATGCAGCGCATTTGCAGCGCGTCCGGCCCGGCCGGCGTCGGCAGGCAGGCCAAGGCCGCCGCCTGATCGCCGAGACCGATGTGAGCGTACCGCATCGTCATGTTCACGTCCGAGTGCCGGGCGAGCTCCATCGCCTGCGGCAGCCCGACGCCGTTGCGGAGCAGTTCGGTGATGTGCGTGTGCCGGCCCGCGGCGTGGAAGTCCGCGATCCCCTCTTCCGTCCGGTACGGGATGCCCGCCGCGGCGAGGTCCGCCCGCACCATGAACTGCGTCTTCTTCCGGTCCAGCCCCGGGAACAGCTTCCGGCCGGCCGGCAGGCCGGCGAACCAGTCCCGCAAGCGGTCTACTAGTTCCGGGTGCAGCGGGATCACGTCCTCCCGGCGGTGCTTCGAGTCCGCCGCCGCCACCTTGAGCGTCGGCGGGCGGCCCGCGAGGTCGAACGAGGCCGGCGTGAGGCTCGCCAGTTCCTTTTTCCGCAGGCCAGTCATGTAGGCGAGGTAGTAGATCCTGGCCCGCGTCGGCCCGTCGATCCGCTGGACCGACTTCGGGCTGTTCTCCGCCGCCGCCAGCAGCCGGGCGAACTCCTCCGGTTTCAAGGCCCGGCGGGGGTGCCGCACGTCCACCTTGGCGTTGCGGCGGTCCAGGCCCCGGAGCGGGTTCGAGGCCAGCCGCTTCGTCCGCACGCACCAGTTGCAGAAGGTGTCGGCGGCTTGGACGTAGTGGTTGTACGTCCGCGGGCCGAGGTCCTTCTCCGCCGCGTACGCCTTGAGGAACCGCTCGACCGCTTCGGCGTCCAACCCCCGCAGCGTCCCGATCCCCGCCCCGTCCAGCACGACCCGCACGCGGGCGAGCACCTTCTCCCGGTAGTTCGCGGTCCGCTCCGACAGCGACTCCGCGAACGCGGCCAGGGCTTCTTCGACGGGCCGGTCGGCGACCTCCGCCAGCCGCTCGGCGTCCACGTCCACCACGCCGGTCTTGCGCTTGCGGGCGTCCTCTTCCAGTTTCCGGGCCAGTTGCTCGGTCAGCCCCTTGTCGGTGAAGCCCTTCACCGTCTTCCGGCGACCGAGGTGGTCCGTGTACTGGACGCTGTACGGCTCGCCCTTCTTCCGCTTGTTCCGCTTGAAGATCTAGGCCATCGGTCAGGCTTTCTGGTGAGAGAGTTTCGCGGCGGGGCGGACCGGCGGGCAGCCGTCGGCCACCCAGCGGTCGATGTCGCCCCGCCGCCAGCGGGTGCAGCCGCCGAGGCGGACCGGCTCGGGCAGCTTGCCGGCGCTGGCGTGCCGCCAGAGCGTGCGGGTGGAGACGCCCAGCAGGTCGGCCAACTGCCCGACATCGATCAGTACGCTCGCCGGGGTCGCCCCGTCGAGGGTCTGGGGCGGAAAAGGGTCGAGGAGGTCGTGCATCGGGGGGTCCGTCGAGGTCGAGGAGGGCCGGGAGCGGAGAACGACGGGACGGCGGCCGCGGCTCCCGGCGGATCACGGGGCCGCCGTTCAAGGCCCGTCAGCCGCACTCGGCGACGCGGCAGCAGGTCCAGCCGGCGGTCTCGCGGATCGTGAACAACTCCGCCCGCGGCCCCGGGGCGACGGCTTCCAGCAGCTTGCGGACCTTCGCCGGCTTGCCGCCGCCGCGGGGCTTGCCGGCCGTCAGCCAGCTGGCGGCGTTGCGGCCGCTCTCCGGCTCGTCCCCGCGGAAGCCCCACAGCAGCAGGTCGTGGGCCGGCCGCCAAGGGTGCCCGTGGCCGCCGCTCGGGCGGCACCAGGCGAACGTGCCGCCGTACTCGAACCCCCAGGCGTGCAGCATCCCGAGGGCGGCGCACAGGTGCCGGTCCGGCACCCAGATGTGCAGCTGGGCGGTTTCCGCCGCCAGCACGCCGACCGGCAGGGCGGAGAGTTGTCCGACCGTGGGCGCGTCGTCGGCCGGATCGTGCCCGGGCCACGGCGGGTCCACATACAGGCAGCCGAACTTGAGGTCGGCGTCCACCAACTCCGCCAGCGTCTCAACGACGCCGGCGTCCGGCTGATCTTCGTCCGGGACCGGCTTGACGGCTTTACGGCGAGCGGGCTTCGCTAACCGCAGCAGGCCGGCGGTGGTGAGTTCCTCGCCGCGTTTCTTCACTGCGGCGACGTGCGCGTCGAAGTCGCCCGCCGTCACGCGGGCGAGCTTCTGCCACCGGGCCGACTGGTCCTTGCTGACGCCCAGGTCGCCCAGCGTGACGCGGTCGCCGGCGTCGGCTCCGCGGCGGTCACCGCCGTGCAGGGCCATCTTCGTCAGCATCTCGCCGGCCCGCCGCTCCGCCCGCAGGCGGATCTCGGCGGCGGCGTTCTGTTGTTCCAACCCTAAGCCGGCCCGCTCGGCGTAGGTGCGGACGGCTTCGGCCTTGTCGCGGATCTCCTTCACGTCTTCGACGTGCTCCGCGTTCGCCAGGGCCAACTCGACGGCGGCGAGCGGGGCGAGGGCGGTCGTCTCCGGCGGCGGCTCGGGGACGATCAGTTCCGCCGCCCGCGCGGCGGGCGGGGAGAAGTCGGGCGGCGCGTCGGCCGCGTGGGGTGCGGGCTGCTCGCCCTTGCCGAACCAAGTCATGGCGGTCTCCGGTGAGGAAGCGGCGGGAGTCGCCGCGGGAGACAGCACTACACGCGAAGAAATGAGCGGGAGCGAAGAATTGGACCGCTCCGCGGCACGCGCCCGGCTGACGACGAGAGACGAAGACCCCCGAAAACGCAGGCGGGGCGAGCCGCACGGGGCGTGACACCCCGCGCGACCCGCCCCCGACGCGGAAACGGTCGTTTCACCCCTTCCTCCGCTACTTCCCGACCTCCGCCCGCACCCGGTCGAGGTACAGATCCATGCCGTGGTCCCGCACGAAGCGGCTGTTCCCGCCGACCGGAACCCGTCCGTCCGGCAGGGCCTCCGCCGAGGCGTCAGCGGCCCGCAGATCCGCTTGCAGCGTGCGGAACTCCGCATCGGAGAGCGGCGGCGGTTCGGAAACCGCGTCCGACGGCTCGCCCCGGGTGGAGTAAGGGTCGCCGACAGCGAACGGCCGCGGGTAGGTTCGCTTGATAGCGCCGCCGGTGAACCAGACGAGCGATCCGGCGTGCGTGAAGTGCGGCGGAACCCGCGGCACGAGGTCCGACTCGTTCATGAATCGCACGAACTTTCGGTCCAGTTCCCGGTCCAGGTGTTCCGCGAGGTCCGCCCGCCCCACCATCGGCTGACCGAACGTCACCACCCCGTCCAGTTCGTAACCTTCGTCCAGCAGGTCGAGGGCGCAGACGACGGCGAGCGCGCCGCCGAGGCTGTGCCCCGTGATCCAGAGATGGCGGGGTTCGGCGATTCTCACCGCGCGCCGTACGTCGTCCCCCACCGCCCGATAAGTCCGATCGAAGCCGCGGTGCATGTCGCCGTGGGACGTGGTGACGGTGCGGGCGTCAAGGTTGACGAGCCAGTCGTAGCGGTCGTCGGTGCCGCGGAA
Organism: Alienimonas chondri; assembly: GCF_013036045.1. GTDB lineage: Bacteria > Planctomycetota > Planctomycetia > Planctomycetales > Planctomycetaceae > Alienimonas > Alienimonas chondri. Next base: position 6,577 of record NZ_WTPX01000171.1, read on the forward strand.
GGCTACCACCGTCACGTCCCCCGAAGTGAGGACGGCCCCGGCCGTGGACTCGAACGAGAACCGATCGACCACGTCGAAGCCGAGGTCGTCCAGCGCGTCCGCCGCCGAGTCGGGCGATGCATAGATCGCCCCGCTGACCTCCGCCAGCACGCCGGCCGCCGGCCAGTGCGGCGGGTCGTGAGCGTCCCAGTCCAGCCGCAGCCGAGCGGCCGGACCCGCCGGGACCGGCGCCGGCGGCACGAGGGGTTCGCCGTCCCGCTGGTCCTCCGCGTCGGGCGCGCAGCCCGACGGCGCGAGGGGCAGGAGAAAGCACGCCGCGGACGCGGCGATCAGTCGGCGGGAGAGCGTACTGGGGATTCTCATGGATAAACTCTATGGGTCGGCGGCGTATGAGTGAACTGTCGTTCATTCGGCGGACACGCCCGGCCCGGCCGGGGTTCCCGTCGTCGCCGAGGAGCGAGCGCATCGCCTGCGGCGATCCGATCTTCCGGCCCCGCCGCGCGGGGCCGGGGTGCGGACGCCGGGTTCCGGGTCGTCCGCCGGCCGTCGCACGCCGGCTCACCGGCCGCCAGGTCCGTTCCGCTGCGCTGCACTCTCCACCTGGCCCCCGGCTCACCGCCGTGCCGTCCACGGCCGGCTCGCGCTCCGTCCGGGGCCGCACGAGACTTTTCTGCAACGTACCGCCCCCGGCGTGCCGCCGGGATCGATCCCCGTCTTCCGCCCCCGCTGGCGCGGGGCCGGGGCTGCGCGGCGGCGGCCGGTCCCCGGCCGCGTACCGCGGGGGGACGTGCGCGGGGTCTGACACGCCGCTCCCCCGGCCGCCAGGTCCGTTCGCTGCGCTCCCTCTCCACCTGGCCCCCGGGCTCGACGCCGTGTCGTTCGGCGGGCTTTGCGGCTTCGCCGGGCGACGACGTTCCCCGCCGCGGTCGCGGGCCTTGCGGCCCGCGGGAGGTTGTCTGTTTTTCCCCTTCTGACCGGCTGCGAAAGGGTTCGCAAGCAGCCGGTCAGAAGGAGAAAAACATGCCTTCGGCGGTTGCGATTGAATAAACCGGGGCGAACGGCCCCACAACGGAGAAACGACGATGTACGCAACACGAAGAAATGACCGCAGAGACGACCGCCCGGTGGGCGACTACCGGGACCGGGACTGGTCGATCCGGGGGAGCCGCCGGGCGAACGACAACCCTCGCCGTGACGAGAACGCCCCGCTGGACGAGCGGACCTACGGGAACGTCTGGACGCGGGTGTGGGAGAACCGCGACCCGCGGGGCCGACGTTACCTCACGTTCAGCCAGCACCGCGTCTACGAACAGGACGGCCGGAGCGGCATCACGAAGAGCTTCCGCGGGCCGGACGCGGAGGACGTGATTCGCGGGGCGCAGTGGGCGATTTCGGCGATGGCCGAGGACGCGCCGGCGGACGACCGGCCGCGAGGCCGCGGGGACCGTCGCCGAGACGACGACGGACGCGAGGAGCGGCGGACGCCGCAGGTCCGGCGGCTGTCGGAGAGCCGGGGGCCGAGACGATGAGGCGGGCGACGACGAAACCGGCGGCGGACTTCCTGCTGGGCCGGGTCGGGGCCACGCCCGGCGTGCTGGACGCGGTCTCGCTCGGGGGGCTGCGAACGCTGCTCCGCCGGCACGCGGCCGGCGACTGGGGCGACTGTACGCCGGAGGACGCGACCGCGAACGATGAGGCTCTGCTGAACGGCTCCCGGTTGTTGTCGGTCTACGAGACCGCCGGCGGCACGGTCTGGCTGATCACTGAGGCGGACCGCTCCGCCACCACCGCGCTGCTGCCGTCGGAGTACTGACGGCCACAGCGCGAACCCGCCCGCGGCCTGACGCCGCGGGCTTTATTGACGAACGAAACGGAGAACGAGACATGAAACGAGAACAAAACGAGAACGTGATTGAGGCGGAGCAAATCGACTGGTGGGACGTGGAGGATTCGCCGGAGGGGCCGGCCGGGTTCCGCCTGGGACGGGTCGGCGTCGCGGCCGGTTTGGTGGCCGAGGTCGGCCCGGAGGCGGTGACCGAGGCCCTGGCCCGCCACTGGGCCGGCGACTGGGGCGACGTGACTCGCGGGGAGGCCTGCCGGAACCGCCAGGGGTTGCAAACCCGCGGCCGGCTGTCGTCGCGGTACAACCGGCCCGACGGCAGCGCGGTGGGGGTCGTGACGGCGGCGGACCGATCCACAACGGTGTTCCGCCGCGTCGGTCTGCGGCGGATCAGGTACGGCGAGCTTCTGTACGGAAGGAACGGCATCGCCATGCGGTACGGTTCCGTACTCGGCGTGTACGACACCCACCCCGACGCCCCGGCCGACCGGCCGGAGCCCGTCGCAAGGTTCGAGATTCAGACCGGCGAAGCCGGTCCCGTCCGGTTCGTGTTGCAGGGCGAGAGCGAACTATTCGACCTGCGGGAGGCGACGGCCTTCGCAATCGCCCGTCACCGAGGGCGGAAGACGAACTGCGGCTGACGGGCCGCGCACGCACTCAGGCGGGGCGTTCGCCCCGCCCTGGCGGTTGGGGACCGGCGACCGCCCGCAAGCGCACTCCGCTGCGCTCCGTCCCCGTCTTTCGGCGTCGGCGGACCGGTCCGATCTTTATTGCGGCAAGCCCCGGTCCGCCGACGTGTACGGTCTCGCGCGGCCGGGGCCGCGGAGCCGCGTTTCCCGCGGCGGGGTCGATCCCGCCGGTCCTCCCGGACCGCCGGAACCGTCCCCGCCGCTCAAGGGCGTGCTGCACGCACGCCGCCCTGGACGGGCAAGGTCGGGGCCGCCGGGGCGGCCCGCTCCCGCGG
>NZ_WTPX01000172.1 GCF_013036045.1 Alienimonas chondri
CCGCGGGGGCGGCTCCCGCGGCCCCGGTCGCGGACGCCGCCCCCGCGGCGGCGAAGGGCAAGACGATCGACAGCCCGACCGTCGGCACCTTCTATCCCTCGCCCAGCCCGGACGACCCGCCGTTCGTCTCCGTCGGCGACGAAGTGAAGGCCGATACGGTCGTTTGCCTCGTTGAGGCGATGAAGGTGTTCAACCAAATCCCCGCGGACGTCTCCGGCACGATCGCCGAAGTGCTGGTGAAGTCCGGCGACGCGGTGGAGTACGGCACGCCGCTGTTCCGCCTCGCCTGACCTTTCGCACCCTCTCTCTCCCCGTCACTGACCCTCGGGCGGGACGCCGTTTATGTTTCAACGTCTGCTGATCGCCAACCGCGGAGAGATCGCCCTGCGGGTGATCCGCGCCTGCCGCGAGTTGGGGGTGGAATCCGTCGCCGTCTACAGCTCTGCGGATCGCGACGCCGCCTATCTAGACCTCGCTGATCAGGCGATTTGCATCGGACCGCCCTCCGCGGCGGATTCCTATCTGTCGATCAAACACCTGATCAGCGCCGCGGAGCTGGGCAACGTCCAGGCGATCCACCCGGGGTACGGGTTTCTCTCCGAAAGCGCCCACTTCGCGGAGGTCTGCCGGAGCTGCAACATCGCCTTCGTCGGGCCGTCCGAGGAGGCGATTCGCAAGCTGGGCGATAAAGTCACCGCCCGCAGCATCGCCCAGGAAGGCAAAGTGCCCACCGTCCCGGGCAGCGACGGGCTGGTCACGGACGAGAATAAAGCCGTCGAATTAGCGGAGAAGATCGGCTATCCCGTCTTGATTAAAGCGACCGCCGGCGGCGGCGGCAAAGGGATGCGCGTCGCCCGCAACGACATCGCGTTGAAGGCCGGACTAAAGGCCGCTTCGCAGGAGGCGGAGAAGGCGTTCAGCAACGCCGGCGTGTATCTCGAAAAATATATCGAGAAGGCCCGGCACGTCGAAGTGCAGGTGATCGCCGACACCCACGGCAACGCCATTCACCTGTGGGAGCGGGATTGCTCCATGCAGCGGAAGCATCAGAAGCTGGTCGAGGAAAGCCCCGCCCCGGCGCTGCCCGCTTCGGTCCGCAAGGAGCTGTGCGCCGCGGCCGTACGGATGGTGAAGACCGCCGGCTATTATAACGCCGGCACGGTCGAGTTCCTGTTGGACGTGCGGGACAATAAGTTCTACTTCATCGAGGTGAACGCCCGCATTCAGGTCGAACACCCGGTGACGGAGCTGGTCACCGGCGTGGATCTTGTGAAGGAGCAAATCCGCGTCGCCGCCGGCGAGAAGCTGGAGTTGAAGCAGAAGAACGTGCCTTGCAACGGGTCGGCGATCGAAGTCCGGATTAATGCCGAAGATCCGGCGAACGACTTCCGCGGTTGCCCCGGCAAGATCACCGCCCTCCGCGTCCCCGGCGGCCCAGGCGTGCGGTGGGACAGCCACGTCTACGCCGGATATAGCGTCCCGCCCTACTACGACAGCCTGATCGGCAAGCTGCTGGTGCATCGCGCCACCCGTGAAGAGGCGATCGCCACGATGAAGCGGGCGCTGGCGGAGTTCCACGTCGAAGGCGTCAAAACGACGATCCCCCTGCTGCGGGAGATCATCGCCAACGAAACCTTCCGCGACGGCACGATGGACACCACCTTCGTCGAACGGACGTTTTAGCGCCGTCCGCGTCGACCCGTAGCGGCGGCATCCTGCCGCCGTCCGTAAGCGCAGCGAGCGGGGGCGTAATCATGGCCTCGCCGAGAGTCGGCGGCTAGAAGCCGCCGCTACGACAAACCGCGGCTCGCTCTAATGATCAAAGCGGTCGCCCCGCCCAGTCCGGGGCGGGCTGCGGATCGGGCGTGAGATCGGTGAAGTCGGCGATCAGGCGATCCTCGCCCTTCTCTAGCCGGAACAGACGCCCGCCGCGGGTGAAGATGAGGCCGCCAGAATGATCGCGGCCTGACCAATCAGTCTTTGCCACAAGCGGAGGCGGCGGCGGGTACGGCGATCTCTCGGTGGGGTCGACGTGCCGGACAGTGACGCCTCGCGGCGGGAAGGCGGGGTGCCAGTCGGGCGGCTCGTCGCGCGTGGTGCGGAGGACGATGGATCTCGGCCCGTCGAACCAGCCGCCGAGATTCATCGTTCGACGATTTGGCCAGAGCGTGAGCGCCTTGAGCCAAGGGGCACGGCTGAGCGCCGTCCAGCCCTCCGTGAACGAGGTGTCCCGTTTTTGGTACTGCCAGACCGCCGCTAAGAGCAGTTCGCCGTCAGCGGAGAGCGCGCAGTATGGGCGCCAGATGTTTCCTTTGAGCCACGCCCCATGCTCGAACGAGTCCCGGGCAGTATCCCAAGCGATGACATGGAACCATTTCGATGGCCCGCGGCGCAGGATCACGGCTCGGTCCGCGTCGGCGGCGGTGAGGACGAACAGCGAGGGCATGCTTCAGCGTAGCCTCGCCCATCGCCTCACGCCGCGCGGCGGGCGCCGTCGGGGAGGATCAGCGCTCGCGGGCCGACCTCCGACCGCTCCTCCGGGTCCGGCAGTTTGAAGACGGCGGGCGACTCGCGGAGTTCCTCGGCGACGGCGTTCTCCATCTCCCGCAATAATTCACGGATCATCGCCCCGGAACGGTTCGTCTCTTCGCTCCACCGCGTGCGGGCGCGGTCGAACAGGTCGTCCCGAGCAGCGACCGCGGCGGCGCGGCGGACCAATTCCGCTTCGCGCTCGGCGGCCGCGGTGCGACGTTCGGCTTCCCAGCGGGTCAGCAGGCGACGCTGCGTTTCCAGCTCTTCCGCCTGCCGGGCGAGGGCGGCCTTCGCCTGCTCCAAGTCGGCGGCACGGCGGGTGATCGCGTCTTCTCGCTCGCCGAGATAGGCGACGACCCGGCGGCGGCTCTCCTCCAGCCGCAAGCCGACCGGGGCGCTGGGGCCGGCGTCCTTCAAACGCGGCAGCAATTCTTCCACCGCGACGCGGAGAGTCAGTGTCTCCCGGTGAGCGGCTTCGAGTTGCTTGCGTAACTCCGCCAGACTCTTTTCGCGGGAGTCCAATGCCGCGGCGCGAGCTTGAACGGTCTCCCGCTCCGTCGCGACGGCGGCGACGCTTTCCTGCCGGGTGAGTTCCCAGCTCTGTACGTCCTCGGCGGCGGCGCTCCGGCGGGCGGAGAGATCCGCCGCGGCGGCGGCGTGCTCCTCCGCGGTGCGGGCCGCGTGCTTCGCCAGCGACTCCTCCCGCTTGTCCAATAGCTCGCGGTAGCGGTCCAGGCCGTGGCGGCGGGCGTCGGCGATCTCCGCGGCGCGCACCATCGCGGTGCGCGTCGTCTGCACTCGCGCGTCCCATTCGCCTCGAGCCTGCCGCAGTTCCTCCGCGGTGCGGTCGAGGTGGGCTTTGCGGAAGTTCAGCCGGTTCTCCATCACGGCCCGCTCCTGTTCGAGCAGCTCGCGGGCGGCGACCTGATCCTCCTCGAAGGCGGCTCGGTCTGCGGCGAGACGGTCGCGGTCGCTGTCGAGTTCCGCGGCGTCTTCGGTCAGTTGGTCCCGAAGCCGGTCCAAGGCGCTGCGTTCGTCCGCCAAGCGGTCTTCCGCGACGCGGCGCTCTTCGGTCCACGCGGCGCGATCGGCGTTCAGCTCGCGCTCGTGCGCAGCCCGGCGGGCCTCCAGCTCTTCCTCGCACGCGGCTTTGGCGGCGGCGATCTCCGCTTCAGACCGCTTGCAGTCCGCTACGAAGGCGGTGCGGTCGCGTTCGAGATCGGACAGAAATCGTTCGGCGGCGGCGGCTCGCTCGTCCGCTTCCCGGCGGCGGTCGGCGGCGGCTCGTTCGCGGTCGGCGGCGCGGGAATCGCGCTCGGCGGCGGCCGCTTCACGGCGGGAGACGTCCGCTTCGGTCCGCTCTTCGCGGGTCACGACGGCGGCTTCGCGGCGGGCGACTGCGTCGCGGCGGTCCGTCAGCGTCACCGCCAACGCCCGCAGCTCTCCGGCGGACAGGGAGGCAGCGTCCCGGTTCAAGCGGGACAGCAGGTGATCCGCTTCGGACTCGGACAGCGCCTCAGTCGGTTCGGGGCGGGACGTCGTGGGAGGGGCGGACATCGGCGGGCCGGGCGACGGAGGATTCCGCCCGCGAATAGCAGAGGACGGGCCTCCCCGCGAACCCCAAGCCGGCCCTGATCGGCTGTTGCGGAGCGCGGCCGTCGAAGGTGGGGACCGCGCACGCGAAAACCGCCGCGGATCCATCCGCGACGGCTTCTTCACCGCCGGTCCCCCCGAACTCGGCAAAACGCCGAGTGCGAGAGCGGGGTGGCTTCGCGATAGGGGAGGCGACCGTCGCACCCGCGACGGACGCCGAGTTTCGCAATCAGGAGTGGCTGTCGAGCATCGCGGCGAACTTGCTCTTGTCCGCGACGCCGACCACGCGATCGACCACTTCGCCGCCCTTGAACAGCATCACGGTCGGGATCGACGAGATATTGTGGCTGCTGGCGACCTGCGGGTTCTCGTCGGTGTTGAGCTTGCCCACGCGGACCTTGCCCTCGTAATCGCCGGCGAGTTCTTCGATCGTCGGGCCGATCATCTTGCAGGGGCCGCACCACGGCGCCCAGAAGTCGACGAGGACCGGGGTGTCGGCGGCGAGGACTTCCTCTTGGAAGTTCCCGTCGGTGAAGGTCTGAACAGCCATGAGATCGCTTTGCGAGTGGGTGGGATACACCCGAAGGTTGTGCGAACGTCGTGCCAAACGACTTTAGAGGGCGTCGGTCGACCGGTTGCCGCTCGCGGTGGGTCGGATGTTAGGACGCGGACCGACGGCGTCAAATGAAATCGGCGAGGGACTCCGCGGCGGCGATCCTAGGCTTTCGCCCCGACGAGCCGGGGGGAAGAATAAGGATATGGCCCGCCTCGCCCGCTCTGCCGACACGTCGATCCCTCGATGGGGGCTGGCGATCGCGTTGTGGGCCGGATTGTCCGCGGGCGCCGCTTTGGCAGGCGGAGCGCAGGACGCCGCAGCGGCGACGGGGAGCGACGACTCCCGGGACGGCCTTCCCGTCGAAGCAGAAGCCGGCGGCGGCGAGATGACGAGCGACCCGGAAGGCGATGTGCCGCCCGCCCCGGTCGACGCCGAGCGGTTCGGGATCGTCAAAGACGACACATTGGGCGTGCGGCCGGAGGAGGGAGCGCTGTACGAGGCGGTGCTGGACGAACTCCGAGCCGCGGACCCGGCGACGCTCGCTGCGGAAGCGGATCGTTTTCGTGCGGAGCGCCGGGAGGCGTTGAACCTGTCGGACAAGCATGATTTCCCGGTGTTTCCAGACCTGTTCAATCACCCGGAGCTGTATCGCGGACAGGCCGTGACGATGATCGGGCAGGCCCGCAAGATCACCCAATATCCCGCCGGCCCGTCCGCCGCCGACCCGGAGGAACAGCGGGTCTCCGTGGTGCTGTATACCGACGACGCGCAGACGAACCCGGCGGTCGTGATCGCTCTGAACGCCCCCGGACTGCCGCGGGGGGACGACCTGTTGGAGCCGGTGAAGGTCACCGGGCGCTTCTTCAAACGCTGGGGGTACGAAGCCCAGGACGGCAAGCTGCGAATCGCTCCGCTGATCCTTGCGGATCGCATCGAATCGGTGAAAGTCGCGGCGCCCCCGCCGGCGGCGCCGTTCGTGCTGGGGCTGATCGTCGCGGTGTCGGTGGTCGGTCTGAGCGCCGGCCTGTGGGCGTGGTGGCTAAGGCCGAAGCGACGGAAGGGCACGGTCGCCGCCGGCGGGGGCGAGACGCCGGACCTCGTCGGGTTCACGCCGCCGGCCGACGACGAGCCGGAGTTTCCCCGTGGAGAGTGAACCTCAGCGTGCTTCGGTCCGAGGCCCGCTGGCCCGTCGCCCGCTGGCCGCGCCGCTCGGTCGGCCGGTGCGGCTGGCCTGCCTGATCTCCGGCGGCGGGCGGACCGTGTTGAACCTGCAGGAGAAGATCGCGGCGGGCGCGTTGAACGCGGAGATCGTGTCCGTGCTGGCCTCTCGGGACTGCGCGGGCGTCGGTCGCTGCGAGGCGGCGGGGCTGTCGGTGGAGGTCGTCTCGCCCCGTCGCTTTCCGAGTGAAATCGCGTTCGGCGAGGCGATCTGGGGCCGGATCGAGCAGAGGGGGGCGGACCTCACCGTGTTGGCCGGGTTCCTGTCGCGGCTGCCGATTCCGGAGCGCTGGGAGCTGCGGGTGATGAACATCCACCCGTCATTGCTGCCGGCGTTCGGCGGGGCCGGGATGTACGGCGACCGCGTGCACCGGGCGGCGCTGGCCCGGGGCGTGACGGTCAGCGGATGCACGGTGCATTTCGTGACGGAGGAGTACGACGCGGGGCCGATCGTGTCGCAGTCGATCGTGCCGGTGGAGCCGGACGACGACGCGGACGCCCTCGCCGCCCGGGTGTTCGCCGCGGAATGCGACGCCCTGCCCGCCGCGGTGCGGGAGTGGGCCGGCGGGCGGTTGGAAGTCACCGGGAACCGCGTGCGCATCGTGAGGCGTCCTCTTGAAGAGGACGGCTAACGACGCTTCGTCAGTCGTCGTTCGAGTCGGTCGAAGGCGAACTGCACCAGCAGGGCCATCACGGCGGCGGGGATCGCGCCTTCCAGCACCGGGCCGGTGGCGTCGCGGCGGAGTCCGGTGAAGATCGGTTCGCCGTAGCCACCGGCGGCGATGAACCCGCCCAGCGTCGCCGTTCCCACGCAGATCACCGCGGCGGTCTTGATCCCCGCGAAGATCGACCCCAGCGCCAACGGCATTTCGATCCGCCACAACCGAACCCAGGGCGGCAGGCCGAGCGCGACGGCGCTTTCGCGGACCGCCCCCGAGATCCCCGTCAGCCCGGCATGCGTCCCCCGCACCACGGGCAGCAGCGAGTACAGAAACAACGCGACGACCGCGGGGGCGAACCCCAGCCCCAGCACGGGGATCAGGAAGACGAACAGGGCCAGGCTGGGCAGGGTTTGCAACAGCCCGACGACGCCCATCACCCACGCGCCCGGTCCCGGTCGCTTCGCCGCGAAGATCCCCAGCGGGATCGCGGTCAGCAGGCCGAATCCCAGCGCCGTCACCACCAGCGCCAGGTGTTCCGCCGTGCGGGCGGCGACGCGCTCGAACAGATTCGGAGCGGTGGGAATCGTGATCTTGAGGTCTTCGCCGGCGGCGGAGGGGAACCGCTCCGCGAGCAGTCCGCCGGCGGCGACCGGCTCGGACACCCCCTCCAGATCGACCCGGGCGTTCAAGGCGATCATCGTCTCCTCGTCCAGCGCGCCCTCCAGCCGCCGGACCGCCGCCAAGGCGTCGGGCGCCCGCTCGGCGAGGTCCGCCCGATACAGGATCACGGCGCTGTAATCGGGGAAGAACCCGGCGTCGTCCTTCAACTGGCGGATCGCGGCCTGACTGAGCTTCGCGTCGGTCGTATAGAGTTCGATGAGGTCCAACGCCCCGCTCGCCAGCCCGCGATAGGCGAGTTCGTGTTCCAGCCCCTGCACCTCCGTCTGGGGGAGCCGGTACTTCGCCCGCAGTCCCTTCCAACCGTCCGTCCGGGGGACGAACTCGCTGCTGAATCCGAACCGCAGGGACGGGTGAGCGCGGAGGTCGGAGATCGTTTCGACGCCCAGTTCCTCGGCCCGCTCCTCCCGCATGCCGAGCGCATAGCCGTTCACGAACCCGAGCGGCTCGCTGATCTTCAGGCCCAGCGGAGCGACGGCGGCCCGCAGCTCGGCGAGCGTCGTCGGTTCGGTTCGACCGAGGATGTCGCGGGAGAGCGTGCCGGTGTACTCCGGGTAGAGGTCGATTTCGCCCCGGGTCAGCGCCAGCCAGGCGGTTTGCGTGCCGCCGAGGGCTGAATCGTGGGTGACGGTCGTCCCGGCGTCTCGGGCCAATTGCGTGGCGAGTTCGCCCAGCACGACGGACTCCGTGAACGCCTTCGACCCGACGCTGATCCGCGGCGGCCCGGCGACGGCGGTCGAGGCGAGCGCCAGCCATATCAGCCCGATGCACAAGCATCGGCCATCCGTCCGACCACGCGGAGACAGAAGCGGGGCGGTTCGTTCTGACAACTGAGCGGTCGGCCGACGCTCGCGCGGCGGGCGGGTGCGATGGTTCATACCGGCAGCCCCCGGTGAGCCGTCACGAAGCGCTCGACGAAGCGGTCGGCGGGATCGTCGCGGAGTTCCTCGAACGGTCCCCGCTGGGCGACGCGGCCGTCGGAGAGCAGCACGAGGTCGTCGCTCATCCGGGCGGCTTCGGCGAGGTCGTGGGTCACGATCACGACGGTCTTCTTCAGGGAGGCGAATAGCTCGACCAGTTCGCCCTGCAACTCGTCGCGGACGATGGGGTCCAACGCTCCCAGCGGTTCGTCCATCAGCAGGGCGTCCGGGTCGCAGAACAGCGCCCGGACCAATCCGACCCGCTGTCGCTGCCCGCCGGAGAGCTTCGAGGGGCGCCGGTTCAGCAGGTCCGGGTCGAACCGGCAGAGCATGCAAAGCGTTTCGAGCCGAGCTTCGATGCGGTCCGGCGCCCAGCCGAGGTGACGGGCCAGCAGCGTGACGTTGCCGCGGGCGGAGAGATGCGGGAACAACCCGGCGTCCTGGATCACGTAGCCGACGCGATGCCGCAGCGCGCGAATCGCGGGCGTGTTGTCCGGGGGAACGGGGACGCCGTCGACGGTCACGCAGCCGTCGTCGGGGCGGAGCAGGCCGATCAACAGGCGAAGGACCGTCGACTTCCCGCACCCGCTGGGTCCGATGAGGGCCGTGGTGCGATTCGATTCGACCGTCAGCGACAGCCCCTCCAGCACGGTCGTGGCGCCGAGGCGCGGCCCGCCGCGGCGTCGCTTGCCCCCGAACGATTTGGTGACGTCGACCAGCGCGAACATCGGACCGGGCGGCCGGAGCCGCGGAGGTGGGGGCGGGAGCGGGCACGCACGTTAATCCCGCGACCGAATCGGGGCGAGACCGACTCTCGCGCCGCCGGGCCGCCCGCCCGCGGATCTTCGATGTCGATCGCCTGCCGATCCTGCCTGCTGATTGACCGGGACGAGGCGACGAACATAGGGTGCCGCGGCCCCGCCGGCGGCCGGCGGGGAGGAGTGCGATCCCCGGCCGCCCGCTCGGCTAGGACGGCTCCCGATGAACTCCCCCCCGCCC
>NZ_WTPX01000173.1 GCF_013036045.1 Alienimonas chondri
GGCTCGAACGGCTCCCGCCCCCCGCCGGCGGGTAGCGGGAGCCGTTCGAGCCGGGTGAAGCTCGGTCGCACCAGCAGCGAGCCGACCTCATGCCCGACCCGCCCTCCGCCGCGACCGATATGGAAGGGGAAGGTGCTCCACGCCCGCAACGGCGGCAGCGCGTACCGACCGCGACGCAGCGGCCGCAGGGCGAACGTCGCCTCCGCGGTCCCCCGACCGGGCAGATAGGGCACGGCGACGGTCTCCGGGACCGGGGCGAAGTCGCTCGGCAGGTCGTAGAACCCGACGCAGACGTCGAATGCCGGAAGGCGACGGCGGTTCGTGAGCGTCGCCCGGCCGACGATCGGCGTGCCGGCGGTGGCCCGCTCCGGGAGGGTCACGTCCATCGTCACCTTAGGCCGCAACAGCGAGCAGGCCCCGCTCGCCACCGCCAGCAGCATGACGAGGGCGCAGAACGCTTGATACAGCGGCATCTGTACGCTGACGGTGCCGATGCCGGACAGGGCGATGCTCCAAACGAGCACTTTCCCGCAGGTCGTCAGTTCATTCCGCCACTGCCGCTGGAAGTAGTCGTAAACGACCTTCGGCAGGCGGAGGAGAGCGAGCATTGGCGGGAAGTGTACGCCGCCTGTCAGGCGGGATGCTCTTTTCGCAGAAGCGGCGCGGAGTCCGCGCCGCTCTCCGGACTCCGCGCCGCTCGCATGCTCACCCGGCGAAGACTGACCTAATACTCAATCTCTTCGTAGTTTTGTGCCGGAACAATGGTGGGCGAGACGGTGCGACCGTCCATTAACACCACGATGCTGAGTTGAGGGATTGGCTGCATCTCCACGGCTTGTCGATCCCAGAACTCGACGGTCCAAAGCCAACGTTCCATGTCGGGCAGTTCAGAACTCGTGTATCGACTCAATGCCGCTTGCTCAAATCGCCATTCGATTCCCGCATAACTCTCGCTCTGTGAGGTGATTGCCGTCGTTGCCGCACCAATCGCCGCCTTCGCCGAACACGGAGGATTTGGCTCGTCCGCCTTCCACTCTGGGCTGTCGAGAACGAGCGACTCAGGCACGGACAATCTGAATTCCTGCGCGTCCGATAGATAAGACGTGCGTTCGATCGCAATAACCGCGTCGGCTTGCCTTTCGTCCGGATCGCCCTCCGCACACCCCAACACCGCGGGGCATGCAACAAGGAAAATTGAGAGACGTGTCAGCAGTTTTTTGGGCATTTCCGTTTCTAACTCAACGAACCGAGGTCGGTATACACATCGTCGGGCGGTGGCCGAAGCGACGTGGGGCGGGGCAGACCGGCGGCAGATTGTTTCGGATTCACACCGGCACCGGGACGGCGTCGATCGCTTCGCGGAGCACGTCCGCTTTGTCCGTGCCGCCGAACTTTGCTTCGCCGGAAAGCATGCAGCGGTGGGCGAGGACGGCGGTCGCGACGCGCTGCACGTCGTCGGGGCGGACGAAGTCGCGGCCGGCGAGGTACGCGGCGGCCTGACTCGCTCGGAACAACATCATCGAACCCCGCGGACTCGCCCCCAGATCGAGCCGCTTCTCCTGCCGCGTCCGTCGGCAGACCTCCACGATGTACGCCGCGACCGGGCGCTCCACCGACACGGCGCGCACCGCGGCCTGCATCTTGCGCAACCCCTCGCCGTCGAGCACCGGTTCGACCAGTTCCAAGGGGTGCACGCGGGCCTGATCGAACAGCATGTCGATCTCCGCCTCGGCGGCCGGGTAGTCCAGCCGCAGGCGGATCAGGAACCGGTCGAGTTGCGCCTCCGGCAGCGGGAAGGTGCCATGGAAGTCGGCGGGGTTCTGGGTGGCCAGCACGAAGAACGGCGCCGGCAGCGGGCGGGCGACGCCTTCGACGGTCGCTTGCCCCTCGGCCATCGCTTCGAGGAGCGCCGACTGCGTCCGCGGACTGGCCCGGTTGATCTCGTCGGCCAGCAGCACGTTGCAGAAGATCGGCCCGGGGCGGAACGTCAGCGAGCCGTCCGCCGGGTTGAACACGTTCCCGCCGAGGATGTCCGCCGGCAGCAGGTCCGGCGTGAACTGCACGCGGTTGAAGTCCAGCGAGAGGCTCTTGGCGAGCGCCTTGGCGAGCGTCGTCTTCCCCACCCCCGGCACGTCCTCCATCAACACGCTGCCCCCGGCGAGCAGCGCCGTCAGCAGCAGATCGATCGCCTCCGGCTTGCCGAGGATCACCCCGGCCAGATTCGCCCGCAGCCGGTCGATCTGCGGCCGCCGGGCGGGGGCGGTGAAATCGCCCGCTTTGCCGGCCGCCGGCCGGCCGTTGAGAGCGTGCGGCGGGGGGGCGATCGTTTCGGTCACGCTCGGAGTCTAGATACTGGGCGGGGGAAGCGAAGGCTTCCGCTCCTCAACGCCGCCCCGGATCGCCCATGCCCGCCGATCGTCCCCGGCACGCCGACCGTTGCCACATCCTCGGAGCGTCGTTCGGGGGGCCGATCGGCTGGGCGACCGCAGTGGCGGGGTTCCACTGGCAGACGATCCTCGCCGGCGACTGGGGACGGGATTCGTTGGAGGGCATGCTCGTCCTGGCGTTGCCGGCGGGACTCGTCGCCGGAGCGGCGGGGGCGACGGCGGCCGAACGGTTCGCCGCCCGCCGGCTCGCTCCTTGGCCGCCCTTGGCGACGTCTTTCGGCGGGGCATGGGCCGGAGGAATCATCGCGGCCGCGGCGCTATTGGTCGTCGGACGAGCGATCGGCTGACGGAACGGCACGGCGTACACTGCCCCCGTGCCAAGTCCGTCCCCCAACCGCCGCGCCTTCCTCACCGGCGTCGCCGCCCGCGATGCGGCGGCGGATGCGCTGGCGGGGCCAGTCGCGGGAGACGACGAACGCCCGCGGCTGGCGCCGGACGCCGGGTCGACGATTCGCATCGCCCAACGGTCGATGGCCTGCGAGTTCGCCTGCGCCCTGAACCCCGGCGACCGCAACGCCGTGATGCACGCCGGCGACGCCTTGGCGATCGTGCATGAACTCGAAGGGCAGCTGTCGATCTATCGCCCCGACAGCGAGGTGAGCCGCCTGAACGACGCCAGCGGCGGCGAAGAGGTCGAACCGGGATTGTTCGGACTGCTGGTGCGGGCGAAGGAATTGGCCGAGCTGACCGACGGGGCGTTCACCCCGCTCGCCGGGTCGCTGGTGCGATTGTGGCGCGAGGCCCGTGCGGCGCACGACATTCTCTCGGAAGACCGAGCCGCTGAGGAGGCTCGTGCCTGCGAGGCGTCCCGGCTGACGTTCCAGCACGACACGCACGGCGTGCGGTTGGGCGAGGGGTCGCGGATCGATCTCGGCGGGATCGGCAAGGGGTACGCCCTCGATCGGGCGGCGGAGCACCTGGTCGAGCAAAGGGTTGCGGCGTTTCTGCTGCACGGCGGACGCAGCAGCGTGCTGGCCCGGGGCGATCACCTGCCGGAGGAACGGGGCGGCGGCTGGCCGGTCGGACTGGGCGATCCGCACCGCACGACGCGGCGACTCGGCACGGTGCTGTTGAAGGACCAGGCGATGGCGACCAGCGGCTCGAACGTGCAGTTCTATCGGCACCGCGGGCGGCGATTGGGACACCTCCTCGACCCCCGCACCGGCTGGCCGGCGGACCCGGAGCGCGCCGGCGGATTGCTCAGCGCGACGGTCTTCGCCCCCGCCGATTCGGGGACGGGGGCCGCCGACGCGGACGCCCTCGCAACCGCGCTCTATGTGATGGGACTTCCCGCCGCGACGGCGTTCCTTGATGCGAACCCGGAGTTCGGCGGTATACTGGTCCCCCCTCCCACGGGCGGGCGGCTTCCGGTGACGGTGCGTAACGTCGACCCGGACTCGCTGTTCCTCGACCCGAACGCCGTCCTGTGCGTGGACTGAAAGACGAAGAGAACGTGACCGAAGCGACCGCCGACCGCAGCCCCGTCCCGCCCGTCCGACCGCAACCTGTCGACGCAACCGCGGACGCTCGCCGGATCGCCGTGATCGCCTGCGTACTGCTGGTCACGCTGCGGCTGTTCATCGGCTGGCAACTGGCCTACGAGGGCTTCTGGAAGGTCTCCACGCTCGATACCAATCGGCCGTGGACCAGCGAGGGCTACCTGAAGAACGCTCAGGGACCGTTCCGCAACGCGTTCCGGAACATGACCGGCGACCCGGACGACCGCACCTGGCTCGACTACGACTCCGTCAACGCGAAGTGGAACGCCCGCTACGTCGCCTTCGACGAGTTCTATCAGCTCTCCGACCAGCAGAAGCGCCAGCTGAACGTGCTGTTCGAAGGCCCCCCCGATTTTCGGGCCGAGCTGGACGAGTTCCCCGAGGGGGCGAAGGTGCCGGAGAACCTCGCCAACTTCGTCGAATTCAACCCGCAGACCCAGCGGATCATCGTCGACGGCAAGCGGCACCTCACCCAGAAGGAAAAGCTGGAACTGCTGGCTCTCGTCGACGACGTCTTGAAAGACGAGCAGGGCGCCCTCCGCGAGCCGCCCGAGATGAACGACGGCGAGAACTACACGAACTGGGAGTTGGCCAGGAAATACTCCGAAGCGATCGAGCGGGTCTTCCAGCGGGCCACCCGGCTGAGCTACCGCGAACGGTTGGACGTCGCCACCCGCATCGATCCCGAAGCCCCCCGCATCGTCTTCGGGGGCTTCAAGGGCACCATCGGCGATAAATACACGCCGATCGACAGCTACTACAGCACGTTGCTGGAGGAGTACGAAGAGGCCCGCGCCACCGCGGAGACGGATTATCAGCGCGAGCACGCGGAGACGCTCTACGGCGAGATCGTCGAACTGAAAAACGCCCTCGTCGGTCCGGTGAAGGCGCTCGACGCCCAACTCACCGAGGATATGTACGGCATCCTCACGCCGGAGCAGCGGGCGAAGGGTCCGCTGCCGCACCCGTGGGACACCGTTCGGATCGCGGACACGCTGACGATCACCGGCCTCTGCACCTTGGGAACGCTGCTGCTGATCGGCTTCCTGACCCGCTTCGCCGCGGCGATGGCCGGGGTGATGGTGCTGGGCTTCTACCTCGCCTGGCCGCCGTGGCCCGGCGTGATCGAGGCGCCCGGCCCGGACCACTCCCTGGTGGTCAACAAGAACCTGATCGAGGTGATGGCGCTGTTCGCCCTGGCGGCGCTCCCGACCGGCCGCTGGTTCGGCGTCGACGGGCTGCTGGTCGCGTCGTGGCATCGCATGATGGGCCGGCGGAATCGCGTCGCCGCGGAGAACGCCGTGCCGGCCGCCCCGGCGAAATCGTCCGCCGCGAAACCGTCCGCGGCGAAGCCGGTCGCCGTGAAGTCCGAACCGACCGCCACGAAGTCCGCGAAGGACGCTCCCTCGAATACTTACGCCGTGGCCGAGAAATGACCGTCCTCCGGCCGTGAACTCCGCCGACCGATTGCGGTTCCATCGAACCGCACCGATTCAACGTAAGATCCCCCGTACTCTTCCCGTCGCCCGCTCGAGCCGCCCGCCATGCACCTGACCCCTGAACAGGAACAGATCGGCAACGATAACTTCTACGAAGCCCTCGCGGGCAGCCGGGAGCGGTTCAAAACCGAAGCCACCCGGCGGGAGTTCCTCGCCGGCGTCACCGCGGGCACCGTGGGACTGGGCGCCGCTTACTTCGGCTACAGCAAGCTGAAGGGGAACCCGGTCAAAGTCGGGTTCATTGGCACCGGCGACGAGGGCAACATCCTCATCACGGAGCACCCGGCGGAGGGCGGCTATATGGAGATCGTCGCGATCGCCGACGCCCGCCCCTCCAACCGGGAACGCGTCTTCAAGGGCGACGGGAACGAGCACCGCGTCGGCCTGAACAAAAAGCTCGGTCGCGACGCGACCAAGGACATTCAGGTCTACGACAACGCGGACGAACTGCTCGCCCGGGACGACATCGAAGCGGTCGTCATCGCGGTGCCGCTGAACATGCACGCCCCGCTGGCCATCAAGGCGCTCCAAGCCGGCAAGCACGTGCTGTGCGAAAAGCTGATGGCCAAGACCGTCGGCGACTGTAAGGAGATGATCGCCGCCGCCCGCAAGGCGAACCGGCTGTTGGCCGTCGGTCACCAACGGCACTACTCCGTGCTGTACGATAACGCCAACTACCTGGTGCAGCAGGGGTTGTTGGGCGACATCAAGTACATCCGCGCCCAGTGGCACCGGAACAGCTCCTTCCCCGGCCGCGACGCCTGGCGTCAGCCCAAGCTGCACCCGAAGACCGGCAAACTGCTGTGGCCGCAGGAGGATATGGTCCTCGACGGCAAGACGGAGCAGTACGGCTATGAGGATCTCGAACACCTCATCAACTGGCGCCTGTTCGACGACACCGGCGGCGGTCTGATGGGCGAACTCGGCTCGCACCAGATGGACGCCGCGAGCATCTTCCTCGGTAAGGTGCATCCGATCGCCGTCGCCGGTTACGGCGGGACGAACTTCTACGGCATCGAGGGCGTCGGTCCGCAGGACAAATGGGGCGACGATCGCGAGATCTTCGACCAGATCTTCACCACCTTCGAGTTCCCCGGGAAGCAGTACGAGAACGACTCCGACGACCGTTGCGTCGTCACCTACAGTTCGATCAGCACCAACCGCTTCGAACCGTACGGAGAACTCGTGTACGGCTCCCGCGGCACGCTGATCATGAAGGCGGAGAAAGAGGCGCTGCTATACAAGGAAGCCGGCCCGACCGGCGGCGGCGGCCCGGATCAGCGGTTGTGGGTCGTGAACGCCGGCGAGGCCGGCGGCCCGGCGCTCGACAGCTACGAGACCACCTCCCCTGCCGCGGTGGCCGCGGCGAGCACGATGCCGGAGAAAATCTCCCGCGGTTACCGCGAGGAGATGGAGCACCTTTGCTATCTCATCCGCGAGATGGACGGCGACTACTACCCCGGCGGCAAGCCGCAGCCGCCGTCCGAGGGCGGTCTCCGCTGCAACGGCGAAATCGCCATGGCCGACGCCGTCATGGCTCACACCGCCAACATGGCGATGCGGTACGGCATCCGCATCCCGTTCGACAACGGCTGGTTCGATTGGGAAAGCCCCGCCCTGCCGGAGAACGACGTGCCGAAGCTCGCCGCCAAGGTGCGCGAAGCCACCGGCGGGAAGATCGGCGAGCCGAACCGCAAGGCGGCCCCGTCCGTGCCGGACGACAAGAAGGTCGCCTGACGCGATGACGTGCCCCCCGCCGAGCCTGTTCGGCGGGTGGACTCCCCTGCTGGTCGCCAACTGGTCGGGGGAGAACGGGTTGAATTGGACCTTCGCCATCGAACCGCTGACCGCCGCGGGCCTGCTGCTCGCGGCGGTTTGCTGCGCGGCGCTCGGTCTGTGGTGGAACCCGCCGCCGGGCGGACGCGGTCGGCGGACGACGATCGTCCTGCTGCGGCTCATCGCGGTCGCCGCCCTGGCGTCGTTCGCCTTGAATCCCGAGCAACGCGGCGAAGCGCAATCGGAACCCGCTCCGCTGACGGTCTTGCTGGATCTCTCCGACAGCATGGCATCCGGCGGTCCGGACAGGCTCGCCGCCGCCCGCGGGTTGATTCGTCGTTGGGGCGAACCGCGCCCGCTGACCATCCGCCCCTTCGCCGCAACCGTCGGTCCCCCGCTGCCGGGCGAGGCGTTGAACGATGCCGGGATGCTGGCCGGAATCGAACTGGATCGCACCGGCAGCGATCCCGCCGCCGCGGTGCGGGCGGCGTTGGGCGAGCCGGCGGTCCGCCGGGCCGGCGCCCTCGCGATCGTCACTGACGGCCGCTCGACGGTCGGCCCCGCGGGGCGGCTCTCGTCGGTCGCGGACGCGGCCCGGGAGGCCGGCGTGCGGCTGCTGATCATCGGCGCCGGCGAACCGGACCCGTGGGGCGCTCCGAAGCTGGCGTCGCTCGTCGCCTCGCGTCCGCTCGGTCCGGGGGAGCCGGTGAACGTTTCGGCTCGCTGGACCTTCGCCGACGGCGTGCCCACGCCCGCCCCGCGGTTCACCGCGACGCTGACGAACGAAGCGGACGGCACGCCGGTCGCCGCCGGTCGAGCGACGATCGGGCCGAACGGCGTCGCCCGTTTCGACGCGATGGTCGTGCCGCCGCAGGCCGGGGCTTATCGCTACGCGCTTGCTCTTTCGGCCCGCGGCGAACCGATCCCGGCGGCCGCCGACGCCGTGTCGATCGACGTGCCGGGCGGAGCGCTCCGGGTGCTGTTGATCGCGGACCGACCGCGACACGAAGCCCGCTTCCTGCAATCGCTATTGGAGCGGGAGCCGACGTTGGAGGCGACGGTGATCGTGGGCGACGACCCGCTCCCGGCCGCCCCGCGTCCGCCCGACGGGGAGCCGTTCGACCGGGAGCCGTTCGACGTGCTCGTCACGATCGGTGCCGTGCCGGAACGCTTGAGCCCGGCGCCGGCCGGCGGCCGCATCGTGGTCCATTCGCTGCCGACGACGGGAAACATCAGCGGCGCACAGCCCGCGGATCCCGCGGCGGTCGTCGCGACGGCGGCGGGGCGTCGATTGGGGCTGTTCAACGCCGCTCCGCCGCCGGTCTTCGGGATCGCTCCCGCCGAGCAATCCGATCCGGCCGCGGCGACGCTCGCCACCGCGGGAGGCACGCCGTTCGTCACGTTGCGGCGCACCGCCGACGGGACGCGAATCGACGTCGGCGCTCCCCAAACCTGGCGCTGGCGGGGCTTGGGCGCGGGCGAAGAAGGCGACGCGCATCGACGGTTCTGGCTGGCGGCCGTTCGGTTGGCCGCCGCGTCGCCCGAGGAGACCCCGGCGCTGCGAGTCGAACCGACGACGATCGAAGCCGGCGGCGTCGCGACGGTCGTTGCGGACGGTTCGGGGGCGACGGGGGTCCAGATCGCGGGGCCGGGCGTCACGCGCTCGCAGCCGCTCGGGCCGGCCGGTTCGGCGACGATCGCGGGCTTGCCGCCCGGTCAGTTTGAACTGACGCCGATCGGCGGAGAGGGCGGACCGGGCGCGACGCTGACGGTCACCGATCCGCCGGCGGAGGGCGACGTCACGTCCCTCAATCGGGCCGATCTTGAGCAAGCAGCGGAGGCTTCCGGCGGGCGCTTCCTCCTGCTGGCCGACGCGGGCGGCGCCGAGGAGTTCCTCCC
>NZ_WTPX01000174.1 GCF_013036045.1 Alienimonas chondri
CGGGCGAGGCGGGCGGCGATCAGCCGCGGCGTCGCAAAGCGACCGGCGTCCGCCGCCGTTCGTCGCAGCTCAGCGGCCAGCGCGTCGTGGGCCGGGTGGCCGGGGCTTTGGAGAAAGTGATCAAGGAAGAAACGACTAATTTCTTCGGGGGTCGTTAGCTCATGCTCCTCCGCCAATCGGGCGGGGTCGAGGCCGGCGAAGCGGCCTTCACCGGAGGTCGCCCCGGCGGCGAGATTCTGCCGATCGATCAACCCGGCGCTGGTCAGCCAGGCGGCGTCGCCCTCCCAGCCGGAGACGTCCGGGGGGAAGAACAGTCGCTGTCCCATCGCCGCCGCCTGGTCGGTTAGCGCCCGCGTGCCCATCCGGCCGCCCAATCCCCGGGCCAGCCCGACGCAATACTCGACCGGCGACTTCACCCGCTGCCGCACGGCGGCGTCCGAGTAGAACGCCCGGGACCCCAGCATCGTGCGGAGCAGCCATCGCAGATCGAAGTTCCGCAGACGCCATCCCTCCGCGAGCGGGGCGATCAATTCGTCCGACGGCTCCGCCGTCTCCGAGACGAAGAACCGAAACAGCTTCCGGATGAGGAACGTGCTGCACGCCGGCTGGCCGAGCGTAAGCCGCACGACCTCGCCCACACCGAACCGCCCCGTCACGGCGAAGATGGTCTTCTCCCCGCCGTCGTGCAGACGGGGGCTGAAGACGGCCCGGCGGCCGTCCGCGGCGTCCCCCACGGTCCACCCGGTCAACGCCCGGGCCGCCTCCTTGATGTCGTTTTCCGTGTAGCGCCCCGGCCCCAGGGCGAAGAGTTCGAAGAGCTCTCGAGCGAGGTTTTCGTTGGGAGCGCCCGCTCGGTTCTGATCCCCGTCCAACCACAGCAACATCGCCGGATCGGTCATCACCGCCGCCAGCAGATCGCCGAACCGGCCGAGAGCGAGACGTCGAAACATCGCCAATTGCTCCGCCATCAAGCGGGCGTCCGTCACCTTGGCTCCGCTGACGGCGAAGTGGCCGTGCCAGAACAGGGTCATTTTCTCCCGCAGAACGTCCGGCGATCGCAGCATGCGGTGCATCCAGGTCGCGGAGAGAGCGTCGAACCGGCCGCTGTGACAGGCCGCGGCCTCCATCTCCGCCGCCGCGGCATCGAAACGCCGGACTTCTCCCGCATCCGGCTCCAGCAGATCCTCCAGCGCCGCCCGATGCCCCCGCTCGGCCATCGTTTCCAACTGCCCCGGGATAGGCCCGAACCCGGCGCGTCGCAGCAGATGCGCAGCCGCGGCCCGATCCCAGCCCACGTCAGGCGAGGGCCACCACTGCCCCCACGCGGAGGCCGGTCGGAAGCGATCCAGCGTGTCCTGCGGCGTCCGTTCGGCGTGATTCATCGGTCGCTCGCGGCCGGCGTGAACTGCATTTCGAGACTCAGGCCGCTGTCGTCGACGGCGGTGGTCACGGTGATCGGCCCCAGGCTCCTCAGCGCTCTAGCGGCCGCCTCCTGAATGGCCGCGGCCTCGAGGGAATCGAACCCGCCCTCGGCGATCAGAGCGAACCGCACTGACGCCCCGGCCGCGTCCAGCGCCGCGGCGAATGCCTCCGGCTCGAACCGCTGCGATTCCGTCACGCCGGGCGGCAAGCGGTGCGGCGACTCGGCCTCCGCATCCAGCGCCGCCGCGATCGACCGGACCAGCGGTCGGGTCGAAGCGACGACGAAGTGCCCCCGATGCACCGTCCATGTCGGGGCCACGTTGAACCGCGCCCGATCCCCGACGGAATCGGCGCCGGATCGGTCGAGAAAACGCAGCCCCGACAGATCGAGTTCGCCCTCGCTCCCCCGCGTTCGGAACGGCTGCATCTTCGCCCCGCCGAACACCGCGACGAGTCGGATCGCACTGAGCGCCGGGCGGGCGAGATCTTCGAATCGCTCACGATCGCGAAGGCTGACGGCCAGCCCCGCCGCGGGCAGCGGCGGCGTCGCGGCGACGAGGTACTCCCGCTCTCCGTTCACGACGACCGCTCGCCACGAACTGTCGAACGCCGACGCCAGTTCGCTCGGCAGGACGTCCGCCCCCAGCACCTTGATGCCCTGACGAATCTCGAAGTCTCTCGCCTCCAACGCTTCGACCTGTTCCGGCGGAAGCGCCGACCCGCGAGCGTCCCAGAGCGTTCGGTAGTCGCGATACCACGACGCGGAATAAAGCGCCCCGGCCACGTTCAGCGGAGCCGGCGAGACGGCGTCGGGCGGCGCGAAGAAACCGGGCAGCCTCTCCTCCCCATCCATGGCGATGCGCAAGGACAGTCCGTCCGACTTCGCCCCCGAGTCGGCGAGGGACAGATCGAATTGATTCGCCGACAGCAGGGAAGCGGCGTACCCGCCGAGCAGCGCCGCAAACGCCGGGTCTTTCTGAAACTCCGCCTCGGCGGGCAGACGACCGCTTTCCCGCAAGTGATGGAGGTCGATCCGAAGGTGGACGTGATCCTCCCCAGCGGCCCGCGGGGCGTATGGGGCTCCCCCGGAGGCGAGACTGAGCGTCGCCCCGTCGAGCTGATAACGGAGCGAACCGACGGTCCATTCCTGACCGTCCTGCAGATCCGGCGGGATCGCCGCGAGGGCGGTCAACGGGTCGGCGGTTCTCGAGAGCCAGGTTCGTAAGGCAGGCAGGAACTCTTGCCAGACCTCCGGCGAGGCGGCGGCGATCGTGAGGGCGGCCGGGCCGTTCTCCTCGCCGCTCCAGTCGAAGCGCACGCCGCCCGCGGTCAGATCGGCCAACAGCGTCGGCACGTCCCGATCGCAGCGGCCGGCGAGGAATCGCAACGGGTCGAGAACGGCATCCAGTTCCGGCCGGCGTCGAGCCTCCCGCACGCCCGGCGCCTCGTTTAATTCCGCCCATACGTTCCCGATCAGCGGGTGGGCGAGCAGCGCCGCCGGATCGCGGATTTCTAAAGAGACGGCCGCGGGCGCCGACGGATCGGCGGGCACGTCCGCCGCGGCGAACGCGACGAGCAACAGGGCGGCGGCCGTCATGGCAAGTCCGGGCCGGGAAGGGAGGCGTTAAGTCATACCCGTAAGACGCCGCCAGGTTTCGGCCGTTTCCCGTCTCCTCCGCGGCGTCCGCGACGCTGGGGGCCGCCCGGTCTCGGGGCGATTGGCAGGCCTCGCGGGAGAGAACCATTCACCGGCGACGAGGGCTGAACCGCTTCGGCTTCGGACGGCTCATCCCTTTTTCCTTCGGTCGAGCGCCGCGAGCCGGTACCTTACGGCCCCGCCTCGTCGCCCCTCCTCCCGCCCCCGCGACAATGTTCCCCACTCGATTTCGGGTTCGCCGCTGCGCGTGCGCCCGGGGCGTCGCACGCCGTTCCAAGTCGGTCAAACACTTTAGAGTGAGTGGGGAGGGGCGGCTCGGCGTCGGTCCGATCGCGCTGCTTGCCCTCTGCCTCGTGACTCCGGGCCTTGCTGGGGCGCAGGACGGGGGCCGCGAAGGGGATAGCGCTGACGAGACGGTCGCCGCCGCGTCCGATCGCGACCCGGGGCAGTACGAGACCGCGATCAAACCGCTGTTGGAGCGGGCCTGCTTCGACTGCCACAGCGGCGAATACGCCGAGGGCAATTTTCGGGCGGACGAGCTGGACGCCGATCTGGTCGACGGCGGGGACGCCGCGTGGTGGTTGGAGGTCTATGCTGTCCTTAGCAAGGGCGAGATGCCGCCGCCGGAGTCGAGCGATCTGACCGGCGCCGAGCGGGTTCGCATCGTCGATTGGCTCTCCGCCGAGATTCAGGCGGCGGAGCAATTGCGAAAGGGGCGCGGCGACCGCTCCTCGTTTCGGCGTCTGACGCGATACGAATACAACCACGCCCTGCAGGACCTGTTCGGCGTGCCCTGGACGTTCGTCGGCGACCTGCCGGAAGAGGCCAGCGCGGAGGACGGTTTCGAGAACGACGCTGAGTCGCTGCGGATGTCCGTGAAGCAGGTCGAAGCCTACCGCCGGCTTGCCGCCGAGGCGCTGCGTCGCGTGACGGTGCGCGGCGAGCGTCCGCCTCTGAAACGCTGGACGGCGCCGATGGAGCAGGCCGTCCGAAAGGCCGGACCGGATCAGGCGCCGGCCGATCGGTCGCACTATCTGGACCTTGCGACGGGGGCGCGGACGAAGATGGATTGGCGTTACGTCGGGGCGAAATACGCGTTCGCGCCCGACGACGTCCCGGCGTCCGCCGCGGAGTCGTCTCTGCCGGAACCAGGATCGCACGTGGCCGTCGTGTATCCCGGCGACCGAAGGGCGGCGTTGACGGTCGAACTGGGCGACGAGCTGCCGGAGGAGGGCACGCTGCGGGTGCGCGTCCGGGCGTCGCGGGCCGAGGACGCCGGGGAGCGCCTGCCGAGTTTGCGGCTCGACTTCGGCTTTCAGGCGACGAACGAAGGGGCGTCGCTCGAACGGGCGAGCGATCGCATCCTCTCGATCGATGCGGCCCACGGGCGGTCGAAGGTGTATCAGTGGGACGTGCCCCTCGGCGAACTCCGGCACCGCAACGCCTACCGCGGGGAGACGCGGCTGGGCGATCAGCCCAGCCCGTCGGAGTTTCTGCGCTTCACGAATGCGACGCGGGAACGGGGCGGCGCCGGCTCCGACAGCCCCGCGATCCTGATCGACCTCGTGGAGGTAACCGCCCCGGTCTACGACGAGTGGCCGCCGCATTCGCACCGGGCGGTGTTTCCCGAGAGCGCCCGAGCAGACGACGAGACCGCCCACGCCCGAGCAGTGCTCGAATCGTTCATGACCCGGGCCTGGCGCCGCCCCCCCGCGGCTCGCGACGTCGACCGCAAGCTCCGGCTGTTCGAGCGGCTGCGGCCCGGCTGCGACGACTTCCAGCAGGCGATCGTCGAGGTCCTCGCGACGGTCCTGAGTTCGCCGAAGTTCCTGTACGTTCTGGCCGGCGAATCGGGGGCGCCGGAGGAGCAGAGGGGGGATCGACTCTCGCAGCACGAGTTGGCGACGCGGTTGTCGCTGTTCCTCTGGTGCAGCCTGCCGGACGACGAGTTGCTGGACCTCGCCGCGGCGGGGCGGCTCGATGATCCCGAGATGCTGCGGCGAGAGGTCGACCGGATGTTGGCCGATCCGCGGGCCGACCGCTTCGCCGAGCAATTCGTGCAGCAGTGGCTCAAGCTGCGGCCGCTGGAGTATCTCCGACCCGCCGACGACGGACTCGACGAAGCCCTGCTGGACGCGATCAAGCAGGAACCGGCGGCCCTGTTCGGGGAGATGCTGCGACACGACGCCAGCGTGCTGGAGTTTCTCGACGCCGACTACACGGTCGTGAACGAACGACTCGCCGAGCACTACGGTCTTCCGAACGTTCGGGGCGATCGCTTTCGCCGCGTACCGCTGCCGGCCGGCACGCCCCGCGGCGGGCTGCTCACCCAGGCCGGGCCGCTCACGATGAACTCCGACGGGACGGATTCACATCCCGTCAAACGCGGCGTCTGGCTGCTGACGAGCTTGCTCAACGACCCGCCGCCGCCGCCGCCGCCGGCCGTCCCGGAGATCGACCTGTCCGACCCGAAGATCGCCGAGCTGACCCTCAAGGAGCGGATCGAAGACCACCGCAATCAGGCCGCGTGCCTGTCCTGTCATCAGAAGATCGATCCGTGGGGGATCGCGTTCGAACATTACGACGCGACCGGACGCCGGCGCGAACTCATCGACGGAGAGCCCATCGACGCCGCGAGCCGCTTACCGAGCGCGGATCGGCTCGACGGGATGGAGGGACTCAAGCGGTACCTCATCGAGAACCGTGACGATCAATTCGTGCGGGCGACGGTCGAGAACATGGCGGCGTTCGCCCTCGGGCGACGACTCGGCTTCGGCGACCGCGCGGGGGTGACTGAGGTCGCCCAGCGGGTGCGCGACTCCGGGGATGGGCTGCGAACGATGGTGACCAGCCTCGTGACGAGCGAGCTGTTTCGATCGCGATAGCGGGGCAATCCGCCCGTCCGCGACGGACGGCGCGGAGCGACGACGGCGACTGACTTCACTGACTCCTTCAAGCGAGCGACCGGTGGCATTCCACCTCGACCGACTGGACCGACGGCGTTTTCTCCGGGGCTCCGGGGCGGCGTTGGCTCTGCCGCTGCTGGGGTCCGCCCCGCCGGTCGTCGCGGCGGACGCCGGGGGGCCGGACGCTCCCAAGCGGCTGGCGTGCATCTATTTCCCCGACGGCGTGCCCATGCCGCTGCGGGAGGATCCGGCGTTCGAGGATTGGTCCTGGTTCCCCCACGGCGCCGGCACGGAGTTTCGGTTCACCAAGTGCACCGACGTCTTCGAGCCGCTGCGGAACGACCTGACGGTGCTCTCCGGCTTTTCGCACCCCGAGGCCCGCAAGGTGCACGGGCATCGCAACGCGGACCAGTTCCTCACGGCCGCCAGGATTCGCCGCGAAGGGGCTTACGAGAACTCGATCTCGCTCGATCAGCTCTACGCGGAGCACGTCGGAGACGCGACCCGGTTCTCGTCGCTGGTAATGTCGACGGACGGCGGCACCGGCACGCCGCGGAACGCGCAGACGATTTCGTTCAATCGGGCGGGTCGGGCGATCCCCGCGGAGCGAAGCCCGAAGCGCCTGTTCGACATGCTGTTCGTCAAAAGCGACGCCGATGCGGCCCGCCGATTGGCGATCAGCGAAAGCGCCTTGGACGACCTGTTGGAGGACGCGCACGATTTGCGGCGGCGGCTGTCGGTCGAGGACCGAGGCCGGCTGGACGAATATTTGGACTCCGTGCGCGAGGCTGAACGGCGCGTGCAGAAAGCCAAGCGGTGGGTCGACGCGCCCCCGCCGGCCGCCGGTCGGCCGCCGGTCGATCAGGACCTCTCGCCGGACTCCCCGCGGGAGTACGTGCGGGCGATGCTGGAAATGATCTACCTTGCCTTCAAAACGGACTCGACGCGGGTCGCGACGTATCAGATCGGCCGCGAGAACGGGGCCGGGGTCAGCGATCGGTTGGCTCGGGCGGTCGGATTCAACCTCGCCCACCAACTGACGCACGATACGAAGCGTCCCGGCGGCTGGAAGAACCTGGGGATCTACTGCCGGTTCCTCAACGAGGAGTTCGCCCGGTTCGCGACCCGGCTGAAGGAGACCCCGGAGCCGTCGGGCGCCGGGTCGATGCTCGACAATTCGCTCCTGCTGTTCGGATCGGCGTCGAGCGCGTTTCACCTCTCTCGCAACTATCCGCTCGTGTTGGCCGGCGGACGGAACCTCGGCTTCAAGCACGGCCGATACCTGAACTACTCCGGCGCCGATTCCATCCGCGGCGCCTGGGACGGCGGCCCGGAACCGTACAGCCGGGCGATCACCAACGACGACCAACCGCTCACCCGCGTCTTCGTCACGATGTTGCGGCAGTTGGGCGTGGACACCGACCGCTTCGCCGGAGCCACCGGCGACTTCCCGGAGCTGCTCAGTTGAGCCCGCTCGGTTCGCGGGCGGCCGCTTGAGTCGCAAGCGTTTCGGCCCCCCGCTCCCCGATCACCCTCGCCGGCACGCCGGCCATGATCTGGCGGGGTTTGACGGGGCCGGTGACCACCGCGGCGGCGGCGATCACGGCTTGCTCGCCGACGTTCGCCATCACCACCGCCCGGTCGCCGACCCAGACGTCCCGCCCGATCGAAACCCGCGGCCACTCGCCCGGCTGCTCCCGAACGGGCACGTCCAGCCGGTCGATTCCATGCTGGCGACCGCCGTTCGTGACGGACGCCGCAGACCCGAGTAGAGCGTCCTCGCCCACGTCCACCGCTCCCAGCACGCAGTACGGTCCGACGTAGCAGCGGGCTCCCAGGGTCGCCTCCGGGGAGGTCAGCAGGGCCCCGAACCCGACGTGTACGTCCCGCCCGCACGCCCGCAGGGTCTGCCGGAAGAACGCCCGCCGCAGCGTCGTCCCCGTCAGCCCGGGCAGCAACGCGAACAGCTGGGCGAAGCCCGGAAACGCCCGCTCGGCGCCGACGACGGCGGCGGACGTCCGGTACGCCGCCCACGCCGGCACCGTAACCGCCGAGGCGACCAGATCGATCGATCGCTTCACTCCCGCGCGGCCCGTCGTGGGGGCGGACGCCGGCCGTTCGCTCGGTTCGGTCGCATTCACCGGCCGGCTCCCCTCCCGGTCTCAGGCTGCGGCCGAACCGTTTCCGCCCGACGCGGCGATCTCTCTGCCGTGGCCCCCAAGGATCGATGCTCGCGCCCCGGCGTCATTCGCGAAATAGTTCGGGGAGGGGTACGCGGGAGCGTCGACGAATCAGCCGTCAAAGCGATCGGCGACTCTACGGACACGGTCGGATGGGATGCAACGGGCTGCTCCGCCGGATCATGAGGCGAGACGAACTCGACGCCCGCAGGTGAGGCGCTCGCCGAAGCCCGCCGAACGAACCGGACTGCCCGCCCGGTCGCGCCGGGGAACTCCGCAATCGACTGGATCGCCCCGCAATAGCGTCGTCGCCGATCGTCACTTCTCGGCGGAGGCGTCGGCGGACGCGGGATCCGCGGGTTCCCGCTGGTCGAGCAGGTAGGCCAGCAGATCAGTGAACTGGGCGGGCGTCAGCGTCTCGCCGACGTTGCTGGGCATCAGGGAGAGCGGCGAATCCGCCCGATCCAGCACCGTCTCGGCGGGGACGGCGAACTCTTTGCCCTCCGCGTCCGCCAGGATCAACGTTTCGCCCTCGGTTCGTCGGGGCAGGCCGGTGAGCACGCGGCCGTCCTCGAGCACGAGCAGGACCGTGCGGAAGGCGGCGTCGACGTTGCGGTTCGGCGCCAGCACGTCCTCGCAGAGCCGCTCGACGCCGCGGACGCCCACCCCGTCGAGTTGCGGGGCGATCGACCCGCCGACGCCGCCGATCGCGTGGCAGGCGGCGCACTGTGGCTTGAATAACGCCGCCCCGCGCTCCGCCGAGGCGGCGGCGGGATCGAACGCGGCGGCTCGCTCGGCGAGCAGCGCGTCGAGGGCGGCGTCCTCGGCCGGCAGGTCGGCGGTCAGGGACGTCGCCCGTTCCGTCACGGCGGCACCGGCGACGCGCTCCAGCGTCTGACGGACCGCGGGGTCCGCCAGTAATCGAACGGGGA
>NZ_WTPX01000175.1 GCF_013036045.1 Alienimonas chondri
CGACGTCTCCGCGAAGCGGGCGGCGCTGCGGGAGGCCGACGAACGCCGCGCCGCCGGTCGCCGTCGCGGGTCGCAGGCGACGTTGGGTTCGCTCAACGCCGCCGCCCGGGCCGCGGAGCGGATGTCCGAACGCGATCGCCTCGCCGAACAGGCCGCGGTCCTCGCCGCCGAGGCGGAGACCTTCGCCGAGTGCCGCCGTGCGCACGCCGGACGTTTGCAGCAGGTGGAGAGCCGCCGCAAAACGCTCGAGGACGCCGCTCGCGCCGCCGAGGACGGTCTGCGGGATCGCTCCGCCCGACTGTCGGCCAGCGCCGAGCGCCTGCGGGAGGAATACGGGATCGAATTGGAAGAGGTCGCCGCCGTCACGCCGAGGGACCGCGGTCCCTCGGCGTTACGAGAATTGGCGGACGAACGTGCCGACGACAAGCGAGACGAGGACACGTTCGCCCTGCCGTCGCTGGACGAAGAACGGGCGGACCTCAATCGCCGCGTCGACGCCCTCCGCGGCAAGCTGCGGGCGCTGGGCGCCGTGGACCCGGACAGCCTCGCCACGCTGGACGAGTTGGAAGAGCGTCACGGCCGGCTCAGCCGCGAGTTGGCGGACCTCGTCGAGGCCAAGCGGCTGTTGGAAGACCTGATTCGCCGGGTGAATCGGGACAGTAAAGAGCTGTTCCTGGAGACGTTCGCCAGCATCCGCGGTCACTTTCAAGCGCTGTTCCGCCAACTTTTCGGCGGCGGCGAGGGCGACGTGCGGTTGGAAGACGAAAGCGATCCGCTGGAGTGCGGCGTGGAGGTCTTCGCCCGCCCGCCCGGCAAGGAGCCGCGGAACATCTCGCTGCTGTCCGGCGGCGAAAAGACGATCGTCTGCGTCGGCCTGCTGCTGGCGATCTTTCGCTCGAACCCCAGTCCGTTCTGCATTCTGGACGAAGTGGACGCGGCGTTGGACGAGGCGAACATCGGCCGATTCCTGGGCGTAATGGCGGACTTCAAGAAAGAAACGCAGTTTTTGATGGTCACGCACCGCAAGCCCAGCATGTGCGACGCCGACGTCCTCTACGGCGTGACGATGCAGCAAAGCGGCGTGTCGAAACGGCTCACGGTGCGATTTGAAGACGTCGGCGACGACGGGAACTTCAAAGCCTCCGCAGCGGGCAGCGATGCCAACGACAGCGAGCCGGGACTCCTGCGAGCCGCGTGAGAGCGGGAAGCCGGGCCGGCGGCGGCGCGGGCCTCGTCGTTTCCAAATTTCTCAGCGGCGAGAGCCGCTCGGACGAGCAGCGCTTCTGCCTATCGTTCCAGCAACAACCCCGTGTTGGGATGTCAGAACTGGGGAAAATCCCCGCATCCGGCGGAGGTACGACTTTTTCTTAGTGTTTTCACAAAGCGGCGATGGGAGACTATTCCATCGGTTTCCCATTCCGCGGCCTTCATTTTCCTGGAAGCGCTCTTGGAACCCGCTCCTTTCCTCCTCTCCCCCGGACGAGTTTACGAATGTCCTCCTCTCCGCGTCCCCTACGCGCCACTGATGTACGCCGGCCTCGAACCGGCTTCACGCTGATCGAACTGCTGGTGGTCATCGCCATCATCGCGATCCTGGTCTCCCTACTGCTCCCCGCCGTTCAGCAGGCCCGCGAAGCGGCCCGACGCAGCCAGTGCCAGAACAACCTGAAACAGATCGGGCTGGCGGTTCATAACTTCGAAAGCACCTACCAGAAGTTGCCGGCCGGTTTCTTGGGACGGGACGACATCAACCAGTCCCATGTCGGAGAGCAACGCAGCGGCGTCTTCCCACAGCTCTTGCCTTACCTCGACTACGAGACGGTCGCCGACAAGCTGGATCGGTCGGTGACGAATGTGGATCAGAACAGTGGAGCCCCGTTCTGGGTGACGCTCGGCGATACGGACCCGACGACGTTCGACACGCTCACGGTTTCCTACACGAAACTTCCGACTCTGCTGTGTCCGACGAGCTCTGACAATGAGTTCGGCGCGGGTCTTAACATGGGCTTCCTGTCATGGGGTTCGGGCACCGTTTCGTACAGCTACTACGGCGATCAGAGCGTCTGGGTGGACGAGTTCGGCTTCAGCCGCATGGGCGCCACGCACTATCTGCCGATCGCCGGCGTCTTGGGAAACATCGACAGCTCTTTCTGGAAGGCGAAGAAAGGGATGTTCTACCGCCGAGACAAGGTTACGTTCGCCTCCGTTCGCGACGGCCTCACCAACACCCTGATGTTCGGCGAGAATGACGGCGGGCTCGCTCACCCTTACGGCTCCGATCCGCCCCTCCTGGGCTTCCAGTGGATGTCCGCCCCCCCGGCGATCACTTACTGCGGTCTGCCTCAGCACCAAGACGTGGCGTTCCCGAGCGGCCCGAATTTCAGTTGGTGCAACGGCGATGACAACGTGCTGCAGTTCCACAGCGAACATGCCGGAGACGTCGTTCAGTTCGCGGCCGGCGACGGTTCCGTCCAATCGATCGGGTCGATCGATTACCTGGTCTGGCGGGCGGTCACCGGCATGTCGGACGGCATCGTCCCTGACAGCAACCCGTTCTGATTGCTGCGACAGTTTCTTCTAAAACGTCTCTCCGCCTGAAACCCTAATGACCCGGTCTTACCCCCCCCTTTCGGTTTGGTCCGCCCGAGGCCTGGGCCTGGCGATGCTGGCTTCGACATGCCTGGTCGGAAGCGGATGTGATTCCACCTCGAGCGAACCGCAGTTCGTCGACCCCGCGAGGGTCCCGACCCCGCCGGCGAATTTCGAGCCCGAGACGAACACCGTCAGTCCCGGCGGAGGCGGCGTGTCCGCGTCCCTGCCTGACGAGCCGAGGTAGGCAGCCGCAACAATCGATGCTGAGTTGGGCCGTACACGGCGCCGGCATGATCTCATGCCGGCGCCGTTTGCGTTTGACCGCTGAATTCTCGCCAGATTCAAGGCCTTTCCAGCAAGGGATCTCGAAGATTGCGTTGACGAACAAGCCCCCGTGAGGCGGCGACCTGCCTGGGAAAGGCGGCGTCGAG
Organism: Alienimonas chondri; assembly: GCF_013036045.1. GTDB lineage: Bacteria > Planctomycetota > Planctomycetia > Planctomycetales > Planctomycetaceae > Alienimonas > Alienimonas chondri. The sequence continues at coordinate 3,024 of NZ_WTPX01000175.1, forward strand.
ACATTCGCAAGAGTGCCGACAGGCAGCGCTGGTGCGGGTCCGCCGGCGCCTTGCCGTCTCGTAAGCCAGTGGCTCTTCCAGCGCGTGCGGCGCCCGATCGTCCTGTCGGGATCCAATCGCTGCTAAAGCCCCCGCGTTACTGACGAAGCCACTGGCGCCCGAGGGGGCGAGGAGTCATCGGACCGTTGTCGTTCAAGGGGCGATCGGCAATCGCTTCGACTGCATCGCCGAGCAACCGCGTCGCCCGTAGGATGAGGTACCGCATCGATTCGTTCCGTCCGTACCCGCCGGTCACCCCATGTCGTTCGTTCCGCTCCCCGCCGTCGGCGGCGATCCCGCCTCCGCCCCGGCCGGCACCACGCCCGGTACCTTTGCCAACGCTCCCAAGCTCGCCCCCGGACCGGCCGGGCGGATGACGTTCTCCTCTCCGGACGCCCCGGGGATGCCGCAGGCCAGCGACCGCACCGCGTGGGACTTCCTCCCCGACGGCTGGTCCGTTGAAGAGGGAAGGCGGAAGGCGGAAGGCGGAAGGGACGGCTGCGAGACGATCGAGGTCGAGCAGGCGGACGGGTCGTTTCTCACTGTCACCCACCCGGCCGGCTTCGAGCCGATCACGCAGCTTGAATCCGCCCGTCTCGGGATCGTCACCCCGCAGATGACCCGCGTCGCCGAACGCGAGCCGCACCTGACCGCCGCGCAGGTCCGCGACGAGGTCGCCGCCGGGCGGATGGTGATCCCGGCGAACACCAAGCACCTCGAGTACGAACTCGACCCGATGGCGATCGGGCGGGCGAGTCTGACCAAAATCAACGCCAACATGGGCGCCTCGCCGGTCTCCAGCGGCACCGACGAGGAGGTCGAGAAGCTCCAGTGGGCGGAGAAGTGGGGGGCGGACACCGTCATGGACCTCTCCACCGGCGGCGATCTCGACGCCTGCCGCGAGGCGATCCTCAAAGCATCCACGGTGCCGATCGGCACGGTGCCGATTTATTCCATGATTATCGGCAAGAAGTTGGAGGATCTCAATATCGAGATCATCCTCGAGACCCTCCGCCATCAGGCGGAACAGGGCGTCGATTATATGACCGTCCACGCCGGCGTGCGGCGGGCGCATATCGATCTGGTCAAAGACCGGCTGATCGGCATCGTCTCCCGCGGCGGCAGTCTGTTGGCGAAATGGATGCTGGTCCATCAGGCCGAGAACCCGATGTACGAGCATTGGGAAGCGATCTGCGACGTGCTGCACGACCGCGACGTGACCTTCAGCATCGGCGACGGCCTGCGTCCCGGCGGCCTCGCGGACGCCACCGACGAAGCGCAGCTCGCGGAACTGTTCACCCTCGGCGAACTGACCGAACGGGCCTGGCGGAAGGGCGTGCAGGTGATGATCGAGGGTCCGGGCCACGTCCCGTTCGACCAGATCGAATACAACGCCAAGATCCAGCGTCGGCTCTGCCACGGGGCACCGTTCTACGTCCTCGGGCCGCTGGTGACGGACATCTTCCCCGGCTACGACCATATCACGAGCTGCATCGGCGCCACGGCGATGGCGTATCACGGGGCGAGCATGCTCTGTTACGTGACCCCCAAGGAGCACCTCGGCCTGCCCAAGAAGGACGACGTGAAGCAGGGCTGCGTCGCCTATAAGATCGCCGCCCACGCCGCCGACGTGGCGCTCGGCATCCCCGGCACCCGCGACCGCGACGACGATCTGACCCGCGCCCGGGCCGCTCTCAACTGGGAGAAGCACTTCGAGTTGAGCTTCGACCCGGACCTCGCCCGGGCCTTCCACGACGAGGATCTCGACGTGGACACCGACTTCTGCGCCATGTGCGGCCACGACTGGTGCAGCGTGCGGATCAGCAAGGAGATCCAAGAGTTCGCCAGCGGCAAGGCCGACGGCTTCGCCCGGGAAAAAGTGCTGAAAAGCCCCGCGTTGAACGACGAACAGCGGTCGATTCTGGAGCAGCGCGGCCATCTCTCGCCGGACCAGATCCACAAGCTCGCCGGCAAGACCAAGCAGGCCGTCGGGGCGACCGAGGGCCACAAAGCCGCCTGCCACAGCGACCTCGCCGACGACGACCGCGCCGCCGAAGTCCAGCAGAAGAAGGTGCCCGCCACGGTCGTCGAACTGACGGTGTGACCCCATGAGCGTCGCCGACCCCGAGTCCCCCGCCGCCCCGGACGCCGCCCCGACCGGGGCGGTGGCCCGGATTCAATCGGTGGAGATCGAGAACCTCCGCGGCATCAAATCCGGCAAGCTGGAGGGTTTGGCCCCGCTAACGATCCTCACCGGCCCCAACGGCAGCGGCAAAAGCACGGTGCTGGATGCGTTGGATATTGGCGGGAGTCCGAATCCGGCGGAGGCGGTACAGGACTGTGTCAATCGTCGTCCGCCGATCAGCGGTGCCGCCCGCTGGCTGTTATGGCGGGGGCACGGGGGGGGCGAACGGTGTCGTGTTCAGTGTGTCGCGACCGCCGGAGAGGCACGAGGCTGCACCCTGACGGTCACCGAGGATCGAGCGGCGGCGACGTGGGAAATTACTGTGACCGCAGCTCTCCACGCTGAAACCGTGCGAACGTACCAACGCACCTTCAGACACAACGGAATGTCTATAGAAAGACAGCATCCGGAAGTTGACGTTGCCTTGCCTGGCGTCGACGAGGTCGAAGTTGTCGAGGGAGTCCCGCGGACATTTCGCAACACTTTATCCGACCTCTATTCCGCAATTGCTAGAGCAGGACGGAGAGAGAATATTGCAGTGCTAGCTTCCTCTCTCGTCTCGACTGTTGATCGAGTGGAAGTTCTCACGGAGGGGGATGTACCCGTGCTTCATTTCGGTTGGGCTGGCGGCAGTTTACCAATTGCCTACTACGGCGAAGGGACTCATGCCGCCTTCCGAATTGGGCTAAGCCTGACGGCATTATCGGGAGGCGTCGCTCTGCTCGAAGAACCCGAAGCCCACCTGCACCCCGCGGCGATGGCGTTGGTGGCGAAGGCGATCGTCAATGCCGTCCGCTCCGGCACGCAGGTCGTGCTGACGACGCACAGTCTCGAGTTCATCGACTGCCTGTTAGACGAGTGTGAGGAGCCGGACGGGCTTCTCGCCCTGTTTACGCTTTGGCTGGACGACGGCCATTTGCAGTCGGTTCGGCACGACGGCGGCGAGGTGCGGTTCGCCCGTCGGCAGATCGCCGAGGACTTACGGTGAGCGGGCCGTCGACCGCCGGCGCGGCGGCAATCATCGTCTGCGAGGGCTACCACGACCGGGCCTTCTGGAGCGGCCTATTAATCAATCACGCCGGGTTCGTCGCACCGCCCAAGGGGGAGCGGGTGAAAGACCCGGCCGGGATGCCGGTGACCGGCGGGCAATTCGGATTTCGGTCCGTGGCTGGAGAGCGGTACGCGGAAATCGTACCAGCGCGCGGCGTCAGCAAACTTTTGGAGACGTTCGACATTCAGTTGAAACGGAGCAAGCGGCTGGCCGTACGGCATCTCATCTATAACTACGACTCGGACAGTCCGACCTCCGGAGCGAGGGAGCGGCTGGCGACTTTGCGGGATCGGGTTGTGAATGCGGCCAAGGGAGCGACCCAGCAGGTGACCGACTACGACGAGGACCGCCTTCAGTTCGAGGTGTCGCGAACGGGAGGGGCAAACACGCTCGTCGCCGTGTGCCCGTGGGCGTGCGACACGCCCGAGGGGCTTGAAGAAGGCGTGCGAAACGGCATCCCGGAAAAGCAGACCTTGGAGCGGCTGGTCTGCGCTGCCTACGCCTCTGCCGAGCCGGACCGAGTAACGCGGACAGCAGTGTGGCTAGCGGAGAATCCGGCGCGGGCCGAACCTAGGTCGGCGAAGAGCGAAGCGTTCTCGTTAATGGCGAAATGGCATCCCGTCGACGGCGTCGAGCGGTTCTATGAGTCACTGTGGGAAGACGAACGGACGCGTGGGCCGTTGCTGAAGCTGCTTGCTTCGTCGGAAGCGTGGCCGGCGATCCGTCTCCTTGCGGTCCCCAGCGGCTGACTCATGGTGGCCGGATTGAAGTGAACCTCACCGCTGGCGCCGTCGTTAGTCTGGTCAACTGCCCCCCCGTCTGTTTCGTCCCATGTCCGCCGCTCGTCGCACGCTCGTCCTGCTACTGGTCGCGGCGTCTTGCGTGACGTTGGGGTTGGGACTGACGGGGCCGTGTATGACGGTGATCCCCAACGGCGGGCCATGGCATGGGTGGATCGAGATTCTCGAACCGCGGGTGCTGCGGCCGAGCACCTTCAGCGTGCTGACCGGCATCGAGCGGATGTGGAACCACGGCGCCGAGGGGCTGGCCGGGCTGCTGTTCGCCTTCAGCGTGGCGTTTCCGACCGCGAAGCTGGCGATCCTCGGCTGGACCGCCGCCCACGCCGACGAGAACGCCCGCCACGGCTGGGCCGGGTGGCTGGCTCATCACGTCGGCAAGTTCAGCATGCTGGACGTGATGGTGATCGGGCTGATCGTCGTCGCCGTGAAGGGGCTGCCGGGGAATACGGAAGTCATCGCCGGCTGGGCGTTGTGGGCCTTCGCGGCCAGCGTGCTGTTGGCGATGGTGGCGAGCCTGCTGCTGCACACCGCCGGCCCCCGCTCCGGCCGCGAGCCGTCGAAGCTCTCACTCGCAGAGAGCCGCGGCCGCGACGACCGTGTTGATGCGGCCGATCAGTCGGTTGACGGAGCCGCGGCCGTCCGGGTGGAGCCGGTTGGACAGGAACACGACGAACAGGTCCCGCTCCGGGTCGATCCACAGTCCCGTGCCGGTGAACCCGCCGTGGCCGAAGGCAGCGTCTGAGAAGAGATCGCCCCGGTTGCCGCTGTAGGCGCTGCGGTTGTCCCAACCGAGCGTGCGGAGGCCGCCGGGCACAGAACGCGGGGCCGTCATCCTGCGGACCGTCTCCGGCTTCAGCAGGCGAACGGCGCCCTCGTCGGTGAGTCGTCCCTCTCCCAACAACATGCGGGCGAACCGGCCGAGATCGTCCGCGGTGGCAAACAGCCCCGCGTGCCCGGCAACGCCGTCCAGCGCCGCGGCTCGCGGATCGTGTACCTCCCCGCGCAGCCATCTGCCGTCGCGACGTTCGGTGGGAGCCGTCTCCCCGTGCACGGATTTATCAGGTACGAAACCGGTGCGGGTCATGCCGAGCGGGGCGAACAGGTGCTGGGCGGCGTACTCGTTCAGCGGGACGCCGGAGGCCTCTTCGACCAGCTTGCCGAGGACGATGAAGCCGACGTCCGAATAGGTGAACCGCTCCCCCGGGACGGCGCGGGGTTCGAGTTCGCAGATCGCCGTCCACGCCGCGTCCGGACCGTCGGCGTAGTCGGAGAGCGCGTTGTCGGCGATCAGCCCGCCGGTATGGGTCAACAGGCGCGTCGGGGTGATCGTCCCCTTCCCGTTCGCTCCGAAGGCCGGAAGGCGATCGGCGACGGGAGCGTCGAGGTCCAATTTCCCCCGCTCCGCGAGGTGCATCACGCTGCAGGCAGTGGCGATCGGCTTGGTGAGCGACGCGAGGTCGAACCGGGTGTCGAGCGTCATCGGTTCCCGTTGCGGTTCGATCGCCCGGTCGTCGTAGGCCTTTCGCCAGACGACGCCGTCCCGTCGTCCGACCAGCACGACGCAGCCGGGCATCTCGCCGTCCTCGATTCCCTCCGCCACGAGGCGGTCGATCGGAACAAGCCGCTGATCCCACTGGGGTTCTCCCGGGGCAACGCAGCAGAGCACAATCAGCAGCGGGGCGGACATCGGCGAACGAACCGGGGCGGCGGGCGGGACCTTAAGAGGCCGCACGGTAGCGGCCGGCGATCGCTCGCCACAGCAGGCCCGGAAGCCAGCAGGCCCGCCGCACGAGGCCCGCGGCGGCCGGCTGGCAGAGGGTAAACGCGATCGCCGCCAGCGCCGCGCTGAGCGCCGCCAGCGTGA
>NZ_WTPX01000176.1 GCF_013036045.1 Alienimonas chondri
CGACATTGTTCTCCATCGGCATTCGCCCCCGCGACCCTCACTGGCGGGTTTCCGCCCCCCACGACCGGCCAAGTTCCCCCGCTGCGTCACGGAACCCATCCCGTGAACGAACCGGGAGCCTCGATCGAGCCGGTTGTCAGGAATCGGGTTGCCCGCCGGACTCATCGAGCGGTTCCCAGCGGCCGCGGACGTCGTCGTCGAACAGACCGCCGTGGGCCCGGATCGCTTCGAGCAGTCGCAGCCCGAGGCCCGGATCGAGCGCGTCCCGCTGGGCGCCGGAGGTGAAGGCGGCGATGCGGCGGCGGAACTCCGCTTCGTTTCCCTCCCGCAGATCGGCCAGCGCCCGCACGCCCTCCGCATTCGCTTTATAGCGCAGCTGCTGTTGCCCGGAGAAATTCACGGAGGCCAGCGCCGTCAGCTTCTCCGCCTGACGCCGGGCGTCGCCGGGGCGGTCGTGATCCAGATACCACTTCGCCAGCCCGTCGCGGGCGGCGGTCGCCATCGCCGGGGCGCTGCCGTGATACTCCAGCAGCGCCAGCCAACCGCTTTCGGAGTTCTCCAACAGCGCGGCGGCGTACTGACGGTCGGCGTCCGCCAGCTTCAGCCCCAGGGGTTTGGGCGGCGGCGTGAGGAACGGATCTTCGGGGCGCTGCGCCCAGCCGATCCCCGCCCCGATCAGCCCGACCAGCAGGCAAAGCGGAACCAGAAACGAGAGATGCCGCCGCAGGCTCCATTGAAAGAACTGATCGATCCCGAACGGCTTGGCGGAGTTCGCGGGGACGGCGGTCAGCTTGGCGAGCCGCAGCTTCTGCGCTCCCGTGGGGTTCGCCTCCAGCGCCGCCTCCAACGCCGCAAGATCGTCCCCCAGCGCCTTGGCGCCGGTATAACGCCCGTCCGGCAAGCGGGCCATTAATTTGTGCACGATCTCGCACAGCGCCGGCGGGAGATCCGGCCGCAGTTCCGACAGCGGACGCGGCGTCGCGGAGAGGTGCTTCATCGCGATCGCCATCGGGTTCTCGCCCCGGAACGGCGGTCCGCCGGCCAATAAATGATACGCCGTCACGCCCAGGCTATAGAGGTCGCTGCGGGCGTCCAGCTTGTCCCCGCGGACCTGCTCCGGCGACATATACAACGGCGTGCCCAGCGTCATGCCTTCCTGGGTGAGGGTCACGCTGCCCTCGCCTTTGTCCGCGAGCCGGGCGAGGCCGAAGTCCGCCACCTTCGCGTGTCCCTTTTTCGTCAGCAGAATGTTCTCCGGTTTGATGTCCCGGTGCACGATGCCGGCGTCCGCCGCGGCGGCCAGCGCGGCGGCGATCTCCCGCAGCAACCGCAGCGCGATCTTCGCCCCCGGCGGGCCTTTCCGCTTGAGATAGTCGCGGAGCGTCGGCCCGGGGACGTACTCCTGAGCGATATAATGCAGCGGCCTGCCGTTCGGTCCGGCGCCGTCCACCCGGCCGACAGAATGGACCTGGACGATGTTCGGATGGTTGAGCGCCGCGGCCGCCAGCGCCTCCTGCTCGAATCGACGGATGAGCGTCGGGTCGTCCTCGTCTAGGCGGTCCGGCCGCAGCACCTTGAGGGCGACCTGGCGGTTCAGACTGTCCTGCTGGGCGAGGTAGACTTCCGCCATCCCCCCGCGGCCCAGCTTGCGGAGGACGTGAAACTCCCCGACGTGCTCCGGCGGCGGCCGATCGACGATTTTCTCCCGCGGCGGCGGCGCCTTTTTCCCGCTGCCGGACGGGCGGTATTGCGTCTGCGACGGATCGGACGCGGACGCGGACGGCAGGTCGGGCGGCAGGGACGGGGCGGGATCGGACATCGAAAGCAGCTCCAAGGCGAGCGGCGGGGCGTCAGCCCCCCGTGCAGTGCGGACTCGACAGGATACCGAGCCGGATCACGCTTCGCGCGGCGGAATGATCCGCAGCGTGTGCAGCACGGCCTCGACCTCCGCTTCGTCGAACGGCTTGCCGGTGGTGCGAGCGATATTGACGTAGACCGACCCGCCCGGTGCATCGAGTTCGTATTGCACCCGCTTGTGCGAGACCGGCCCCGGCAGTTCGGAGATCAGCCGCTCGCCCGAGACCAGCCCGAATTCGACCGGCTCCGCGGTCAGCCCGCCGGCCCGCCACTGCGTCCGCAGCAGGTCGCCGAACCCAGGTTGCGAAGCGATGAAGAGGGCCTGAACGGCGCCCCGCTTGCCCTTCGTGAGAACCCGTGTGCAAATCGCGTCTTCCGCCGTCCAGCCCACCGGAGCGTCGACGAACACGGACGGCTGCGGCCCCGGGTCGGGGTCTTCGCCGAGCGCGTCGGGATCGAAGCCGTACAGCGCCAAGCCTCGCAACGCCCCCGCCGCCCACCAGCCGGGGTGGTCGTCGGAGTCGAACGACCGCAGCCACGTCTCCAAGGCGGCGAGGTCGCCGGCGACCGCCGCGCTCGGGTCGCCGACCCCCGCCAGCCGTTTCTTCAACGCCCGTTCCAACGGCCGCGGGTCGATGTCCTCGGCGTCGGTTCCGGCCGCCAACTCCGTTCCGGCCCGGCCGATCGCCCCGGCGAGGTAAGCCAACCCGGCAGGCAGGTCGGGCGGCGAGGAGGGCGCAGGGACGGCGGGCGGCATGGGGGGCCACGATACCGGTCCGTCGCCCCGCACGCCCTGTCCGCCGCCGGCTCCGCCCCTAGAATCCCGCTCGATCCGTCCCCGCACGTTCGCCCCGAACCGCATGACCGCTTCTGCCGACCGCCCCGCCACCCTCGGCGATCTCAAGGCCTCCGGCTATCAGTCGGTCCCGGTAAAAGCCGAGTTGCGGCGGAACCTGCTCCGCAAACTCAAAAGCGGGGAGGAGGTCTTCCCCGGCATTCTGGGCTACGAGGACTCCGTCTTCCCCCAGTTGTACAACGCCGTCCTCAGCAAGCACGACGTGCTGCTGTTGGGCCTCCGCGGGCAGGGGAAGACCCGCATGCTGCGGATGCTGACCGCCCTGCTGGACGACGCGATCCCCGCGGTGGCCGGCAGCGAGATCCATGACGATCCGCTGGCGCCGCTGTCCAAATACTCCCGCGATCTGATCGCGGAGAAAGGCGACGACACGCCGATCGTCTGGATCGGCCGCGAGGCTCGTTATAACGAGAAGCTCGCCACCCCGGACGTGACGATCGCGGACCTCATCGGCGAGGTCGACCTCATCAAACACGCCGGCGGCGCCCTGCTGAGCAGCGAGGACGCCATGCACTTCGGGCTGATCCCCCGCAGTCACCGCGGCATTTTCTGCATGAACGAATTGCCGGACCTAGCGCCGAAGATTCAGGTCGGCCTGTTCAACGTGCTCGAAGAGCGCGACGTGCAGATCCGCGGGTTCAACGTGCGTTTGCCGCTGGACTTGATGTGCGTGTTCAGCGCCAACCCGGAGGACTATACGAACCGCGGCCGAATCGTCACGCCGCTGAAGGACCGCATCGGCAGCGTCGTGCGGACGCATTATCCGACCACCCGCGAGTTGGGCATGCGGATCACGGAGGAGAACGCCTGGACGGACCGCGGCGCCGCTCATGACGACGCGGAAATCGACGTCGCCGTGCCGCGGTTTATGAAGGAGGTCGTCGAGGAGACGAGTCGGCTGGCCCGCACCAGTCCGCACGTCAATCAATCCTCCGGCGTGAGCGTGCGGATGAGCGTTTCGAACTATGAAAACCTATTGAGCAACGCGGAGCGCCGCGGCGTCACGCAGGGGCAAAGCCACGTCGTCGCCCGCCCCAGCGACCTCGCCCACGCCGCCGCCGGCGGTCGCGGGAAGGTGGAGATGAGCATGACCGAGGAACCCGGCGAGGAGGACGACCTGCTGGACCGGATGACGGACGAGGCGGTCAAGAACGTCTTCGATCAGTATCTCAAGCCGAAGAAGTTCCGCAGCGTGGTGGAGTACGTCGAGAGCGGCCAGACGATTCGCGTCGGCGAGGGCGTGACCACGAAGGAATATTTAGAACTGCTGGATGCCGTTCCGAACTTCAAAGAGGACGTCGAGATCATCGCCGGCGAACTCGAACCGGACCTCGCCGGCGGCGACTACCACGAGCAACTGCTCGCCTGCGTGGCCGAGTTCATCCTCGAAGGCCTGCACGTCCACAACCGCCTGAACCGCGCCCGCACCGGCGCCGTCGCGAGCTACGGCGGGTGAGGGCGCAACGGCCCGTTATTCTTCGTCGCTGCCCGAGTTCCGCACGTCGACCTCGCCAAACGTGATAAAGACAGACGACCGGCCGGCCGGACCGCGGTAGACGCCCGTCGCGCCGCACAGCTTTGCGGCGACGGCGGCCATCTCCCAGGCCCCCTCTTCCGTGCCGGTCCACTTTCGGGTCGTCAGGCGGTCGATGCCGTGCTCCTCGCCGTACGCTTTGACCGTACGCGCGTCTGCTTTGAGGGCGTCGGCGATCGATGGGTTATCCCAAGCCCACAGCCAGGAGCTGTCGTTCGCGCTGAACGAACCGATGATCTGAGCCGACGCCCTCGCGGTCGTTCCATCGGCGTTGGAGAACACGATCTCCCCCGTCTGCTGATCGAGGTCCCAGCGGTCGAACGTTCCCAGTCCCCACGCTTTGTTCAGCTCGGTCTTCGTCTCCAGTTCTTCAACGCTCGCGGCGACCAGTTGCTCAAAATCGGTCGCCGGCTGTGCGTCGGCGGACGGAATCGGGGCCGTCTCTGAAGGCTCCGTCGGCTCGGGAGCAGCGGGGTCGGGTGCGCACCCGAGCGTCGCGACGAGCAGCAGAGAGAAGGCGGCGGAGAGCGGAGACCGTGGCATCGAGCCAGCCTATCGACGCCCGCCGTCGCTTGGCGACCGATCAGGGAGCCGATGGCTCGACGGCTTCGACCGGCTTTTCGCCGCCCTCCGCCGCCTCGACCCGCACCGTGAACTCCGCGGAAGCGTGGTCTTCCCACTGGACGAAATACCCTTCGTCGTCCGGGTCGTGAAACGACAGGTAATACGCCCCGTGGATGTCGTAGTGGCCGGGCTCGTCGAAGGCGAACCATTTTCGCAGGTCGATCACGTCCTCGAACGCTTCGCCCGGCTGGATCGTCCGCAGCACGGACATGCCGCCGTGGTGCTGGGTCGTGCCGACGTCCGCGACCGGCGTGCCGTAGCGGTACGCGGCGAACGTATATTGATTGTCCCGCGCGGCCCGGTTCCGGCCGCCCTGTTGAAAGGCGAACGGGGCGTCGCCGACGTTCTCGATCCGCAGCGTCACGGGGATTTCCTTGGCGCCGACGGCGAAGGATTCCTCGGCGGGCGTATATGTCACGAGCAGCCTGTGACCCGGGTGCTTGCAGCGGAGGACGGGCGTATTCAGAAAGGTCGCGACCCGCTCCGCCCGCTTCTCGCCCGGGATGAAGAAATGCAGGCTGGAGGTCTCCTGCTGGTTCGATCCCGACCCCGTCTGCGGAAACGCCTGTCCGTCCACGATCAGTACGACGGCGTTCGGTTCGAGATCCGCGTCGAACGGGACCGTGACCGAGAGCCAGAAGCGGTCGTTCTCGTTATTTTGGGAGATCAATTGGACGCTTTGCACGGCGAACTCGCGCTGCTTGCCGAGGGGCAGAGCACGACCGTCGACTATCTTCGCGGCGGGAGCGTCGGCGTCGGAGGACAGCCGATAGAAGCCGTCGGCGGGCGGGTCGGCGCCGAGGAGCAGCGACGCGGCGATCAGGAGGGCGTTCATCAGACGTCCGGGCGGAGCGGGGAAGTGCGGGCGGGCATTCTGTCAGACGCTCGACCCCCGCGGATCGTTCCCGACTAAGGCGTCGCCGGCGGGAACCGCTCTGGACTCCCGCGGCCGATCCGACCGATGGTCCCGTCGATCCCCCCCGCCCGGGTTCTGCGCCGTGCCGTCTCGAATCGCTCCCGCTGTCCGTCGCTTCGCCCCGCTGGTGTGCGGGGCGGCGTTGTTGGCGTCCTCCGTCGGCTGCGCGTCGAGTCGCCAAGAAAACGGGGCGTTGGCCGGCTCGCTGGTGGGCGCCGGGCTGGGCGCGGCGGTCGGCGAGGCCGGCGATAACCCGCTGGGCGGAGCCATCATCGGCGGGCTGGGCGGGGCGATCGTTGGTTCGGCGATCGGCGAAGCGAACGACCGCGCCGAGGCCAACGCCGTCCGACAGGCGACCTACGAACAGCAGGTCGCCGCGGCCCACGCGAACCGGGTCGGGATCGAGGAAGTCATCCAACTGACGCTCAACGGCGTCGATCCGGAGGTCATCGCCACCCACGTCCGCCAGCGGGGCGGGTGCGGACCGCTGGGCGCCGCGGACCTCATCACCCTGCAGCAGAACGGCGTGGACCCTCGGGTCGTGACCGCCCTGCAAACCGCCACGCCGCCCGCCGTGCAGGCGCCGATCGCGCCGTCGCGTGATCGCGTAATCGTGCAGGAAATCCACCACGGCCCCCACTTCGGCGGCTGGTCGCACTGCGACCCGGACCCGTTCTGCGGCCCCCGCTACTACCCCCGCCGCCGCATCCGCCATCACCACGTCGAACCCGGCCTGAGCGTGGGTCTGCACTTCGACTGAAGCGGGATCGCATTCGGTGAAAAGCCTGGAGACGTTCGGGGCGGTTCACCCCGGAGACGCGTTCTCCTCGTTCACGGCGCCGTCGAATCTTCAAGGCGCCGTCGAATCTTCTCCGCGAGCTGGCGGTGAAGATGGCAATCGCATCGGCCGGCCAGGGTGTCGCTCCAGTTCGCCAGCACGGGGCCGCCGCGTTCCATCTTGAGCAACGTCTCGACGCAATCCTTGTGGATGCCGTAATTGTCCACCGCCATCGCTCGTTCGATCATGCGGAGGAGCCGGTCTTCGTTGTCGCCGATCCGCAGCAACGCCCGGAACGCTTCGGCATTCGCCTGGGGAACGTCGTGCTTCCAAGACCGCTCCCACGCGGCCTCGACGGCGTCGGAGGCTTCGACGGAGGCGCCCTTCATCTTGCCGACCACGTCGATCGCATATTTATACGTCACGCCGCTCTCGATGTGCAGCAGCGGTTCGATCGTCGACAGGCGGTCCGCCGGGAGCCGCTTCCGGTGGATCGAATCGACAAGCTGATGGGGCTTGAGGCCGTTCAACGAGCGTCTGGCGACGACCGCGTCCACCAGTTCCTGAAGTTCGTCGTCGTTCATCGGGCGGTTGGCGTGCGGGGTGAGGCGGGCGGCACGGCGAAGGGTTAATCGTTCTCCGGCGGTTGCCAGTCGCCCCAATGGTCGAGGTAGAATCCGCAGGCTTCGTCCTCGTCGCGGCGTTCCTCCAGCCAGGCTTTCGCGGCGGCGACGCGGTCCTGCTCCTGTTCCAGCGTCAGGCGGCCGGTCAGCACGCGGGTTCTTAAGAACACGAAATAGGTGTCCAACACGTCGCAGCGGCAGTAGCGATTAATTTCGTCGTCGCCGCCGGCGTCGTGCACGCCCTGCACCTTCGATCCGTCCATCCAGGTCTTCCCCGGCTTGCCCAGCAGGTTCGCCAGCAGGTTCAACCCGCCGGACAATCGGGCCGCGCCGTAGTTGCTGAGAACCTCCATTAAATCGAGGTGCGCCCCGCCGTTATAGCGGTTGCGGGGCTGTTGATAGCTGGGGCCGGTGTCCTTGAACCATTCGGGCAGGCTCAGCCCGTCGCGGTAGGCGTTGAGTTCCATCACCGGCAGGTCGTAGCCGCGGCCGTTGAAGGTCACCAGCGTCGGCTGGCGATAGTACTTCCAGCCGTCCCAGAACTGCTTGACCATCGCGGACGGATCGAATCGCGGGGCGTCCAGACTGGACAGCCCCAGCAGCGAGCCGTCCGGTCCGACCTTCGCCACCGCGACGGCGCAGGGCCGCACGAAGGTCACCGGCAGCACGTCGCTGCCTTTCTTCTCTAATAATTCCTTGCGATAGCGTTCCAGGGCGTCGGCGGGGGCGAGATCCGCATGGGGATAATGCACCCGACTGACGAGATCCCCGTCGCCGACGGCTTCCACGTCGAACACCAGATGGGAGACGGGTTCAGGCACGGGCGGAGGAGGATGGGATGGAGATATGGTCGTTCAAAGTAACCCGAAGCGTCAGCGAGGGGCAGCGGGCGTCGCCCGCGCTCGCGGCGCGAACGTCCCTCGCTGACGCGTCGGGTTGGTACGCCTCGGCGTCGCGCTTTATCCCGCGGGGTACAGCGGGCCGAGCGTTAATTCGCCCACGTCCGTCACCGGCACGGTCGCCTCGGCGCCGGCGTAGGTGACCAGCTTCCATTCCGTCTCGGACAGCCGGGTGTAATGATCCACGCTCGGTTCGTCCTGCGAGACGATCAGATAATCGGTGAGGGACGGGATCGTGCGATATTCATCCAGCTTGGCCCCGCGATCGACGACGGCGGTGGTCGGGGACAGGATTTCGACCAGGACCAGCGGGTTCGTGACGGTGTCGTGCTCGCCGTCCAGCATCTCGGCGGGGCGGGGCGTCAGCATGACGTCGGGGTAGCGATATCGCCCGCCGCCGACTCGCAACCGCATGTTCGAACGGAACGTCTTGAACGGGCGACCGGCGATGAGGTCGTCCAACGCCCGTTCGATCGCCTTCGCCAGATCGATGTGAAGTTCGCTTTCGCCGGCCATCGGAAGCAGCTTGCCTTGAGTGTATTCGGTCCGCAGTCCGTCGGTTTCGGCGCGTTCGTTGTGGAGGTACTCCGCTTCCGTCAGTCGCACGTCCGGCTGCGGCATGTCCGGCCGGGCAGCGGGTTGCGGCGACGCGGGAGCCGCGTCGGGGGCGACGGGCAACGGGGCGGGCGG
>NZ_WTPX01000177.1 GCF_013036045.1 Alienimonas chondri
AGTTCGTCCTCGATGCCGTCGTCCGTCGCGGCGCCGGCCGCGGTCGCCGCGACGGACGACGGCATCGAGGACGAACTCGCCGCCTTGCGGGCGGAGTTGGAGGCGTAGCCCGGTCGTATCAGCCCGATGCGCAAGCATCGGCCGTGCGTGGTCTGGACCGAAGCCCCGATCCGCCGCGTATCACGGCCGACGCTTGCGCGTCGGGCTAGTATTTAGGAGGGCAGCGTCTTCTGCCCCTTGGGCGGCTTGGCGAGGTGAATCTCGATCAGGCGGAGGTTCTTGCGGTTCGCTTTGAAGACGACGTCGAACACGTCGCCCACCCCCGGGACCGCCCCGCTGGCGATGTCGATGCCGGCGTTGCCGCACATGCGGACTAACGTCCGTTTCGGCACGCCCAACTGGCGCCCCTGCAGAATGATCCAGGCAGCCAGCGTCCCCGTCGCCACGTCGCCGACGCCCGGCGCCAAGCCGATGACGCTGTCCCAGCCAATCGGATAGCCGAGGCCGGGGATCTTCAACGAGTTATCGAGGAAGTCCGCCACCGCCCGTACCCGCTGTAATCGAGCCTCCTGACCCGGCGGAAGACCGGGCGGGGAGGGATCGCGGCCCTCCGGCGTACCCGTCGTGTTGAAGGCCGTCCGGCGGTCGGTGACCAATTCGCCCCGCAGCGGTTCGCCTCGTTGCGACTCGGCGGACCGCTCGGGCACGGCCGGCCGGCTCAGTCGTCGCAGGAGAGCGAACCCCAGGATCAATACCGCGACGACGCCCAACCCCGCGATCGTCCACCACCCGCCGGGCAGCAAGGAGGGCGGGGGGGGCAGGGAGTCGAGCCATTCGGACATCGCTCGATTCTACCGCACCCGCCGCGCCGCAGAGCGCGCCCAATGTGCGAAGAGTCCGAGGTGCGAAGTTCGCGAGGGCGTTCGCCAAGAGTCGGCCGCTACTGCTGGCGGTACCAGATCACCGTGCCGCCGAGATCCGTGTATTCGATGTGGAATTCGTCGCCGTTGTACTTGTAGTTGTGGCGGGTGAACACCTGCCCGGGCGTACCCAGCAGGATCTGATTGCCGTCGAGGATCATCCGGGACCGATCGATCTGGGTTTGCCTCTGTTCGTTCCCGTTCGCGTCGTAGGTGTAGATGATCCGCGAGGAGGACAGGTTGCCGTTCTGGTCGATCCGGGTCGTGTCCAACATGCGGAAGTTGTTGTTCCCGGTGACGGTGAACTCCGCCTTCCACTCGCCGGCCAACTCTTTGAAGGAACTGATCTGTCGGAAGGCCGCCGGGGCGGCAGGAGGCTCGTTTCCCGCCATGGGAGGATCGCCGCCCGCGGCGGCGTTCGGATCGCCGAGTTCGGGATTGTCGGCCGCCGCGATCGCGAACTGTTCGACGGCTTGCTCCTCTAGCCCCAGCAAACGCAACGCGAGCCCGTAGGATTGGTGCATAGTCGGATCGCTGTCGTCGATCGCCAACGCTTCGCGGTAGCGCTTCACCGCAGCCTGATAGTCGCCGAGGTTGTGGTGCGACAGACCGGCGTAATACCGGCTGAGGGCGTGCTGCGGCATCAGTTCGATCGCCTTCTCCAGCGCCGCCAGCGCCGCGGCGTGGTCGCCGGTCTCCTGCAACGCATCGCCGAGATAGAAGTGGAACATCCCCTCGCCGGGATCCGCTTCGGCTGCCTCGCGGAACGCCGACGCGGCGCTGTCATATCGCTCTGCCGCGTAGTGCTCCGAGCCGAGTAGAGCGGCCTTCTTCGCTTTTTCGAGCCGCGCGACCGCGTCGGAATCGCCCCGCATCGCGGCGTCGGAGGGCGTCAGGATCTGCGCCGCGATGACCGCGAAGAACCGCCCGCCGCGATCCGCGAAGCGTTCGGCTTCCCGCCGCAGGTCCGCCGGGGCCGTCTCCGCTGTCAACTCCTCGGACAGCCGGGCGTGTAGCTCCTCGGTATAGCCCTGCTGGCCGACACGGCGGGCGAGCTTTTCGATCAGAATCGCGACGTCGGTCGCGGGGACGGCCAGCGGCAGGGAGCGAGTCGCTTCCGGCCCGTGGAACGTCGGCGATTGCCGGATGTGGTCCGCCTCGGGCAGGTCTCGGTTGTACTCGGCGATCAGCGACGAGACCCGAGCCGTGGTGGCCGTTTGGACCTCCGCCAGTCGCACGAAGCCGTCGCCGTCGGCATCACTGGCGCCGCCGCGGAGGCTGTCCAGCAGAGCCGCGGTGAACACGCCCTGCTTCAGGCTCGGTAGCTCCAGGCTGAACTGCCCGACTTCGCAGCTCGCCAGCTTCGCCTGGCCGGTCGGCTTGGCGAGGGCGGCGGCGAAGGTATCGCTCATCGCCGTCGCCGCCTGCCGACCGCCGAGGCCCCGAGTCGCGCTCACGCGATCCTGGCAAGCGTCGATCAGCAATAGCCGGTGCCCGGCCTTGGAGCGCCGCACGGTCCCTTCCAACGTCTCCAGCGGCACGGCGGTGCGATCCAGGAAGGCGAACCGGCCGTCACGGGGCATCAGGTACGCCCGCTCGCCTTCGGAGAACCCATGGCTGCTGCACGCGATGATCAGCAGATCATTCGGTTCCCGTCCCTTGGAACTGACGGAGGCGAGCGCGTCGAGGATCGGGACCGCGTTGGCCGTCGTCACCGTCGCGCCGTTGGCTTTCAGGGCGTCGAGGTGAGCCTGCGCCGTTTCGCCCTCCGCCTCGCCGGAGAGCGCCAGCGTGCAGTTCGCCGCCGGGATCAGTCGGAGCTCGAGGGCGAACAGGTGGGCCAGCTCGACGGCGTCGTTCACTGCGAACCGCAGGTTGCCGACCTTGCCGGAGGGGTCGGTGAACTCGTTGACCCCCACGAACAGACCCGCCCCGCCGGGCGGGGCCGCTTCCTGCAACGGGCTCGGCGGCGCCAGCAGGATCGATTGAGCCGACGCCGCGATCGGCGCGAGCGTCGCGACGCACAGCAACGCCGCGTGGCGAACGAACCGGCGGAGAGCGCTCGGGTTATGATGGGCGGTCCGGGCGCCAAAAAACGAACGACGGCTTCCGCGGCAGCCAGCGGGGCATACGAAGCGGGACATCGACTCGCGGGGGCGTGTGGACGGGGGGGAGGCGGCGTGGCCGGGGCAGCCCTGAGAGATTACCCGTACGACAACGCCGATGCAGGAGGCTCTACGGCGATGACGCCGTTCTGCTTCCCGTCCCACGCCTCTGTTCCGCTCGATCGCCCGCTGGCGCCGGAACACGGAGGCTTGGCCAAGCCTCCGCGTTAGGACGCCTTTTGGCTCACCCCAATCGTTGACGCAAGGCGTCGTTCTGCTTGCGCAGTTCGGCCGGGAGTCGGTCGCCGAACAGGTCGAACCATGCGTCTCGCTCGTTGCACTCCGCCAGCCAGTCCTCGCGGTTCACGGCGAACAGGGCTTCGGCGTCCTCCGCGTTCACGCCGAGGTCGTCCATGTGCAGTTCCTCACGGGTCGGGCGGTAGCCCAGCGGGGTCTCGATCGCGTCGCCTTCGCCCTGCACGCGGTCACAGATCCACTCCAGCACCCGCATGTTGTCGCCGTAGCCGGGCCACAGGAAGCTGCCGTCCTTCGCCCGGCGGAACCAGTTGACGTGGTAGACCTTGGGCATTTTCTCGCCGCCCTTCTCGCCGACGTCCAACCAATGCTGCCAGTAGTCCGCGGTGTGATAGCCGCAGAACGGGCGCATCGCCATCGGATCGAACCGCAACTCGCCCACGGCGCCCTCGGCGGCGGCGGTCTTCTCGGAGGACATCGTCGCCCCCAGATAGGTGCCGTGCTTCCAGTCGAACGCCTCGAAGATCAACGGCATCACCCGGCTCCGACGCCCGCCGAAGACGATCGCGTCGATCGGGACGCCTTCGGGGTCTTGCCAGCGATCGGAGATGCTCGGGCATTGCCCCGCGGGGGCGGTGAAGCGGCTGTTGGGGTGAGCGGCTTTGTGATCCGACTTCGGCGTCCACCGGTTCCCCAGCCAGTCGACGCACTCCGGCGGCGCCGGGCTGAGACCCTCCCACCAGACGGTGCTGTCCGGCCGCAGAGCGACGTTCGTGAACAGGGTGTTCGCCCGGCAACTGGCCAGGGCGTTGGGATTGGTGTCCTCGCTGGTGCCCGGGGCCACGCCGAAGAAGCCGTACTCCGGGTTGACCGCCCTCAATCGTCCGTCTTCGCCGAACCGCAGCCAGGCGATGTCGTCGCCCACCGTTTCCACCGTCCAGCCCTTCGCTCGATCCGCCTGGGGCGGGACCAGCATCGCCAGGTTGGTTTTCCCGCAGGCGCTGGGGAAGGCGCCGGCGATATAGGTCGTCTGTCCCTGCGGATTCGTCACGCCGACGATCAACATATGCTCCGCCAGCCAGCCCTCGTTGCGGGCCTGCACGCTGGCGAGCCGCAACGCATGACATTTCTTCCCCAGCAGGGCGTTTCCGCCGTAGTTGGAGGAGAAACTCATGATGAGGTCTTCGCCCGGGAAGTGGGCGATATAGCGATTTTCTTTTGAGAGATCCCCCGTGCTGTGCAGCCCCTTGGTGAAGTGGCCTTTCCGGGACAGCTCCTCCAAGGCGACCCGGCCCATGCGGGTCATGATCCGCATATTCGCAGCGACGTAGGGGCTGTCGGTGATCTCCACCCCCACTTTCGCCGCGTCGCCGCCCGGCGGACCCATGACGTAGGGAACGACGTATAAGGTCCGCCCCTCCATGCAGCCCTCGAACAACGGGTCGAGAACGGCTTTCATCGCCTGCGGCGACTTCCAATTATTGAGCGGCCCGGCGTCGTCCTCGTCCTCGCAGCAGATAAACGTGCGATCTTCCAGTCGCGCGACGTCGCCGGGGTCGCTGCGGTGCAGGAAGCTGCCGGGGTGCTTACGTTCGTTGAGCCGCGTGAGCGTGCCGTCCGCGACCATCGCATCGGTCAGACGGCGGTTCTCCGCGTCGGAGCCGTCGCACCAATGGATGTGGTCCGGCCGGGTGCGGGCGGCGACTTCGGCGACCCATGTTTTGAGTGCGTCCGTGGCCTTCTTGGGAGCGTCCATGAATCCGGTCGGCGGGGGAGCGGAGAGTGGCGAATCCCCCGGGCGAGCGTCGGGAGGACCCGGCAGCATACCGCCGGCGCGCACGGGTGTCGGCGCGAGCGCCCCGCGGGTTCGATAGGGTGGTCGCATGCTCGCCCTGCTCCTCGCCGTCCCGCTCGCCTTCACCCCGCTCGAAGACGCGTCGGCCGACGCGGCCGCGCAAACCGGCCCGCCGCGGGCCGTGATCGCGGGGGACTACGAAAAGAAAACGCTCGCCCGGATCGATGCGGACGGCGAGGTCGTCTGGTCGCGGCCGATCAGGGCGATCCACGATCTCCAAGCCCTGCCGGACGGGCATACGCTGTATCAAACGAACTTCCGCAACGTGATCGAAGCGAACGCCGACGGCGAGACCGTCTGGCGGTACGACGCGCCGAAGGGCGTGGAGATTCACGCCTTCCAACGCCTGCCCGGCGGCGTGACTCTGATCGCCGAGAGCGGCACGCGGCGGCTGTTGGAGGTCGCGAAGGACGGCACGATTCAGGTCGAAGTGCCCCTCACCGTCGAGAACCCGGATGCTCACCGGGACACGCGACTCGTTCGCAAAACCTCCGCGGGAACGTACCTCGTCGCCCATGAGAGCGACGCCGCGGTGCGTGAGTACCAAGCCGACGGAACCGTAACCTGGGAGTACGATGTCGGCTCGAAGGTCTACGGCGTCGAGCGTCTGGCGAACGGCAACACGCTGATCGGCACCGGCGACGGCCACCGCGTGATCGAGGTGAACCCGGCCGGCGAGACGGTCTGGGAGCTGACCTCTGACGACCTGCCGAACGTGGACCTCGTCTGGGTGACGATGGCGACCCGGAAACCGAACGGGAACACCGTCGTGGTGAACTGCCACGCCGGCCCGGCGAACCCGCAGATCCTCGAAGTCACGCCGGACAAGCAGATCGTCTGGAGCTTTAAAGACTTCGACCGCTTCGGCAACGCCCTGCCGGTCGCCGTCCTGCCGGGGGAGTGAGACTGCGAATTAGTGAGGGAAGGCGTCCACGATCGCGGCGACCATCGCCGCGTCTTCGTCGCCGGTCAGCGGGACGCGGACGCACTCCGGCAGTCCGCGGAAGAAGGTGCACTGCCGCTTGCTGAACTGCCGAGTACGGGTTTTGAGTCGCTCCACGCAGCGCTCCAGCGGCTCGCCCTCTTCGAGGTGGTCGAGGACCTCTTTGTAACCCAGCCCCTGTCGGGCCGTGGTTCCCAGACCGGGGTCGGTCCGCAGGCGCTTCACTTCTTCCACCAAGCCCTCGGCCAGCATGCAGTCGATGCGGCGGTGGATACGGTCCCAACGCACGGCCCGCGGCGGATCGAGCCACACGCAGAGCACGGGCCGGTCCTGCGGGGGAAGCGGATCGTCGTCGGGGCGGGAGGCGGAGAAGGGGGCGCCCGTCAGTCGAATCACCTCCAACGCCCGGACGATGCGGCGGGCGTCGGTCGTGTAGATCCCGGCCGCCGCGGCGGGATCGACGGCCGCGAGCGTGGCGTGCAGCGCCTCCGGGCCGCGCTCGGCGATCTCCGCTTCCAACTCGGCTCGCACGCCGGCGTCGCCGGCGGGCACGTCGCCGAGACCTCGCAACAAACTCCGCAGATAGAAGGCCGTCCCGCCGACGAACAGCGGAACCTTCCCTCGGCTCAAGACGTCCCGCACAACGGTCTCGGCGTGCTCCAGATAGCGGGCGACGCTGAAGGTTCCCGTCGGCTCCGCAAGATCGAGCAGGTGGTGCGGAACGGCGGCCCGCTCCGCGGCGGTCGGCTTCGCGGTGCCGACGTCCATCCCGCGGAACACCGCCATCGAATCGAGGCTGAGGATCTCCGCATCCCACCGCTCCGCCAGTTGCAGCGCCGCGGCGCTTTTCCCGCAGGCGGTCGGCCCGGCGAGGATTCGGCAGCGGCGCAGCAGTTCCGGCGGCAAGGCGATCGGGGGGCTTGGGGAGGGACGAGGGAGGATGTTAGCCGCGGCCGGGGGGAGCGCATCGCCCGTCCGGCTACACTCGCCCGTCCGTTCTTTCACGACCCCGTCCGATGCCCGCGGTTCACGAACTCGAGTCCACCGTCGCTCTCGCCGCGTCCCCGGCGGAGGTGTTCGCCTGCCTGATTCGGCCGGCGGAGGTGATGACGCTCACCGATCCGTCGGCCGGCGTGCGGCTGCTTCGCGGACCCGACGTGATGGCCGAGGGCACCGCGAACGAACTCGAGATCACCGGGTTCGGCGTGCCGCAACGGGTGATCTATACCGTGACCGGGTTCGAGGACCGCGGCGGCGCCGGCGGGGCGTTCACGGAGACGATGACGAAGGGACCGCTGCCGACGTTCGTCAACGAGCACGTTGTCTCCCCCGCGGCCTCGGAGGAGGACGAAGCCGGCGGTTGCGTCGTGCACGAGTCGTTTCGCTTTGCCCCGCCCGGCGGGCTGCTGGGGTTCGTGTTGACCGTGGACCGCTTGCGGGCCGAACTGGAGAAAGGGCTTACGTATCGGCGACAGGCGTTGCTCGATCGATTCGGGGCGGGTTGAGGGGGCGGCGGGGCGGCAGTCTCGCCGCGATCGGCACGACCGGACCGCGAAATCCTCCGCGCCCGTCGGGTTCGGCGCCCCACGAGCGACGGGGCGACGCAGCGTTATCCCGGACCCCGGGCGATCCGCCGGGGGCTCGCCGCTTTCGCCCCGGAGAACCCCGTGCAATCTCTGCCCCGCTCCCTTCGCGTCCCGGACGCCCGCCGCCGGCGGACTGCACGAAGGGGAGTGATCCTGCCGCTGGCCGCCGTGCTGCTGGTGCTGGTCTTCGCCTTCCTGGCCTTCAGTATCGACGTCGGCTACATGTCGATGACGCGGGGGGAACTCCAGAACGCGGCCGACGCCGCCGCACTGGCCGGCGTGGCCGAACTCCCCGACGGTCGCGGCGCCGCCAAGCGCGAGGCCCGCCGCGTCGCCGCGGAGAACGAGGCGAACAACCGGGCGGTGAGCGTCCCCGGCGGGGACGTGACGCTGGGGTTCTGGGATATCGAGGACCGCTCCTTCGACGCCTCCGCGATCACCCCGAACGCCGTCAAAGTCGTGACCCGTCGACGGGACGAGGGACTGCTGTTCGCCCCGATCATCGGCTCGGGAACGTTCGATTCCCGAACCGAGGCGATCGCAGCAATTCACCCCCGGGATATCTGCTTCGTGGTGGACCTGAGCGGGTCGATGAACGACGACACGGAAGTCGCCTGGGCGACGGCGTTGCTGAACGACAAGTTCGCCGAAGAGGGCTATCCGACCATCGGCGACGAGCTGGCGGAGGATCTGTTCGACGATTTGGGCTTCGGGCCTTACCCCGGTCGGCTTCAGCATCTCGGCGGAGGCTTGGTGGCGGAGAACGATTACGCCTACGCAGAACTGACCAAAGACGACGGCATTCTCGCGGTGGCCGGCGTGCCGACCCGCTATCGCATCCACGCGAGCGACGACGAGGCGACGCGAAAACGGAAGTGCTACAGCGCAATCATCGATTATCAGCTCCGTCTGCTGATGCCCGGCGTCAGCCCGCCGGCGGACTCCGTCACGCAGTACGACTATTGGGCGAAGTATCTCGATTACATGATCAAAGGCGTACGGGTGGGAACCCCGCCGCCCCCGCCGCCGCCCCGTCCGCCAAGCAGCGGCGGCGGGGGCGGAGGCGGAGGGGGCGGCGGGACGCCGCCCCCTCCCAGTTC
>NZ_WTPX01000178.1 GCF_013036045.1 Alienimonas chondri
TCGCCGCGGCCTCCACGTCCGCGTCGCTCAACGCCGCGGCGACCGGATCTGCGGTGGCGCCGAGCTTCGCCGGAGCCAGTCCCGGAGGAATCGATCGGATTGTTCGAGGGGTCGGGAGTCATCGCCGGCCTGTCCTGTTCTCGTCACCGGCCCCGCCGGCCCGAAGAGAACCGGGCGGCGAAGCCCTACCGTGTGCACATGGAACGGGGGCGACGCTGATCGCGCCGCGTCCCGCAATTCGCGCGACGATAAGCCCAACCGCTCGGAATCACCACCGACCGGGGCCGATGGGTTGCGTCGAAGAAAAAATGCGAGACGCTCACGCCGTACCGTTTTCCTTCGTCCCCCGTTCCCCCGGCTCCCGTGTCCGCCGACCGCGCCTTCGCCGATCGGCCGGAGTTCCCCCCGGAGCACCCGGCCCTGCTGGCTCCCTCAGCGGGCCGGCTGATCGTCATCGATCTGCAAACGGGGCTGTTGCCGCAGATCGACGACGGCGCTTCGACCGCTTCGCAGGCCACGCTGCTGGTCCGCGGGGCGCGGGCGCTCGGCGTGGAGATTCGAGCCACGGAGCAGGCTCCGGCGAAGCTCGGCGCCACCGCAGATCCGGTCGCCGCGGCGTTGAGCGACGCGGACGTGGAGGCCGCGGCGAAAACCACGTTCGGCGCCGCGGCCGCTCTCGGCCTGACCGAAGCGATCAGCGATCGTCGCCACCAGATCGTGCTGTGCGGCATCGAAACGCACATTTGCGTCGCCCAGACGGCGTTGGAGTTGATGAGCGCCGGGTACGCCGTGCACGTCGCCGCGGACGCCTGCGGCAGTCGACGGGCGAGCGACCACGAGACGGCGCTCGCCCGGCTGACCTCGGAGGGCGCCACCGTGACCACCGCCGAGGCCGTGCTGTTTGAATGGTGTCGGTCCGCGGAAAATCCCGCCTTCGCCGCCCTGCGCGATCTGGTCAAAAACGCGTGAGCGATTCCTCGCGGCCGGACCGCGGCGACGGGCGTACGCTTCCGTTCGATCCGAAAACCGACCTCGCCCAACTCGTCCGCGGCGTGCTGATGGGCGCCGCGGACACCGTGCCCGGCGTCTCCGGCGGGACGGTGGCGCTGGTGTTGGGCATCTACACCCGTTTGGTGACGGCCGTCAGTCGGGCGGACGGCCACCTCTTCTCCCTGCTGCGTCGCGGGCGGTTCAAGGAGGTCTGGACCTACCTCGACGGGCGATTTCTGTTCTGGCTGCTGGTCGGCGTCGGCGGGGGCGCCCTTACGCTGGCGGGCATCACCCATGCCGCGATGGAGGAGCAATACACGCTGACGTTCGCCCTGTTCAGCGGACTGATCGCCGGCAGCGTGTTGCTGGTCGCCCGGTTGGTCGGCGAGACCGGCGAGTTGATGTCAGGCTGGACGCCGCTGCGAACCGCCCTGCTGATCGCCTCCGCCTGGGCGGCCTACGAACTGGTGAGCTTGGAAGCGCTGGAGAATCCGCCCATCGGGCCGGCCTACCTCTTCTTCTGCGGGGCGATCGCAATCTGCGCAATGATCCTTCCCGGGGTCAGCGGAGCGTTTCTACTGCTGGTGCTCGGGGCGTATCACCATGTCAGCGGGTGGTCGGGGCGGTTGAAGTCGTTCGACGTGGACGGCCCGATGTTGCTGGAAGGCATCTGCTTCGGGGCGGGGTTGGTCGTGGGGCTGGCCCTGTTCTCGAAACTGCTTCGCTGGCTGCTCACGCGGCACGGTCCGGCGACGCTCGCCACGCTGACCGGGGCGATGCTCGGCTCGCTGCGGCAGCTGTGGCCGTTCGTCGGACCGCGACCGGACGACGTCCCCTTCAAAGAGTGGCGGCCGGTGCACCTCGTCCCTCCCCTCGACGATCCGCAGACCTGGCTGGCCCTGCTGGTCGCGGCGGCCGGACTCGGGGCGGTGTTGCTGCTCGACTGGTTCGGCCGGAAACGGGCGGAGGAACCGGGCGAACCGACGCTCGCCGATGGCGTAATTCCGCCTGCGAGCCGTCCTCTTCAAGAGGACGGCTGACGGGCATGTTCGACTGGCTTCCCGTATCCGGTTGGCTGGCGGCGGTCCTCAGCCTCTGCGGTTACCTCCTCACGCTGGCGCTCGTGCGGTGGGTGCTGTTGTTGAAGAAGGACAGCCCCGCCAGCACCGTTGCCTGGATCATGGCGATCGTGCTGATCCCGTATCTCGGAGGGCTGCTGTTTCTGATCTTCGGGGTGAACCGGGTGAACCGACGGGCGGAGTTGAAGGCCGCCGGCGACGCCCGGATCGAAGCCGTCACGCCCTCCCTCACGGAGCACCGCGTGTTCGCCTCCGAGTCCACGCAGGAGCCGGACCGCACGCTGATGCGGCTGCAAACCGCGGTCGGTCGCTACCCGCCGGTCGGCGGCAACGACGTCGAGACGCTGGACGACACCAACCGCACGCTAGGCCTGATTCGTCGGGAGATCGAAGCGGCGACCTCCTCGATTCACCTCGAATACTACATCTGGAAGCCGGACCGCACCGGCACGGCGCTGCGGGATCTGCTCGTCCGGAAAGCGGCGGAGGGGGTCACGGTGCGGTTCCTCTACGACGGCATCGGATCGTTGTGGCTGACGAAGCGGTGGCTGAAGCCGCTCCGCGACGCGGGAGCGGAGGTGGCCTCGTTCCTCCCGGGCGCCGGCTTCCGCGAGCGGTGGAGCCTGAACCTCCGCAACCACCGCAAGATCGTGGTGGTCGACGGCCGCGTCGCCTTCACCGGCGGCATGAACATCGGCGACGAGTACCTCGGTCTCGCCCGGACCGGCGGCTGGAGACACTGTTTCGGCAAGGCGGCCAAGGAGCGACGCGGCTGGTGGCGAGACACGCACCTGCGGGTCGAGGGGCCCGGGGCGTTGCAGCTCCAACAGGTCTTCGCGGAGGACTGGTATTTCGCCACCGGCGCCGTGTTGGGCGAAGTGGAAGGACAGGACAACCTTTACCCGGACACCGGCAGCCGCGGGTCGGCGATCGTGCAGTGCGTGCCGGGCGGGCCGTCCGGGCCCACGCCGGCGGGCGAACGCTCCCTGCCGCGGGGGTTGCCGAACCTGTTCTTCACGGCGATCACCGCGGCCCAGCGGACGATCGACCTGACCACGGGCTATTTCGTCCCGCCGATTCAGATCGTGCAGGCGCTCGAAGCGGCCGCCTGGCGGGGCGTGCGGGTGCGACTGCTGGTGCCCGGAACCGGCGGCAAACCGTGGACGATCTTCGCAGGCCGCAGCGACTACGAGGTCCTGCTACGGGCCGGCGTCGAGATCTACGAGTACCGCGCCGGCACGCTGCATGCCAAAACATTGACCGTCGACGGCCGCTGGAGCCTGGTCGGCAGCGCGAACCTCGACGCCCGCAGCTTCTATCTGAACTTCGAGGTGAACCTCGCGCTCTACGACGACCGCACGGCGGAGCGACTGGCGGAGCGGTTTGAACTCGACATGACGAAAGCCCTCCGGATCACGCCGGAGGCCCGCGCCGCCCGCGCCCACTGGCGGGTGCTGGCGGAGAATTTTTGCAGGATGTTCGCCCCGGTATTCTGATGCTCGAAATACTGTAACGCCGAGGCCCCGCGGGGCCTCGGCGTTACGGAGCGGGGACCCCGGCGATCGCGGTCCACGCCGCGAGGGCGTCGCGGACGGCCCGCACGTCGTGAACCCTCAGCCAGTCGGCGCCGAGCGATGCGAGGGCCACGGACACGCCGATCGTTCCCGCGGTGCGTTCCTCGACCTCCCGCCCCAGCAGGGACTTGAGGAAGCGTTTGCGACTGTGCCCGATCAGCACCGGCCGCCCCAGGGCACGCAACGCGGGGACGCCCCGCAGTAGGGCGAGGTTGTGAGCCGCCGTCTTGCCGAAGCCGATGCCGGGGTCCGTGAGGATCGCCTCCCGCTTCACGCCGGCGGCTTCCAGGGCGCCCAGTCGATCGCGGAGGTGGGCGGCGACCTCCGCGAGGACGTCGTCGTATCGGGGTTCGTTCTGCATCGTTTGCGGGGTGCCGACCATGTGCATGACGACCACCCCGCAACCGCGTTCGGCGCACAGGGGCGTCATCGCCGGGTCGAGCGTCAGACCGGAGACGTCGTTGACGACGTTGGCTCCCGCATCCAACGCCGCCGCGGCGACGACGGCTTTGGTGGTGTCGATCGAAATCGGCACGCTCGTTTGCGAGGCCAGCGCCTCGATCACCGGGACGACGCGACGGAGCTCTTCCTGGGCCGAAACCGGCTCGGCGCCGGGCCGGGTCGATTCCCCGCCGACGTCCAGCATCGCCGCCCCCGCCTCGGCGAGTTCCAGCGCATGAGCCACGGCTGCGTCGATGCCGGAGAACCGTCCGCCGTCCGAGAAGCTGTCCGGCGTGACGTTGACGATCCCCATCAGCCGCGGCGCGGCAGTCGGCTGGAAGATCGTTTCGCCGGCCGCGGCTCGGGCGAACGCCCAGCGAGAATCGAGGGGGGCGGGGTTATGCACGTCGTTCATCGCGTCTCAGCATGAGAATCCGCACCCGAAAATAGGGCGGAGCGGCAAGTATCCCCCGGCCCCCGGACGGTCCCGGGTGCGGGTGGTAGGGAAAACTCCGGTATTGCTGATGGAATCGCGTCGAGGACCGATCGGGCGACCCGTGTTCGTTGCGAACGTTTGGGGGGACTGTCAAGGTTGATTGGATCGGGTCGGCTGGAGAACCGTTTCAGTCGTCCTGCGGCGCGAGTTTTCTTCGACATCGGTGCCGTTTCCGCCATCCGGGATCACCGGGTTTCGGAGGAACGACCCCGCGACGGTCGCGCCCGTCGCCCGCACCTTTCCTCACCCTGAAGACCCAGATCCGCACTACCATGAAACGCTTCGTTCTTTCCCTCGGCGTCGCCGCGATGACCGCGGTCCCGGCCTTCGCCCAGTGCAACTCCTGCGGCACCGCCCCGAGCTACGGCGCCCCCAGCTACGGCGCCCCCGTCTCCTACAGCCAGCCGGTTCACTACAACCAGCAGGGTCACTACGGCCAGGCGACCAACTCCTGCGGCTCCAACTACGCGTCCAACTACGCGACCCCGGTCTCCTACAGCCAGCCGGCCAGCTCCTGCAGCCCCTGCGGCTCCAGCTACGCCGCCCCGGTCTCCTACGCCCAGCCGACCAACTCCTGCAGCCCTTGCGGCTCCAGCTACGCCGCCCCCGCGGCCTACAGCCAGCCGACCAGCGCCTGCAGCCCCTGCGGCACGAGCTACGCCGCTCCGGCGCCGACCTGCGGTTCCGCCTCCGTCGCCTACGCCCCGACGAACTGCGGCGTCGTGCAGACCTCCGGCTGCTCCACCTGCCCCGGCAGCGCCCCGGCTTACTACGGCGGCCAGGCCTACGGCGCCCCGGTGACCTCCAGCTATGTGCCGAACTGCCCGAACTGCACCACCGGCACCGTCGTTGACGGCACCTCCAACTTCGGCGCTCCGCTGCAGCAGAGCGGCGCCATTCAGCCGCTGCCGTCCAGCACCCAGCCGGCCGCCGGCGCCGCGGTCCAGAACGGCGCCGCGGTTCAGAACGCCGCCCCGGGCGCTTCTGCCCCGGCCGCCAACGTTGAGACGAACGTCGAAGCCAGCGGCTCCACGAACGGCACGCTGCCCAACGCTGGCGTCGATGCCGGCGCCGGCGCCGGCGCCGCGGTCGAAGCCCCGGAGACCCCGGGCGACATCGGCGGCGACGACGCCTGAATCATTGATGAATCCCGCCCCCCTCCGCGACGTGCGGCGAGGGTTTGAGTTCGACGGATTCGCCCCTCACCGGGCGGATCCGTTTTTTCATGCGCGGCCCGGAACGCTTCGCTGGTCGCACGGCGGACGAAAGCGGTATCCTCCCGTTCACCACTTTCGCCCGGAGGATTCGATGGATTCGACTGTTCCGTCCAATGACGGATTCCCGACCGCCGACGTCGATCCCGCCGACGAAGTGAAGCAACTTCGCGACGACCTGCGACGCCACAATCGCCTCTACTACGTGGAGGCGAAGCCGGAGATCACCGACCGGGAATACGACCGCCTGATGCGGCGGCTGATTGACTTGGAGGAGGCCCATCCGGAACTGGCCGCGGACGACAGCCCGACCCGTCGGGTGGGCGGCGAGCCGATCGCGGGGTTCGTCACGGTCGAGCATCGCACCCCGATGCTCTCCGTCGAGAATGTCTACGACGAAACGGCGTTAGCGGAATGGGACGCCCGCGTGCGCAAACGCCTGCGGGAACACGCCGCGGACGAGGCTCGCCAAGCGGCCAAAGCCGCGGGCCAGGAACTCGGCGACGGGGACGAAATCCCCGATCCGCCGGTGACGTATCTGCTCGAATACAAGATCGACGGGGTGGCGCTCGCCCTGCTCTACGAGCGCGGCGTGCTGGTGCGGGCGGTCACCCGCGGCGACGGGGCGCGGGGCGACGACGTGACCCACAACGCCCGCACGCTGGGCGGCGTCCCGCTGCGACTGAACGCCGATCCGGCCGCGATCCCCGAGGAGTGCGAGGTGCGGGGCGAGGCGTACATCCGCAACAGCGACTTCGCCCAACTGCGGGCCGATCGTGAAGCCGCCGGCGACGAGGCCTACGCGAACCCGCGGAACCTCACGGCCGGTTCGCTGAAGCTGCTCGATCCCGCGCTGTGCGCAAAGCGGAAGCTGCGGTTCCTCGCCCACGGCACCGGGTACGTGAGCGGCGGCGACGCCGCGGCGTTCGGCGAACACGGGACGTTCCTCAACGAACTTCGCCGTTGGGGCATCGCCCCGACCCCCGAGGTCCGCACCGCGACCGACATGCCCGGGCTCGTCGCGGCGATCGGGGAGATGATCGAGGCGGTCCCGTCGCTCGATTTCGAGGTCGACGGCATCGTGGTGAAGGTCGATTCGCACGCCCAACGGGAAGTGCTGGGGCTGCGGTCGAAGTCCCCGCGGTGGGCCGTGGCGTTCAAATGGGAGAAGTGGGAGGCCGTCACCACGCTGACCGACGTGACGTTCCAAGTCGGCAAGACCGGCCGCGTGACGCCGGTCGCGGCACTGAAACCGGTCGAGATCGCGGGCACCACCGTCTCCCGGGCGAGCCTGCACAACCGCGACGAGATCGAACGCCTCGACCTGAAAATCGGCGATCGCGTCGTGATGGAGAAGGCGGGCAAAATCATTCCCCACGTGGTTCGCGTCGAGCTGGAAGAACGCACCGGCGACGAAACCCCAATCGCGTTCCCGACGGACTGCCCGATCTGTTCCCACATGCTGCTCCGGGAAGAGGGCGGCGTGGACTTCCGCTGCCCGAACGAAGCCTGCCCCGGGCGCCTGCGGGGCAGCATCAAGTACTTCTCCAGCCGGAAGGCGATGGACGTCGACGGCCTCGGCGAGAAGCTGATCGACGCCCTGATCGACGCCGGCCTCGTGAAAAGCCTGCCGGACCTCTATCGCCTCAAAGACCGGCGGGAGGAACTGCTGGCGTTGGAGCGGATGGGCGAGACCAGCGTCGATAACCTGCTGGCCGGATTGGAGAAGAGCAAATCGCAGCCGATGTGGCGGTTGCTGACGAGCCTCAATATCCGGCACGTCGGCAACACGGTGTCGCGGGCGCTCGCCGGGGAGTTCGGCACGCTGGACGAAGTGATGCGACACGACGCCGACAGCCTGGCGGCGACCGATGAGATCGGGGGGATCATCGCCGCCAGCCTCGCCGCGTGGTTCGCCGATCCCGCCAACCGGGCCACGGTGGAGGAGTTCCGGGCTCTGGGCCTGAACCTCGGCAGCGAAGCGGAGAAGAAGCCCAAAGCGGAGACCGACGGCGTCCTGGGCGGCAAGAGCCTCGTCGTCACCGGCACGCTGACGCGATTCAAACGGGACGAGATCGAGGAACTGATCCGCGAGCACGGCGGCAAGGCGAGTTCCTCCGTCAGCAAGCGAACCGACTACCTCGTCGCCGGCGCCCGGGCCGGTTCGAAGCTCGCCAAGGCGGAGAAGGCCGGCGTGCCGGTGCTGAATGAAGAGGAGTTCGCCGCCCTCGTCGGGTTGCCCGCCGCGGAGAGCACGGAGAGCAAAGCCGAGACGTGACGCTCCGGACGGGGGCGTTCACCCCGCGGCGCCCTCGAACAGCTCGCCCTGCGGGTCGTGGCCGAACTCGCGGTACAGCAGGCTCGGCTGGATGTCGCGGTTGTGTTGGTACTTGCCGCCGAGGCCGGGACCGTCGGCGTAGCTCTGCACCTCGCCCTCGAGCGTGTGATAGAAAATCTGCCCGATCTCCACGCCGGCGTAGATCCGCACCGGCTGGACGCAGAACATTTCGAGCGTCCAGAACCCGCAGAACCCCACGTCGCCGAAGCCCGCGGTCACGTGGATGAACAGCCCCAACCGGCCCACGCTGCTGCGTCCCTCCAGCATCGGGACGAGGTTGCGGGTCTCGGTCCGCTCCGCCGTCCGCGCGAGGTACAGACGATGCGGGTAGAGGGTGATGCCCTCCTCCGGGATCTGATGCCGCGTGAATCGCGCCGGCTTCGCCATGTCGAGTTCGAGGTCCGCGTAGACCAATAGCTCGTCGTGCAGGCTCAGGTTGTAGCTGTTGGGGTTGAGCCGAGCCGGGTCGTAGGGATCGATGACGATGTCCCCGCGTTCCCGCCGGGCTTCGATCGCGGGGCCGGTGAGGATCACGGTGGGGAGGGGGAAGGGAGGATAAGGGAGGGGAGAACTCGGTATCGGCCGTGGGGACAGTTCATCCCACCCACCACTCCTTCCTC
>NZ_WTPX01000179.1 GCF_013036045.1 Alienimonas chondri
GACGGGCGCCGGGCCGAACGGCGACACGGGGGTCCGGCTGGAGACGCCGCGCACGCGGGTGCGTCTCCGGTTGCCGGCGACCCCGAACGCCCCCCCGCGGGTCGGCTCCTTGGCGACGGTGGAGTTCGCCGTCCCGACCGAACCGGTCGGCGCGGCGCTCCGCCGGCGGGCCGGCGAACTCTGGCGGTCCGCCGCACGTTCCCTCGAATCCAGCCCCGGGACGCTGCGGTAGGCAACCGCCCCGGCATTCAATTGACCGCAACGGCTTTCGGAGACCGCGAGGATGTTTACGAAGCGGCAGGCCAAGGGTCGATCCGATCCTCTTCATCGACAATAAACCGATCGTGGGGGGCGTCCCACATATCGCGATCCCGAGCGTTGCGCGCAGAGTTTGGCGGACGATGCGAGCCGCGTGCTCAAGGAAGAATCCCGCCCCGCCCGTCTCCAGGCGGGGCAGGAACACCGGGCGCCTGGCGTCAGGCAGGAGCCCGTTCCTTGAAGCGGACGATCGCCTCGCTCGCCTGCCGACGGGAGAACCCCTCCGCGATCGTGACGCCGAGCCGACGAAGTTCGGCGGCGAGGTTCGCCCCGACCCGCCGGCTGAACGCGTGCAGCGCCCGAACCTGCTACTCCGTGCAGGGCAGCCCGCCGCGGCCTTTGGCGGGGTACCCGCCCGCGTCCAATCCGTTTGCCGCAGGCGTTCGTATAAGTGCGGGCCTGGAGGGCCGTGGTTGCCGACCGATCGGCCTTCCACACCTTCGTACGCCCTTTCTGCAGCCCCGTGACCGCCGCAAGAGCCTGGTAGACTTTCGGGCCGATCAACTCCTCGGAGACGGCCCACCTGAACATCCTCTTCACCCGCTCGACCCTTCTTTGAATCCAAGACCTGAGTCATTGAAGCCATGACGGGAGAGGCCGTAGCGGACGAGTTGGTCCCGGTAAGCCTTGAGCTTCAGGGGGCCGAAGGCCGCGGCGGGGGCGACGTCGGCAACTTTCGCTGGGTCCGGACGAACCTCCGCCGGAACCTCGCCGGTGCGGAGGTACTCTGCGACCAGCCGCCGGTACGTCTCATCGGCGGCTGAGGTGCCGTACTTGCCGAGGTAAAACTGCCGGCGAATCAGGTGGACGCGAGCCTGACTGGTCGGCTTGTGCAGGGTGAGGTTCGGAACCCGTGTGCGGGACATCGGGCGGGACCGGAAGGTGACACGCCCGTTATTGTCAGTCGTGACAAAAACGGGCGGCTGTTCCGGCCGCACCCGGGACCGTCCCGGGGTACGCGTAGATTCGCGTTCGGCTCTGGCTGGCTAGATGAAAACGCCCCGCTGACAGGGTCAGCGGGGCGAGTCGGGATGACAGGATTCGAACCTGCGACCTCTTGACCCCCAGTCAAGCGCGCTACCAGGCTGCGCCACATCCCGAGGTCGTCGTGGCGAACGCCGGTGCCGGCGTCCGTCGCGGGGCGGGATCATCGCACCGCGTTCCCGGTTCGACAAGCCCGACCGCCCGACACCGCGCAAGACGCGCCGGTTCGCGTCGAACGGCGGCCTCCTCGAGCGCCCGCTTACAGCTTCGGGGCGGCCTTGCCGGTCAGGCGATAGACGAACGCCATCACCTCCGCCAACGCCCCGTACAGGTCCGGCGGGACGGTTTTCCCGACGTCCACCTCGCGCCACAACTGACGGGCGAGGGCGGGGCGTTCGAGAATCGGCACCTTGTGTTGCTTGGCCAGTTCCCGAATCCGAAACGCGACTTCGTCCGCCCCTTTCGCGACCACCTTCGGCGCCGGCATGTGGTCGTCGTATTTCAGGGCGATCGAGAAGTGCGTCGGGTTGGTCAGCACGACGTCGGCGTCGGCGACGTGGCTGAGGTCGCGGGCCGCGGCGAGCTTGCGGTGGGCTTCCCGCCGACGTCCTTTCACGGTCGGGTCGCCGTCCTGGTTCTTCATCTCGTCCCGGATCTGCTGCTTGGTCATCTTCAGATCCCGCTCGTGCTGCCAACGCTGAAACAGGTAATCGCTGAGCGCCAGCAACGCCAACGCCCCCGCCAACCACGCGGCCAAGGCGGAGATCGCGTAGTGAATGCGTCCCAACATCGCCGACGGGCCGGCGGCGACCAGCCCGATCAGGTCCGGCATCCAGGCGCTCACCACCAATCCGGAGACGCCCGTCAGCACCAGCAGTTTGGCGACGCCGCCGCCGAGCCGCGCGACGGCCCGCATCGAAAATAGCCGCCCGAACCCGCTGATCGGATTCACCCGCGACCACTTCGGCGCCAGCGCCTGCGGGGAGATCAACACGCCGAACTGCCCGAGCAGCCCCGCCGCCGAGGCTAACGCCAACCCGGCCAGCCCCGGCAGCAACGTCATCGTCAACAGGCTCGTGATCGCGGCGGCCCGCTCGGTCGCATCGGACGCGGTGAACGTCGGAGAAATTTTTCGAATGGAGACATCGATGAGTCCCCCCAGATCCTCCGACAGACCGATCCCCCCGATCCACAACAGCGCCGCGGCGGCGCCCAATACGGCGGCGGCGGTTACGTCGGCGCTCTTGGCGATCTGGCCCTGTTCCCGGGCCTCCCGGCGCTTCTGCTCCGTGGGCTCCTCCGTCTTCTCCTGGTCGTCTCCCACTGGGGCCCCCTCGTTTTAGCGTTGTTTAGAGGAGGGATCAGGCGCGGACGTCGGGCAGACCGACCAGCGTTTCGTGCAGCGCGGTCAGCGAGGCCGACAGCACCTCAGCGAGAACGTCGGTCGCGGGGGAGAGCGTGAGGGCGAGCACGAACAGCCCCGCCGCAGCCCGCGTCGGGAAGCCGACCGACAACACGTTGATCTGCGGCACCGTCCGGCCCAAGAAGCCGACGGTCAGGCTCATCAGGGACATCACCGCCAGCGTCGGCGCCGCCACCCGCAGGCCCAGACCCATCCCGGCGCCGGCGAGTTCCGCGAGCGTCCGCCACGCCTCGCCGGACACCCAACCGGCGCCGGGCGGCATCGTGCGAAACGTATCCAGCAGCGTGCCGAACAGCCGCAGATGTCCGTCCACCCCCGGCAGCGTGAGCAACACGGCCGTCCCCAGCATTCCGAGCAGCTGGCCGGCGGTGGACGCCGATCCGCCCAGCATCGGATTGAATACCTCGCCCAGCGCCGTCCCGATCTGCTGATCGATCAGTTCGCCCGCCAGTCGAAGCCCGGCCAGCACAGAAAGTACGCCCAAGCCCAATGCAAAACCGATCGAGAACTCACCGAGCGACATGCGGGCCAGCGAGGCCGGCGTGCGGGGCAACGGGGCAGGGGATGCGAAATCCGCCATCGACATGCCTCCGGGAGGAACCGACTGGCCACGTGATGCGAGGGAATCGAGAACCGGTCCCGGCAGTTCGTCCGCGACCAGCCGATCGTCGCCGTCGCGATCGAGCCCGTGGAAGGTCTCCGCAGATCGGCCGGACAGGGCGGGCGTGATCACGAGGGCCGTGGCGAGGGCCAGCAGCACGCGGACGTTCGGCGGGACGACCGGCGTGCCGAACACCGGTCCCACGGTCATCAGCCCGGCGACCCGGCAGAACACCAGCAGGAAGGCCACGAACCGAGCCGTTCCCCACGCGATCAGCGGGTGCGTGAAGTCGGTTTCGCCGAGGGCGAACTCCGGGAGGTCGAACGGCACCGCGGGGCTAGTTTCCGAGGTTCGGGCCGATGTTCTGAAACAGATCCGTCGTGTAGTCGCAGGCCAACTGGATCATCCACGGCAGGGCCAACAGCGTCACGCCGGCCATCGCCGCGATCTTGGGGACGAAGGACAGCGTCTGATCCTGAAGCTGCGTGACCGCCTGAAAGAGACTCACTAGCAAACCGATGCCCGCCGCGGCGGCCAGCACCGGCAGGCCGAGCAGCAGCGCCGTGAGCAGCGCCTCGCGACTGAGATCGGCGGCGACGTCGGGCGACATGCGAGGCGGCGAGGAGCGAAGGAGGCCGTGAGGCGGAGCAGGGGACATAGTTCATCCGCCGCGCACGCTCCCACCCCGCTTCCGCGCGCATTTCTTCCCGCGCTCCGTCACAAGGGCCGGACGCCTTCCATCAGCATGCCGACCGTCAGGAACCACCCGTCCACCAGCACGAACAGCAACAGTTTGAAGGGCAGGCTGATCAGGACCGGGGGCAGCATCATCATGCCCATCGAGATCAGCACGGCGCTGACGACCAGGTCGATCACAAGGAACGGCAGGTAGATCTGGAACCCGATCACGAACGCGGTTTTGAGTTCGCTCAGCATGTACGCCGGGATCAGCACGCCGAGCGGCACCTCGTCGTAGGTCTCGGGATCGCTGTCGCCGGGCGAGCGGCGGTAATCGAGGAACAGCCGCACCGCGGAGCCGTTCCCGGTGCGTTCGATCTGGTCGGCCATAAAGGCCCGCAGCGGCGCGGCGGTTCGCTCAAACGCTTCATCGAGCGTGGGCGGAACCTCGCCGGGCGCCGGGTCCGTGTAGGGACGAATGCCCTGCTCGTAGCACTGCCCCCAGACCGGCCCCATCACGGCGACGGTCAGGAACAGACAGAGCGACACCACGACCTGATTCGGCGGCATCTGCTGGGTTCCGATCGCCTGTTTCAGCAGGCCGATCACGATCACGAACCGCACGAAGCAGGTCGTCATCAGCAGAATCGACGGGGCGAGGCTCAGGACCGTGAGCAGCCCGAGGATCTTCAACGTGTTCGTCAGCCCGCCGGGCGAGAGCGCCTCCTCCGGATCGAGCGCCGACGGCAATGTCAGCGGCCCCGATCCCGGGGCGGTCGTCGCGTCGGGGGTCGCCGGGGAGGGACCGGCGTCGATCGACCACGCGGCGGCCGGCACGACCGACGGCGGGAAGCCGATGGACTCGGCGGTCGTCGTCGGGGTGAACAGCGATCCGGGATCGGTCGGAGCCGGGTTCTGCCGCACCACCCCCTGCGCAATCGCCGGCCCCGCCAGACACGCGAAGCCAAGCGCGACGGCGGCCAGCAATAACCGGTTCAGTGAGCGGCGGGCAGGGCGAACGGCGTCGCTCATCGCGTCGCCCCGGCGGGGCGAAGGCGGGCGGCGAGCCGGCGTTCGGCGTCCGAGACGTCCGGCTCTCGCGGTTCCCGTTCGGCGACCTCCGGCGTCGCGGTCTCGGCGGCGGCCGCTCGACCGAACAGGGTGCGGAACGACTCCCGGCCGGCGTTTCGACCGGCGACGCGGGACAGCGGATTCGGCTTGCTCACGCGGCAGGAGGCGGCGAGCGCCTCGGCTTCCACGGGGTCGTTGATCTCTCCCAGGGCCGTCAGCCCGTCGGCTGCGCTGCCGACGAGAATCACCCGCCCGCCGATCCGCACCACGTGCATCGAGGCTCGCGGTTCCAACTTCACCCGGGCGAGCACCTCGCAGGCGCCGCCGCCGACGGCCGAGCCGGTCGCACGCGATCCGGCGAACCACTTCGCCAAGGCGGCGAACAGCCCCAGCGTGAGAGCCAGCGCGCCCAGCACGCCCCAGACGGACGAGCCGCGTGCGTCTCGCGGGGCGTCCGCGGCATCGCCGACTCGCACACCGCCGCCGCCGATCTTCAACGGCGCTCGGCCGCCCGTGGAGGGCGTTTCGGCGGAGAATCCCGATCCGGTCGACAGTTCCGCCTCGCTGGCGCTCGGCAGCGCCGGAACTGCCGTCGTCGGTCGCTGCCGCCCCTCCGCCGTCCCGACGACGAGCGACAGCAGGACGGCGGCGAGCAGCGAACGAGACACGGGAGCGATGAACGACTTGGGGAAGCGGAGGGGGTGAAGCGGCGGACGAACGGCTTAGCGGTCGGGAGCGAGGATCTCTGCCACGCGGACGCAGAAGTTGTCGTTCAGCACGAGAACCTCGCCCCGTGCGACGAGTCGACCGTTGACGAGGATGTCCACGGGGTCGCCCGCCAGTTTGTCCAGCGTCACCACGGAACCGTCCCGCAGACCGACGACGTCCTCCAGGGACATCTCCGCCCGCCCCAACTCGATTCGCAGATCGAGTTCGACGTCGTCCAGCGTGCCGAGTCCCGACGAGCCGGCGTCGCCGAGGGGACCGCCCTCGGCGAAGCGTTCGAGTTCCAACGGGGACGTCCGCCCCAGCGCGTCCGGCGGGTTCTCCCCGGCGGCGAGTACCGGCCGACGGCCGCGGCGAACCTCCGCCTCGACCTCTTCAAGGAGTTTTTCGACCTGGCCGCCGACCGGGATCGACGTGGCCGGGCCGGGCTGTCCGTGCGCGGTATCGTGCGGTTCGATCGGCTCGTCGGGCGACCCTCCACCGGCCGCTTGACCGACGAGCGGCGACTCCGCCGCCTCGGCGGCTGGTCGGACGCTTCCGTCGATCGGATCGGGGACGGTTCCTTCGTCGTCCTCCGGCGGCATCTCGACGGAACCGGCGGCGGCGGCGGCGAGAAGCGCCTCGATGTCGTCCGAAGGCAGCGTTTCCCCCGTCTCGCCGGCGCGCGGCGCCGGGGCGTCGGCCGTATCTTCGACCGGATCGGCATCGGCGGGGGAAGCGTCGGAGGCTGCCAAGGAGGCGTCGCCCGGTCGCGAAGACCGGCGTCTATTGTTCGAGGGCTTTGAACTCGCTGACCACCGCGGTGCGGACGACGTCCTCCCGCAGCACCGTGTTCACGGCATCGGCCAGATCGCCTTTGAACCCCCGCAAGCGGGGGTCGTCCAAGTCGTCGCTCGTCGCGGCTCGCGCGACTTCCATCACGGCTTGGCGGATTCTCGCTTTGAAGCTGCCGCTGACCGATTCTCCCACGTCGCCGGATCGGTCCGACGGGACGATCGCGGTGAGGCGAAACGTCAGGTGAACCAGACGGCCGGGGATCGCCCTGGCGTTTGTGGTGGAGAAGGTATCGATCTCCACCTCCGCCAACTCTTCGGTGTTCGCGTCGGGCAGTTCCTCGGTCGCGACGGCCTCGGTCGGAGCCAGCAGGACGTACAGCACGCCGGCTTCGACCAGCATGACGGTCAGCACGAGGCCGGCGATCTTCGCGACCCCGCCCAGTTTGCTGGGCGGCTTCTTCGCGGCGTCGGCGTCGGCTTCAGGTTCGGCGGGGGCGTCCGCCATGCGGTCCTCCCGACCGGGGCGTGCAACATGAGCCGTGCGGCGTCGCGGGCGTCGAAACGACCTCGCGCGGCAGTCGGCCCCGCCGCATCATGCGGCGGACTCGCGGACGCTAGTTCTCTCCCACAAACACGTCAACACGATCCCAGTCGCGGACGGCGCCGCCGAACGCCGCCCGGGCGGCGAGGGCGGGCGGCTCGGTGGAGCCGGCCGCTTCAATGCGCAGTCGACTC
This sequence comes from Alienimonas chondri, assembly GCF_013036045.1. Taxonomy (GTDB): domain Bacteria; phylum Planctomycetota; class Planctomycetia; order Planctomycetales; family Planctomycetaceae; genus Alienimonas; species Alienimonas chondri. The sequence continues at coordinate 7,313 of NZ_WTPX01000179.1, forward strand.
CGAGCGATTCCCCGTTCAGCCAGCGCCTCCGCGACCGATTCCGCTCTCGCCCGGGACAACGCCCACGCGTCCGGGAACGGCGAGTCCGCCGGGGGCGGCTCGGGCGAGGCATGTCCACGCACGATCACCTCCCCGCCGGCTCGCGCCACGGCCTTCGCGAGCGCATCGAGCGTCCGCTTCATTCCCGAACCGAGCTGCGCCTCGAATCGGCCGAACGCCGCCGGTCCGGCCAGCGCGGGTGCTCGATCCAGCGGCGACTCTGCGGCGCCGTCGAAGGCGCCGACTTGATCGCGACCGTCTGCCGTCTCTCGGCTGGTCCCGGACTGACGCTGCCGGCCGGACGCGGTCGCCGTTTTCTGATCGTTCCGATCCATCGGGGAGGACCCCGGCGCGGCCGCCAGCGATTCGGTCGGGCCGAAGCGCTGCTGAAAGACTTCTAAAATCGCCCGAACTTTGCCTTCCTCCTTAAGCTCGCTCATGCTCACCAGCATGATAAAAAAGGTCAGCAGCAGGCTCATCATATCGCCGTAGGTCACCACCCATTCCGGCACGCCGGGCGGAGCGTCGTCGTCGCCTTCCATAATTGAGAGCCCTGTTTTTATTCCGGCGAATCAGCGAACCGAAGCTCGCGATCAAAGCGCAAGCGCCCGCTCCGCGGCGGGAAGCATCGTGGTCAGCTTTTGTTCAAGCACGCGAGGGTTGTCGCCTTCCTGAATGCTCAGCACCCCGCGAACGACGATCTCGCGAACTTCCATCTCCCGCTTGCTGTAGAACCCCAGTTTGTCCGCGAACGGCAGGCAGAACAGGTTGCTGACGATGGCGCCGTATAACGTCGTAATCAACGCGACCGCCATACCCGGGCCGATCGCTTCCGGGTCGTCCATATTCCCCAGCATGATGATCAGCCCCATCAACGTACCGATCATTCCGAACGCCGGCGCATAGCGTCCCAACGTCTCCATCAATCCTTTACCGGTTTTGTGCCGCGACGAGACCGCCTGAATCTCCCCACGCAACACCGCTTCGATCAATTCGCCGTCCGTACCGTCCACGGCCATCTGAATGCCCATTTTGATAAATGGGTCGTCCACCTCCTCAATATTGTTCTCCAACGCGAGAATCCCGTCCCGACGAGCGACCTCCGCGAAGCGGACGAGCTGTTCGATCGTCGGCTTCAATTCGGGGACTTTCGGGAAGAACAACTTCATCGTGACCTTCGGCGTCTTCAGCAGCGTGCCGAGGGGGAAGGCGATGCCGCACGCCGCGATCGCTCCGCCGACCACGACCAGCCCGCTGGGAACGTCCACGAACGCGGCGAGGCTCGACCCGGGAGCGATCAGGATGGAGATCAGCAGCAGCGCAGCCCCGAGGAACAGTCCGGCAGCGGTCGCGATGTCCATGCGGTCGAGGGAGGGTGGGGGGA
>NZ_WTPX01000018.1 GCF_013036045.1 Alienimonas chondri
CGCCTATCCCCCCGCCCGCCCCTTGCTGGACGACTACGCCGATCGCCGCGCTCTCGTCACCGGGGCCAGTAGCGGTCTGGGCGCCGCGTACGCGCGGACGCTGGCGGCGCGCGGTATGCACCTCGTGCTGGTCGCCCGCCGGGAAGGCCGATTGCGGGATCTCGCCGCGGAGCTGGACGCCAAGCACCGCACCAAGTGCGAGATCATCGCCGCGGATCTGACGAAACCCGGCGAGGTGGAACGCGTCGCGGACGCCGCCGCGGAGGACGGGCACGGCGTCGAACTGCTGGTGAACAACGCGGGGTTCGCCGTCGCTGAGGACGTGCCCCGCACCGATCGGGCCGACGTGCTGGCGATGATCGATCTGAACGTGCGGGCGTTGACCGATCTGACGTACCGGTTCCTCCCGCCGATGCTGGCCCGCGGGCACGGGGCGGTGCTGAACGTCGCCAGCGTCGCCGCGTTCACGCCGGTCGCCTACATGGGCGCCTACGCGGCGAGCAAAGCCTATGTGCTGCACTTCAGCGAGGCGCTGTGGGCCGAGACCCGCGATCGCGACGTGACGGTCACCGCCTGTTGCCCGGGGCCGACGCGGACGGAGTTCTTCGACGTCGCCGGCGTCCAAGGCTGGTTGCAGAAGCGCCGGGCGCTGGACCCGGAGACGGTCGTCCGCCGCAGCCTGCGGGCGATGGAGAAGAAGAAGCCGGTCGCGGTGATCGGCTTCAAGGAGAAGCTCCAGACGTTCGCCGTCCGGTTGGCGCCGCGTCGCGTGTGCGTGCTGGAGAGCCGGAAGTATTTCCGTCCGAAGCACCGCGAACCGGACCCCAAGCTGCTCTCGGCGTCCGAGGACGCCCCCGGGGCGGCGTCCGATCCCTCCTTCGATTCGATCAAAAAAGCCGGATGACGCACCTCGCGATGGCCCTCGCCCTGCTCGTCGCGGCTGATCCGGCGGAGCCAGCCTCGATGACGGTCGCTCCGACGCCGGTGATCTTCGATACGGACCTCGGCAACGACGTCGACGATGCGCTGGCGATGGGCATGCTGCACGCCCTGGCAGACCGGGGCGAGTGCGAACTACTGGCCGTCACCTGCACCAAAGCGCACCCGCTGGCCGCCCCGTTGGCGGATGCGATCAACACGTTTTACGGACGACCGGACATCCCGGTGGGGGCGGTTTCGATCGACGGCGTTCTGAACGGCCCGACGCCGGCGGAGGGACGCTTCCTGAAGTTGGCGAACGCGACGAACGCGGACGGCTCGCTCCGCTTCCCCCACGATCTGTCGCACGATCCGGCGAACGTCCCGGACGCCGTCACGGTGTTGCGGCGGGCGTTAGCCGACGCGGCGGACGGTACGGTCGAGGTGGTGCAGGTCGGCTTCAGCACGAACCTCGCCCGCTTGCTCGACAGTCCGCCGGACGCGATCAGCCCGCTGTCCGGCCGGGACCTGGCGGCGCAGAAGGTCGCCCGGTTGGCCATCATGGCCGGCGATTTCGGCGGCGGCGGGCCGGAGTACAACGTCCGCGAGGACCGCGATGCGGCCGCCAAACTGGCGAACGACTGGCCCACGCCGATTGATTGGAGCGGCTTCAAGATCGGCGTCGCCCTGCCATACCCGCCGGAGAGCATCGACCGCGACTACCGGTACGCCGCCGCCCATCCGCTGCCGGAGAGCTACCAACTGTACAAGCCCACGCCGCACGCTCGGCCGACGTGGGATCTCACGGCGGCGTTGCTCGCGGTGCGGCCCGACCGCGGCTATTTCCACTTCAGCGAACTCGGGCGGGTGACGGTCGAAGCCGACGGCCGCACGACTTTCGCCCCTTCCGCGGGCGGCCCGCATCGGGTGTTCCTCCCGCCCACCGACGAGGAACGCTCCCGCATCCTGGCGACCTTCGAGACCCTGTGCAGTCAGCCGCCGCGGGGGCGATAATTCGAGCCGACCGGAGCTTGTCGTAGCGGCGGCTTCCAGCCGCCGGCTCTCAACGTGGCTGTCCCGGCGAACCCCGCTCGCTGCGCTCGCGGACGGCGGCAGGATGCCGCCGCTACGACTCAACGCGGACTGCTCCAGCCGATCAGGCGGCAGCGCGGGCGTCGGACGGGTCGGTATCCACGCGGGAGGTGGCTTGGTCCGCGATCGGTTTCGAGTCGATCGCTTGCGGCCCGGACGGCTCGGATGAAACGCCTTGCGGGCGGACGGAACTTTCCAACCCATGCACGCGGAGGCCCTCCGCCGTGACGGGCTTCGATCTCGGGGGCAGGAACCGCTTGCGGCACCAGGCGACCGCGGGCTTCTCGTAGTAGTGATGGAACAGCGCGGCCGCGGCGAGGCTGACGGCGAGGGCGAACGCCGCCAGCGGCAACATCGACGTGAGTCCGTAGGCCATCAGACCGAGCGCCGCGCCGACCTTGAAGATGATGCTGAACAGCGCCTGGTGCACGAGGTACCACGCATAGCTGACGTCCCCGAACCAGCGGGTGACGCGGGAGCGGCCGATCTTCCACCCGCGGTCCTCGCAGAGCACCAACCCAAGCGCCAGCACGGAGAACGCGACGCCGCGGATCCACACTTCCCAGTAGCCGAACGGCCCGCCCCGCTTCAGGCCGCCGGCGAGAATCGATTCGACGGAGACCATCACGAGGCCGATCGTGCCGAGCGTCAGCAGTCCGACCGCCCACTTCACGCCCGTGCGGTCGGTGATTTTGCGCCGGACCCAGGCCACGCCGGCGCCGGCGGCGAACAGCGGCGGGTAGGGGGTCGCGCAGAAGTCCAACGGGTAGTCCAGCGCCACGCCGCTTCGCTCCGCGGCCCAGAGGCCCAGCATCCCCGCGATCAGCGGCCACATCAGCCGGCGATCCAGCAGGACGAGGGCGAACGCGGCGTAGAACAGCACTTCGTATTGCAGCGTCCAGGCGACGCCCAGCACCGGCGCCGCTCGCCCCACGGACCCGCCGACCCAATCGTGATCGAGGGGCAGCAGCGTCGCGGCGGCGACGAGCTTCAGCGGATCGGTCGGGGCGGTTTGCTCCGGCATGGAACCGGGCCGCAGGGTGGCGAAGATCAGGGCCGGAATCGCGAACGCGGCGAACAGCGCGACGTACGGGACGTGTACCCGAACCACCCGCCGCCGGGCGAACAGCCAGGTCTTGCTGAGGCGATCACGGAACGAGGCCCGCCCAGTGCCGCCCGCGGCGGCGAGGTCTTTCGCGTGGGCGGTCGCGATGACGAACCCGCTCAGCACGAAGAAGAATTCGACCCCCGCGGCGCCCGGCGCGGTCGCGGCGAGCGTCCAGTCCGTGCCGAAGTACTGTCGGCCCCAGCAGATGCCCCCGAGGTGAAACAGCACCACCCCCGCGGCGGCGATTCCTCGGCCGGCGTGAAGGGAGTGGTACACGGAGCGACTCGCGGGGGAGCGGGGGGCGGGATCGTCACGGCATAACTCGCGCGTCGCAATGCCGACAAGGGCGGCCGGGTCACGCCCCCGCCGCATCCCTGTTCAGTCGCCCCACGCCTCGGGGGGGAGGAACCGGGGGAACTCCGTTCGCAGGAAGCCGTGCATATCTTCGTGCAACTCCGGGTGGCTGTAGCGCATCGCCTTGGGCACGAGCAGCCCGCTGACCGAGTCTTTCAGCAACATGTCGACGTAGTCGTGGAAGTAGACCACGCCTTCCCAAAAGGTGCCGCCGCCGCCCAGCCGCACGTTGACGTAGTCCGGGTCGCCGTCGTCCAGTTTGGCGTCGTAGCCGCTCTCCAGCGCCGCGGCGTGCAGCATCCGGGCGTAGTTCTCGCGAGCTTCGTAGGGGAGCGCCAACGGAAACTCCCGGCGACGGGGAGAGGGGCGGGAACGGGCGACGCCGTATCCTAACCCCCGCCGCCCCGCCCGCGACCGGCGACTCGCACCCGGCCGGCTCACCACCGATCGACGCGCGACCGATCCACGGGCGACCGGGTTCCCCTCGGACGGGGTCGCGGAGTACATCCCCGGCGGCTGCTCCTCTCCCTTCGCTCCCCGCGACGCTCCCTTGGCCGACGACCCGGTCACCGACGCCGAATCGACCGGCCCCCCGACCGGCGGCTTGACCGGCGACCCCGCCGACGCGCCGCATCTGCTGCCGTTTCCCCCCGGCGGGAGCGACGAGGGGTTCGACTCGGAGATCGGGGACTCCGAGAACGGGGACTCCGAGAACGGGGACTCCGAGAACGGGGACTCCGAGAACGGGGACGACGACACGCTGTCGTTCGGCGACGGGGAGGATCTCGAAACGGCCTATCGCCGGGCCTTGGCGGTGGTGGATGCGGCGGAACCGACGCTCGCCCCGGACCCCCGCAAACCGGCCGAACCGAAGGGTGACGAATCCCCGGGGGACGGCGGCCCGGCAGACGGCGGCCCGGCGATCGCGGGGGCCGTGCCCACGCCGACCGTCCCGCCGGTGCGGGTCCGGCCGCGGGAGGTCGTGGAGGCGGCGCTGTTCGTCGGCGGGGCGGGGCTGACCGCCGAACGGGCCGGCAAACTGCTGCGGGGCACCTTCACCGACGCGGACCTCGCCGGCGCTGTTGGAGAGCTAAATCGGCGCTACGAAGCGGAGGGCCGTCCCTACCGGGCGCGTTCCACCGACGACGGCTACGTGCTGAAACTGCTGCCGGAGTACGAATCGCTGCGGCGGCGCCTGTACGGGCTGGGACCGCGGGAGGTCACGCTGCCGCCGGACGTGTTGGAGACGCTGTCGGTCGTCGCCTATCGGCAGCCGATCACCGCGGCGGACGTCGACCGCACACGCGACCGACCCAGCGGCGGGGCGCTGCGGCGACTCGTGCGGCTCGGCGTGCTGCGGATCGACAAACCCGTGGAGAATCTCACTGTCGCCCGTGAAGCAGGCGATGAGGAAGCCCCGCCCCCGGCGAAGCCCGAGCCGACGTTTTCCACGACCGACCGCTTCCTTGATCTGTTCGGACTGGGATCGCTGGACGACCTCCCCGTCCCCGCGGATCTGCGGTTCAAGTAAACACGGCGGCGCACCGCGGCCGGACGCCTACAGCGGCGCCGGTTCCAGCGCGGCGTCCGGGCAGTCGGCTCGGGTGAACTGCTTTGAATCGAGACGCCCCGCGACGGCCCGCAGGACGCAGGTCACCAGCTTCTCCTGATTGATCGGCTTCGTGGCGTAGGCATCGCAGCCGGCGGCGAGGCAGTCCGCCGCGTCGCCCTCCATCGCGTGGGCGGTCAGCGCCACGATCGGTCCGCGATATCCGCGACTGCGGAGTTCCCGCGAGGCGCCGTATCCGTCCAGCACGGGCATCTGCATATCCATCAGAATCACGTCGAAGCCCATCTCCGGGCTGTGCTCCCGCGATGCATTTCCCTCGCTGTCGACGCGGGGGAGGACGGCGTCGACGGCGTCGCGGCCGTTGGCGACCGCTTCGACGTCGGCTCCCGCCTTGGTCAGGAGGAAGGTGATCAAGCGGCGACTGTCCATCATATCCTCCGCCAACAGCACCCGACGTCCGACCAACGGCTTAGGGTCCGCCGCGGCGTCGAAGGCGACCTGATCCACGGCGATCGGCCTCGTGGCCAGCGGACGCGGGGGGAAGTTCGGAATGACGGACGCCGCCGAGTCGTTCGGCTGGCAGGCCGGCGCCGGCACGCGGAGACGGAACTGGCTGCCGATCCCGGGGGCGCTCTCCGCCGTGAGCGTGCCGCCCATGCGTTCCGCCAGCCGACGGGAGATCGACAGGCCCAGCCCGGTTCCGCCGTACTGCCGCGTCGTACTCGCGTCGGCCTGCTCGAACGGATCGAACAGGCGCTCCAACTGTTCCGAAGGGATGCCGCAGCCGGTATCGGAGACGACGTATTCCAGCCAGTCGTAAGGTCCGCCGGCGCCGCCCGCGGTCAGTCCGCCCGCGAATCCGCCGCCGAAGCCGAGAACCGGGTTCACCGAGAGCGTCACGGTTCCCCCGCCCGTCGCCCCATGTGCGACGCCGTGCGCCGCCTCGCTCAGGGTCGGCCCCCCGCCTTCCGTCGCCCCGGCCCGACTGGTGAACTTCACGGCGTTGCCCAACAGGTTCAACAGCACCTGCCGCACGCGGGTCGGGTCGCCCAGCACGGTCCGGTTCTGAAGTTCCGCGGCGACCTGCACCTCCAGCGTCAATCCGCCGGCTTCGGCTTTGGGACGTATCAGCGTGGCCGCTTCCTCCGCCAAGTGCCTGACGGGGAAGGGCATGCGATCGACGACCAACTTGCCGGCCTCGATCTTGGCCAGGTCCAGCACGTCATTGATGAGCCGCAGCAGGTGCTCTCCGTTCCGCCGGATCGTGCGGGCGTGGCTGACGATTTCGTCACGGGCCTCGCGGACCGTCCGATCGTCCCCGCCGACCGCCGCTTCGACGGCCTCGGCGCTGAGGTCCGAGAACCCCAGAATGGCGGTCAGCGGGGTCCGGAGTTCATGGCTCATGTTCGCGACGAATTCGCTTTTCGCGCGATCGGAGGCTTCCGCCTCCGCCTTGGCGTTGCGCAGATCCTCCTCGGCCTGTTTGCGATCGGTGATATCGACGACGGCGCCGTGGAAGCTGACCGGGTCGTCCGCTTCGTCGCGGGAGACCTTGCCGCGGGCGGCGAGCCAGTACAGCTTCCCGTCCGGAGGTTGGACGCGGAACTCCGTGTCGAACTCTCCGGTTTCGTAGGCCCGATGAACGGCCGCGGCGACGCGGCTTTGATCGTCGGCGTGGATCGGGTCGTAGAGTCGATCCGGGGCGATCCCGACCGTTTCCGCCTCCGGGGGGAAGCCGAAGAACTTTCGCAGACCGCCGTCGGCCAGCAGGACGCCGGTGCGCAGATCCCACAACCAGGTGCCGAGGTCCGCGGCGGCCACGGCGCTTTGCAGGCGGCTGAGGTTGCACTGCCGGTCGGTGACGTCGGTCGACAAGATGAGGATGCCGCCGACGTTCCCGTCGTCGTCGGTCCACGGTTGGACCAGCCAGTCCAGCCACCCCGGGGCGCCGTCGGCTCGGGTGAACGCGTCGGCGATGCCGCGACGGGTCTCCCCGTTCAAAGCGGCCTCGTGAACCTCCCGCCAGCGGGCGGGCTGGGCGGGAAACGCTTCGTAGCAGTTCTGCCCCACCCAGTCGGTGCCGGGCGGCATGTTGTGCAGTTCCACCCACGCTTGGCTGTGGGTGATGTACCGCATTCGCCGGTCGAACATCGCCACCGCCGCCGGCGCCTGCGTGATGAACCGTTCCAGCAGATCGTGTCGATCGCGGCGGGCGCTTTCGGCGGCGGCCTCCGCCCACTGACGTTGCGCGTCCGCTCGGGCGGCGGCCTGCTCCGCGCGTTTCTCGACGGTGACGTCCAGACCGGTCCCGCGATAGCCGAGCAATTCTCCGTCGTCGCTCAGGATCGGGGAACCGCTCAGCCGCACCCAGTGCTCCTGCCCGTCCGGCCGGACGCTGCGGCGGATCAGGTTGCGGAACCGACTCCGCTTCGCACGGACGTCGTCGAACCACGCTCGCACGCGGTCCGCTTCGTCACAGTTTTCATAGAGTTCCCACGGCCTCGATCCGAGGATCGCCTGCACCGGCAGGCCGAAGACGTCCTCGGCCGGATCGGTGAGAAACGAGAACCGGGCGTCCGCATCGACCTCCCAGAGGTACTCGCCGGCGCTCTCGGCGATGTCGCGGAAGCGTTCCTCGCTGGCACGGGCGCGGGATTCGGCGGCGGCGTGGGCGATGGTCAATCGGTCGGACCGAATCACGCCCGCGGCGACTTCCGCAAGATCCGCGATAGCCGCCCGGTCCTCCTCCGTCCACGTCCGGGGCGACATGCTCAGTACGCACAGGGCCGCTTTCTCGGCAGTTCCCGGCAGGGCGACGGGCACCCCGATGTAGCTACGCACTCCGAACGCGGCCGGCCCCGCCAACTGGCCGAAGACCGGGTGATTCGGCACGTCGTCCACCGCGAGCACTTCGCCGAGGGTCGCGCACTGGACGCAGATTCCGTCCTGAGCGTCGAGGTCTCCCCCGGAGGGCACGCCGGCCGCGCTCACGATCCGCTGACGTCCGTTCTGAAACGTCGAGAGCAGGGCCGTCTCCAGCCCGAACATGCGGGCGGCGGTGCGGGTCAGCCGATCCAGCACGGCGCTGCCGAGCGGCTCAAACGAATCGTTCGAGACGCGGCCTTCGCCGTCGTGCTCAGAATCCGTGTCGCACCGGCCTCCAGGCACGGCCCGGGTCGGGGTAGAGCTGGCCGGAGCCAGCGAGGCGGCGGGGCTGGGGGAGACGGACACTCGTCGGGCAGTGCGGGGCGAAAGCTCAATCGTAACCCGACTATCGCCTACCGTGGGCAGGCGGGTCGGATTTGCTTTGCTGATCGCCGCCGACGCTGCGTCGCCGCGGGGGAGGTTGCCGATCGCGCCGATCCCGACGGTTCGCGTGCGCCGCCGTCGGCAACCGCTCGCTCGTCGGACTCATCAGAACCTCCCGCCGGCGATGACGCCAGCGGTGACGCCGCCGGTTACGCGGTGAGGCCGCTCAGCACGCCGCCTTCGCTCAGGTCTTCCTGACCGAACGTGCTGCGGTCCACGCCGAACGGCTTGGCGAGGCTCAGCAGCAAGCGGTTGTGCGGCACGTTGCCCATGTGCAACGCCCGGCCGGTCTTGAAGCCCAGCCCGCCGCCGACCAGCACCCAGGGGATGTCGTTCAGGCTGTGCGAGTTCCCCGTGCCCATTTCGTTCGTCCAGACCACCGTGGTGTGGTCCAGCATCGAACCGGAATGGCCGGGTTCGGGCGTCTCCGCGAGTTGCTTGCAGAGTCCGGCGACCTGCTCCGCGTACCAGGCGTTGATGCGGGTGAGCTTCTCGGAGGCGTCCTCGTTGCCGTCCGGCTCGTGGGAGAGCGTGTGGTGGCTCTCGTCGATCCCCAACCACCGCATCTTCGCCCCGCCGACGCTGTTGGTGTACTGCACCGAGGCGACGCGGCAGGCGTCCCGTTTGAAGGCGTCGATCAGCAGGTCCTGCTGGGCGGCGGCGATCTCCGGGATGCGGTCGTTCAGCAGCTCCAGCGCCGGGTCCGGCTCCGGCAGGGCGTGGCCGAGGTGCTCCGCGTCGTCGGCTCCGCCGTCCGGCTTGCCGACCGGGGCAGTCTTCGCCAACTGACGCTCCATATCCCGCACGAACGATTCGTGCTGTTCCAGAATCGCCCGGTCCTCGGCGGCCACGAGGCCCTTCACCTTGGCCAGGTCGGCCCGCACGTCGTCCAGCACGGTGGCCATCACCGCATTGTCCCGCGCCCGGCCGTACAGCTTCTTGAACATCCGCCGGGGATCGTCGATCGGCGCGATCGGCTTGTTGGAACCGGCGTAGACCATGCGGGTCCAGGTATCGGCGCGGTCGGGGACCATCACGCCGAACTCCAGCGAGCCGAACCGCGTCTCCGTGGCTGCGCTGGCTTGCAGGTGATTGCGGATCTCCTGATCGACGGAGATGCCGCTGCTCCAACCGGCGGGGGTGTCGCTGCCGCCCTGAATGTTGCCGGGCAGCAGGATCTTGCCGGTCAGCAGGCAGCCGATGCCGCGCATGTGGCGGTCGCCGTCGCCCTGCATCTTGTTGTCGACGCCGCGGAGCAGCAGCGTCTGATCCTTGAACGGCGCCAGCGGGGCGAGGGAGCCGGTCAGTTCGAAGTCGGACGTTTCCGAGTACTTCTTCGCGTTCGCGTCCAGCACGTCCGGCCAGAACGTCTTGGGGATCACGCCGTTGGGGCTGAAGATCACCACCAGCCGCTGCGGGGCGGGGCGTTCAGAGCGACCGGCCTCGCTGGCGAACGCGCGGCCGAACCCGAGGCTCGGCAGGTTCAGCACGAACGGAGCCGCGGCGGCCGACAGACCGAGCGTCGTCAGAAAGTCCCGGCGGGCGAGACGATACGGCGAGGGAGTCGAACGAGGCATGGTGAACGGCGGATAAGGGTGGATACGGGACGTGCGGGGCGATCCGGGACGGAGCGATCAGTTCTTGCCGGTTCCATCCGCGGCAGCGGTGCGGGCGGTCTCGGCGGGTTCGATCGGCGGACCGAGGGCGGCGACGGTCGCGGCGGCGGCGAAGGCCGCTCGCATATCCGTGCCGTTCTCCTCGAACTGTTCGGCGAGGGTCTCGCGGGTGTTCATTCCATAGGCGGCGGCGGGCTGCTTGACCGCGTGATGGAACAACCGCTCCACGAACGCCGTGCGGGCTTCGGAACTTTCCACGATGTACCGGCTCAGGTCGGCGGCGCCGCCGAGCTTCACCTCGGTTCCGTCCGGCGTCGGATAGACGCCAGTCGGGTCCACCGGCTTCACCTCGGCGCCGTCGGCGGTCTTCGTCGCGAGCCGCTCCTGAGTCCGGAACCGGCCGATCGCATCGAACTGCTCCAGACTGAATCCGAGCGGGTTGATCATGTCGTGACAGGCCGAGCAGGCCACGTCGCCGGTCTGATGGGCGACCCGTTCGCGGGTGGTCAGGCCTTCGCCGAAATCCTCCGGCAGCGGGCTGAACGCTTCCTTGGGCGGCTTGAGGTTGCGGCCCAGCAGCTTCCGCGCGACGAACACGCCGCGATGGATCGGGCTGGTCACCCGGTGGTGGGCGTAGCCGGCCATCAGCAGCGGATGCGTCAGCAGTCCGGCCCGGCGACCGGGCTTCACGGCGAGTTTGACGAACGTGCCGTCCTGCGGCGCCCCCTCGCCCAACGCCGCCTGCGGATCGACGAGGTCGTCCTTGTACAACTCCGCCAAACGGGCGTTGAGGTACAGGTGGTCCGCGTTCCACAGCGCCTTGAAGTCCGCGGAATCCCCCGCGAGACCTTCGGCGATCGTCAGTTCCAGGCTGGTCCGCAGGTCGCCCACGGCCGCGGCGTCGAAGCCGGGGTACAGCGTTTCGTCCTTGGCCATGCCCTCGGCCCCTTCCGGGATCAACCAGTCGGCGAAGAACTCGGTCAGTTTGACCGTCGCGCGATGGTCCTTACTCATCCGGTCCGCCTGCTGAGCGACCTGCTCCGGCTGATCCAGTTGACCCTTCGCCGCGGCGTTCCGCAGCGCGTCGTCCGGAAGACCGTCCCACATGGCCAGCGCCAACGCGGCCGCCCGGTCGTAGCCGTCCGGCTGATCGCCCTGGGCCGCGGCGATCGCGGCGTGCAGGTTCGGGTAGAGGAAGTGCGGGCTTTTCAGCGTCATCAACACACACCGCTTCACGGCGTCCCGCCAGGGGCGACCGTCGGCGAAGTGAGCGTCGACGTAGGCGGCGCGTTGCTCGTCGGTCAGCGGGCGGCGGAAGGCGCGCTCGGCCCACTTCGTGCAGAATTCGCGAGCCTTTTCGGTCTGCTTCTCGGGGGCGTCCTTGTCGTTGATCTTCAGGAAGGTGCGGACTGCTTCGTCCGTTTCCAACAGGGAGTCCGCGACTTCAAACGCCGCCTCGGTGGTCGCTTCATCCCACGCCGCGCTGACCGCGGAACCGCGTTCGTAACCGACGCTGCGATCGTCCGGGGGGAACGGCGCGGAGACCAGCAGCGTCCGCGGGGTTCCGCCGGGCAGCAGGTGACGCTCCGGGATGACGGCTTCCGCCCGGTGCGGCACGACCCAGGACAACCGACTGACGAAGTCGTACGTCCGCGGGTCTTTGTCGAAGCTTTTGCCCAGCCGCTTCTCCATCCGCACCCGGATCGGCGTCGGTCGACCGGCCAGCAGAAACGCCGACGCCTCGTAGCGGGTTTGATCGCCGCTGCGGACCTTCGTTTCGACCAGCGTGACGCCGTTCAAATCGAACGAAACCGCGTTGGAGCCCTCCACGATAAACTTGTATTCGCCCGTGACCGGGGGCAGCAGGGCGCCGTCCCAAGTGATCTCGAAGCCGTCTTCATTCAGCTTGTCGACCGCGGGGCCGGTTTGGTCCCCATCGTTCGGTTTGGGCACCTCTTGACCGAGGTTCAGATCGATGGACGAATCGACCCGTTTGAAGGCCAATCGCTTGTCCCACGGCCCGCCGCGGCGGCGGTATTCGGCGTTCAGGCCCCGCTGTTCATCCGGGCTGCGCGTCCCGACGAACGCCGCGGCGAGGTCCGCCACGGAGGTGCGATACTGATTCTCCGTCAGCCGGGACAGTTCGACCCGCGGGGGAGCGTTGCGAATCTGCGCGACGCGGGAATAGAAGGCGTCGTAGGCGAACGCGGCGACGGCGGCGGCGTCCTCCCCGACGACCGAGCTGGGATCGTCTTCCGGCATCGTGCGGGCGATCAGGTCCCCCAACTGACCGACGGACAGATCCCCGTGCAGCGGGCTCTCGTAGAGAAAGTCGACGCCTTCGCCGTGCTCCCCGTGGCAGTCCGCACAGACGTTGGCGAACAGTTCCGCCCCCCGCTGGATGCGGGCCTTATCACGAGATTCGGGCGACTCGGCAGCGAGCGAAAGAGGGGGGGCGCTCAGCGCCAGCAGGGCACAGGCGAGTGCGACGGCCGCCCCGGCGGGGCGATTCGGAACGAGGGTGGGCATATTATAGGGCGGGAGACCCGAGGACGGATCGTCGGTCCGGGCGGGCCGTCCGGCATGTCGGGATGACATGGACCGAAACTCGCCGCGGGGGGCGGAAGCCGAGGCTCTATTCCCAAGGGAGGAGCCGCAGACCGCCGCAAACCCGGAACGCACTATTCTACGCTATCGGCGCTCTCACTGCAAAGAGTTCTCCGATCCGTCCCGGCCCTCACGACCGGGCCGGGGAGGCCCCGGTCGCCTCTAATCCTCTGAAAATCGGGCCTCTGGGAATCAGGCCGCGGACCGGCTCACCACCGCAGTTCGGCGCCGCCGGTGCCGGCGTGGCTGAGGGAGTCCTCGCCCAGCAGCAGGTCGTAGTGGGCGTAGAGTCGGACGTGCCGGCCCAGCAGCCCGGTCAAACCGCCGCCCAGCACCCACTGGTTGGCGGGGTCGTCGCCCACGGTGGAGAACGCCGGCAGGGTCGGGGCCGCGGCGAACCGCACCGGGGCGGCGCTGTCGGAGCCGGACACCTCGCCGAACCACCAGGCCCGCAGCTCGGGGATGACGGCGAAACTACCGACGTCGCCCAGCGTCTTCGCGGCCCGGGCGCCCAGTTGCAGCCGCAGGCTGTCGCCGCTGGCGTCGCCGTACTGCAGGTCCGCGGCGCCCAGTCCGGTCTCGGTGTAGCCGTCGCGGGCGGAGTGGACGTACTGGATGCCGGCCAGCGGTTGCAGGTCCATCCATTCGATCGGCAGGAGATAACCGGTTTCCGCGGCGAGGGTCACTGTGGAGCCGTCCGTGTCGCCGTTCGCCGTGAACCGTTGCCCGCCGGCCGTCACGGAGCGGGTCGTCTCGTAGCTGTCGCCGCCATAGACCGCCGCCGCCGCCCCGTGCCAGCGGCCGGCGGTTTTGGTGCCGTACAGGCCGATCTGCCAGCTATCGACGTCCGCTTCGAATTTCTCGGCGCCGCCGTCGTTCTCCGCGCCAGTCCCGCCGACGCCGAACAGCACGCCGATCTTCGCTCCCGGGGCGACCAGTCGATCGAAGCCGAACACTGCCCCGCCGCTGAGGTATTCGGTTTCGCTGACGCCGGACCCGACCTCGCCGCCGACGACGTAGCCTTCCGCGAACCCGCCCCACGGCAGTTCCCGTCCCCCGCGGCGCGACCGGGCGGCCCGGGCCCCGGGGGTGAACGACGCCTGTTTGACTCCCGAATCGGAGTCGCTGTCTCCCGCGTCGGCGTTGCGGACTCCCGTGTCGACGTCGTCGGACTCCTCGTTCCCGATGTCCGTGGCGAGGGCGAAGGAGCCGAAGCCGAACTCGTCGTTCGCCCCGCCGCCGTTCGCCCCGCTGAGAGAGTCGGCGTTCTGGCCGCGGAACAGCCCGCCGCCGGCGCTGCCGGGACGCAGGGCGCGGAATGCAGTGCGACGCACGGCGCCGGCGCCGGCCCGGGAGACGCCCCCCAATCCGCCGGAGCGGGCCGCGGTGAGGCCGTTGAACACGGACTGGGCGCCCTGGGCATCCGAGAGCAGGGCGGCGGCGAACAGGTCGGCCGCCGGGCCTTCGGCGTTCGGCATAAGGGTGAACAATGCATCCGCCGCGGCGGCGTCTTCGGCGTTCGCGAAGACCGCGGCCCCGTTCGCGACCCGGCTCAACCGCACTTCCAAGGCGTCGCCGCCGCCGCCGGCGACCGTCGACGCCGTCCCGGTCAGCGACCAAGAGGAGACGTTCACGTCCCGCGGCCCGCCCGTCACGCCGCCGGCCGCGGTCAGCACGGTCAGGTCCATGGAGGAGCCGGGCTGAGCGATCTGCGTGGCCAAGGCACGCCGTTGAGCCGCGTTCCCCCCGCCGACGTTCACCGTCACCGCTCCGCCGGAGAGGTTCGCGGCGCCGCCGACGACCAGCGAATCCGTGCCGCCGGGGGTGTGGTCGACGACCAGTTCGCTCCCGGAACGCAGGGTCAGGTCGCCGGCCACATCGAGCGTTTGGCCGCCGACGCCGTCGGCGCCCGGGGCGATGCGTCCGGCGGTGGTCACGTCGCCCAATACTTCGCCGAGACCGGTCAGGCGGGTGTCGGCCGCGAGGTCGAGCGAGGGGGCGACGGTGTCCACCCGCACGGTGGAGCCGTTCGCCGCGGTTGCGACCACGCCGGAGGCGGAGTTGAACGTGGCGGCGTCCGGAGCGAAGACGAACGTCCCGCCGCCGTTGAGCGCGAGATTCCCCTGTAGATCGACGTCGCCGCCCAGCGTGATGCGGTCGTCAGCGTCGATGGTTCGAAGAGCGCCGCCCGCCGCGGCGGCGGCGAACCCGTTCTCGCCGAGCGTCACCTGACCGCCGGTGAAGAACGATCCGCCGGCCAGCGTCAGCGGGCCGATCCCCAGCGCCGACTGCCGGTCCGCCCGCAGGGCGCCGCCGGTGACGAGGAACCCGCCGGTCGCCGCGTTCGTGCCCTGCACGATCAGCACGCCGGACCCGGCTTTCGTCAGCAGTCCCGCCCCGCTGAGACGGCCGTCGTGGGTCAGGTTGCGGCTGGTGGTGCGAATCGTTCCGCCGCCGGCGCCCAGCGCGACGGCGTTCGCCAACACGGAGTCCTCGCCGGAGGCCAGCGGGGCGAATAGCTCGCCCCCGTCGAGGGTCAGCGTGCCGGAACCGAGAGCGGAGAGGGTGGCGGCGGCCACCGTGCCGCCGGTCACGGTGGTGGAGGAGTGCGTTCCGGCGCTGACCAGCCAAAGTTGTCCGGCTCCGGTTTTCGTCAGCGCCCCGCCAGCCGTGCCTTTGCTGATGACCCAGGCGCCCCCCGTCGTTTCGATCGTCCCGCCGTCTTCGCCGATCGCGACGCCCCCGGCGTAGGTCAGCGATCCGCTGGTGTGGGCGGTGCGGAGCGTGGCGTCGTTGAGGTACACGTCGCCGCCGCCCAAGGCGCCGGCGGCGGCCACGACCAGCGTGGCGTCTTCCACGGCGACGCCGCCCTGAAAGGTATTCTCGACGCCGAGGGTCAGTTCGGCTCCGCCGTGGACGTACAGCCCGCCGGCGCCGGTGACCCGACCGCCCAGCAGCAGGTCATGCCCGTTCAGGTCGATCCGCCCGCCGCCGTCGATCAGGCTGATCTCGCGGAGAAACGCCGGTCCCGCGGCGTGACCGGGGCGATCGTCCAGCACGCCCAACAACCGCAATTCGGCCCCGTTGCCGATCTGCACGTCGCCGGTTCCCAGCGACTCCGCGGAGCCGACTTCCAAAACCCCGGCAAGGATCGAGGTGCCGCCGCCGTAGGTGCTGGCGCCGGTCAGCGAGACGGTCCCCGTGCCGAGCTTGAGGAGGCCGGCGGTGTCGGTTCCGGCCAGCGAACCGGCGAACGCGCTGCTGTAGCCGGGGCCGTCCGCGGCGGAACCCCGACCCGGGTTGGCGGGGAAGATGCCGAGGACGAGCCGATGAGCGCCGAGGTTCAGCGTGCCGTCGCCGGTCAGTTGGCCGAGGTAGCTGTCGCCGGTCAGCCGTCCGGCGGCGCCGGCTTCGAGGTGCAGTCCGCGGCCGAAGCCGGTGTCCGTCCCCGCGACCGCCACGCCGGAGATCACCCGCGTGAGGCCATGGCCGTTGTGCCCGTTGAGCGTCAGTTCCGCGGCGGAGCCGCTGCCGAGGTCCACCGCGATCGTGCCGGACCCGGTGAAGGTCGGATTGAGCGCGTGCGGTCCGGCGGCGCTCTGTGCGTTTCCGTTCGGCTTCACCAGCAACTCGATCCCGCGACCGCCCTGTTCGAGATCCACGAACACGTCCTCGCGCCCCGCGGGAATCGCCCCGTTCAATTCGATGACGGGCGTGACGTTCGGGTCGGCGAACAACGGCACGTCGAACCGCACGCCGGTCCCGCCGGGGTGCAGGGCGTCGAGCGCCTCGCGGAAGCTGAGGGTCGAGTCCTCGTCCGTCTCATCGACGGCCGTGTCGACCGTCCCGCCGACCGGGTTCGTCTGAGCCAGGGTGGGAACGGCGAACGCCGGAGCGGCGACGCACGCCGCGGCGGCCAAGCGAGCAAACCGGGGGGCGAACCGCGAGGCAGCGGAAGAGCGGGCGGCGAGGGGCAAGGCGGGCGTCCGTACCTAAGGCTCGGGGAACCGCGAACCCCCTCCTGGGGATCGTTTCGCGCCGGAACTCCGGGCGCGACGGTTCGGGTGCGAACGGCATCGGTCGCCCGATGCAGGCGGCTTGAGAGAAATCCTCCGGGCGCGAGGAAGTTTTTGAATCGCTCCGCGGTGACTCGAACAGCGCGCCGCCTGGCGGCGACGGCGAACCGGCGGAGAGAAGCGAGCTAACCGCAACCCGCCCAGCGGATTGCGTCGACGCGATCGCCCGCCGCGAGTTGCGATTCGCTGGGGATCAGCGCCGCCCCGTTCGCGTCCGCGGCGCCGCGCAGATCGCCGGAGCCGGCCCAGCGGACCGGTTCGGCGGAGAGTCCCGCGGGGCCGTCCGTCAGCCGAACCGGGCGGTACAGCGGGCGATCGCCGCGGTTGGCGATCGCCTCCGTCAGCGTCGCGGACAACGGCGCCGGCTCGCAGTCCGACCAGCCCCCCAACCGCCGGAGGGCGGGGCGGACGAACAGTTCGAAGCCGGTCAGGGAGCTCACCGGATTGCCCGGCAGGCCGAAGACGGCGGTCGGTCCGCGGTCGTTTTCCGTCACGCCGAACCACAGCGGTTTGCCGGGCTTCACGTTGATCTTGTGGAACACGCGACGCACGCCGCAGTCGGCCAATACGCCGGGGACGAGGTCGTAGTCGCCCATGCTGACGCCGCCGGAGATGAGGAGGACGTCGGCGTTCAACCCGTCTCGCACCTTCGCCGTGAGGGCGTCCCGGTCGTCGCCGGCGAGGCCGAGGGGCAAAGGAAGCGCTCCCGCCGCGGCGATGGCGGCGCACAGCAGCGGGCCGTTGGCGTCGCGAATCTGTCCCGGGCCGGGGGGCAAGCTGGCGGGCACGACTTCATCCCCCGTCGACAGCACGGCGACCCGCAGTTTCGGCGTCACGGCGACCGGATCGAAGCCATGCTCCGCCAGCAAGCCGATCGCGGCGGGCGTCAGCGGTTCACCCGCGGCGATGAGCGTTTCACCCCAGCGGACCGCCGCTCCGCGGGCCATGACGCACGATCCGGGGCGGACCGCCGGGGGCGGGGAAAGCGACACGCGATCGACGATCCGCTCGGAGCATTCGACCGGGATCACCACGTCGGCGCCGTCCGGGAGGGGGGCGCCGGTCATGATCTTCGCGCACTCGCCGGGACCGACGGATCGCGTGGGCACGGCGCCGGCGGGGATCTCCTCGACCACCGTCAACGTCACGTGGGAAGAACCACACTCGGCTGCGTTCGTCGCATACCCGTCCATCTTCGCCTTGGCGAACGGTGGTGAGTCGACAGTCGCGACGGCCGGTTCGCTCAGGCATCGACCGCAGGCCTCCGCCAGCGGAACGCGCGTCGCGGGGCGCGGGGCGAGGGCGGCGAGGATCGCGGCGCGGGCCTCGGGGACGGACAGCATTGCGGACGCCGGTGAGCGGGGCGCGCCGCCTGTCGGCGACGGCGAAGTGGGGGAGCCGCGAAAGGGTACCCGCCGCCGAGAGGAAGCTCAGTCGTCGTTGGTATCAGTCCTCGCTGATGAACTTGCAGAAGCGGCTGACGGAGCCGTCGCTGGTGTGTTCCTGATAGAGGAACTGGACGCCGGCGTCGTCGAATTTCTCGAAGAACTCGTCCCAGGTGATGCGGTGCAAACCGCTGTCGGGGGTGTTCGGCTGTTCCTCGGAGGGATCTTCGAAGTCGATCCGCAAGATGCCGGGGTCGCCGCCTTTGCTCTCTGTGTCCGCCACGGTCGCCGGGTAGCCCTTACGGCTCTCGGCCCAGTTTTTGATGGTCCCGTGGTCGGTGGTCGTCTTCGATTCGTGGTCGGTGGAAGCCATTGGTGGTGATGGAGGTGGTGAAGCGCGATGGGGGATACGGGGGCGTTGTTCAGCGAATCGCATGCCGATCGGGACAGGTGGTCGCTGAGCGACCGACACCGGATTCGCCCGCTCAAACGCTGCGAGCGTCCCGGACGCTCGCAGCGTCCCGAGACGCTGCGTTTCACGAGACGGGTTCCCCGCGGTTCCGGCGTCGAACTACACTGGGAACTGATGACCGGTCCGCCCCCGCCGCCGCCGACGCACCAGTCCACGGTCCCGCGACAGCGACGGCGAACCGTCGGCCTGGGGCAGCGTGGTGGTTGGGCGGTGACGACCCGCAGCGTGGCGGACGCCCTTGCCCTGCTGGCGGTCGCGGTGATGGTCGCCCACGCCTTTCTGGTCGAGGGGTACGTCATCAGCAGCGGATCGATGGCCCCGGGGCTGTTCGGCTATCACAAACGGGTCGTCTGTCCAGCCTGTGCGCTCACGTTCGCTCGCGGGGTCACCTTCGACGGCTCGGTTTCTGCCGGGAAAGGGGGCGGCCGGGTCACCGCCGACGAAGACGGAGGCACGGAGCCGGCGACGCTCGCCCATTGCCCGAACTGCGGGCAGGCGGAGATCGACGTTACCGCCGCCCCGGATACGCAGGGCGACCAGTTGCTCGTCTTGAAGCACGCCTTCGCGTGGCGTCACCCCCGGCGGTGGGAGGTGGTCGTGTTTCGTCACCCCGACGACGCTCGACAGGCGTATGTGAAGCGGGTCGTGGGTTTGCCGGGCGAATCGGTGCGGGTCGCCGGCGGGGACGTCTGGGCGAACGGGGAACTCTGCCGCAAGCCGCTCGCGACGCAGCGGGCCGTCCGCATCCCGGTGTTCGATCCGAACTTCGCCCCGCAGGAGATCGCGAACGGGGCCGCAGAGCCGAACGACGACCGCGAACCGCGGTGGGCCGGCGAAGGCTGGACCCGGAGCGAAACCCCCGCCGACGGCGTGCGGTTCGAGACGACGTCCGCCGCCGCGGAGGGAGAGACCGAAACCGACTGGGCCAGACTGAGATACCAGCACGTACTCGCCGCGGGGGGCGTGCACGAGACCGCCGTGACGATCGACCCGCCGCCGCGTCGGTTCTCTTGGGATAAGCCGCGGACGCCGGTGTCTTTCGACTTTGATCCGGGGACGAACACGCTTTCCTGCCGCGGCGTATTGACGGAGGCCGACCGCGTTCGCCTGCGGCGGTTCTCCCGCGATCCGCGGTGGCGGAACGCGGTCGAGGAACTGGCCGATCGCAGCCGGTTCGCCCCGATCACCGATGACTACGGCTACAACCGCACCTCCGACCCGCGGTTGGCGGCCCGCGTGCGGGACTACGCGTTGAGCGCCACGGTCGATCTGTCCGGCGACGCGGACGCGGCCGTCGGTCTGCAACTCACGGACGGTCACAACGTCTTCCGGCTGATCGCCGACCGGGCCCATCGCGATCGGTTCCCCACGGGCACGCTGGCGCTGTTTGAACTGGACGCCCGCGGGCGCCCGCTCGGTTCGGCCCGCAGGGCCGTCGCGTTGCCGGCCTCGGTCGCGCTGGGGCCGGTCGAGGTGGAGTTCAGTCTGTTCGATCGACAGGCGGTCGCGGCGATCGACGGGATTCCGTCCTTCGCCGCCGTGCCGTTCGAGCGCCCGGAGGACGCCCCGCCGCCGGACCACCGCCCCGCGGTCGTCGGCGCCCGCGGCGCCGTGAGCCTGAGCCACCTGATGCTTTACCGCGACGTGCACTACACCCGCGGTCGCGGCGTGCACGGGGTCGAGGAGGACTACCGCTTGAACGACGGCGAACTGTTCGTGCTGGGCGACAACAGCCCGGTCAGCCTGGACAGCCGCGGCTGGACCGACGGCGCCGTGCCGGAGCGATTGCTGGTCGGCAAGCCGTTCGTCGTGCACCTCCCCAGCAAGCCCGGCACGCTGAGTTGGGGGGATTCCTCCACCACCGTCCGCATCCCTGATCCGTCGCGGATTCGGTACGTTCGCTAACCTGCCGGCCGTTGCGAGAATAGAACCGCGACCGTCAGGGAGCCGGCTCGTTCCGGACGCGAACCTCCCAGAGCCGCCTCCCTGACGGTCGCGGTTCCAACACCTCTCCCCCACGCTCCGCCATGACGAAACCGGACACGGACGCCGCCGCATCGCCCGAGAAGCCGCCCAAAAAGGACGGCACGCGGGAGACGATGGAGTCCATCGTGATCGCGTTCGTGTTCTGCTTCCTGTTCAAGACGTTTGAAGCGGAGGCGTTCGTCATCCCGACCGGGTCGATGGCGCCCACGCTGTACGGTCGGCATAAGGACGCCGTCTGCCCCGGATGCGGGTTCGAGTGGGCCGTCGGCGCCAGCCAGGAGGTGGACGACGCCGGCTACCTGCATTCCTTCGACCCCGACGGCATTCGCGGACCCAAACCGCCGGAACCCAGTTCCCGGGAACGGGTCCACTCGGCCAAGTGCCCGAACTGCAATCGGCCGGTGAACCTCGCCCCGCTGCCGCCGTTCGCGGGGGATCGCATCCTCGTCAACAAATGGCCCTTCTTGCTGGGCGAGCCGGAACGCTGGGCCGTGACGGTCTTCAAATTCCCGGAGAGTCCGACCACCAACTACGTCAAGCGGTTGGTCGGCCTGCCGGGCGAAACGCTGACGCTGCGGCAGGGCGATCTGTATCGGATCGTCGGCCGAGAAAACGGCGCCGGCGCCGCGGAGATGTTGCGGAAAGAACCGGCGAAGCAGCGGGCGATGACGCTGCCGGTCTATGAACACGCCAAGCCGGCCCCCGAACTGCTCGCCGCCGGCGTGCCGGAGCGATTCGCCCCGGTTCGCTATCGCGGCGAGAGCGCCGGCCCGGGGGCGGTCGCCGGCTGGGTCGAGGACGCCACCGGCTGGTCCGCTCTGCCGGAGGCCCGCGCCCTCCGCCTGACCCCCGGCGCCGGCTCGGGCGGCGGTTCCGACGGCGCCCCGGACGACCAGTGGGATTGGGTTCGCTACCGTCACTTCCGCCCGACCGCGGAGCAATGGCGGCAGGTCGCCGACGGCGTGCCGGTCAACGACGTCACCCCCAAGCTGATCCTCGATCACTGCGCCTACAATCCGGACACCCTCCAGCCGGACGGCGCTTTCTGGGTGGGCGATCTGGAGATGGCGCTGGAACTGGAACTCTCGGACGTCGCCGACGGGGCCGGCGTGCTGCTGGAACTCGTCGAGGGCGACCGCACCTACCGCTGCCGGATCGATCCCGGCACGGGGCAGGCGACGCTGAGCTACTACGACACGCTCCCTGGCGCCGAGCAGGCGGCGGAGGCGTCCGACGGGCGGCTTGATCCGATCGAATCGACGCTCGCCGAGGGGGCGACGGAGATCTTCGGTCCCGGCGAGTACGAATTGGTCTTCGCCAACGTGGACGACGCCCTCACCCTGTGGGTGGACGGCGACCCGATCGAATTCATGCCCGCCGGCGGAGGCGAACCGGTCGAGCAAACCCTCTATCCGCCGTACGCCGCGACAAGCGTGCAGGAGCCGACCGACCGCGACTTCACGCCCGCCGGGTTTGCGGTGAAGAACCTGACCGCCCGGGCCAGCGAGATGACGATCCGCCGCGACCTCTACTACCGCGGCAGCTTCCGAGACCCGAACGACCTCGGTCCGGTGGTGCGGAAGACGGACTCGCTGGGCCGGAAACTGGAGTTCGACGACGTCGAGACGGGCCGGTTGAGCGAACTGGCCTCGCTGGCCGACCAACCGGCCGCCTACGCCCGCCGGTATCGCAGCACGCTGCTGGCGGACGATCCGCGGGTGAACCGTCGGGTGTACGAGATGACGCTCGGCCCGGACGAGTTCCTGATGCTCGGCGACAACAGCCCCAGCAGCCTGGATAGCCGCCTGTGGTCGAACACCCGCGGCGCCCCCCGCCGCCACGCCGTCCCCCGGGAGGCGCTGGTGGGGACCGCCTTCGCGATCTATTGGCCGCACGGCGAACCGTTCTGGTTCGCGGATGACGACGGCGTGACCCGCGGCTGGGCCGCCGACTGGATCCCGGGCCTGAACCGCTGGTTCTACCACGTCGGCACCGACGGCCGGATCGTCCCCAGCTACCAGGAACACGGCGTCCCCTTCCTCCCGAACTTCGCCCGCCTGTTCCAGCGGATTCGGTAGTGCTCCGGCGCCCCCCGCTTCGCCGTCGCCGCTAGGCGGCGCGCGCCGTCGCTGGACGCGCGCCGCCTGCCGGCGACGGCGAAGCGGAGAACCCGTCAGAGCGATCCGCCCGATACGCTGGCCCGTATGAGCGCCGAGGACCGCCCGCAAACTGCGTTCTCCCGCCTCCGCCGAACCGCGGCGACGCTTGCGCGGCCGTTCGTGTGGGTCGCCGCGGCGGTGGGGCTGGCGCTCGCCGCGGTTCCGCCGGTGCCGAACCGCTACGAACTGGCGGCGGGGCGCTGGGCCGCCCCGCCGGTGCGGGCGTCCGTCACGTCGTTCTCTCAGTCCGATTGGCACCCGGCCGCGGTAAAGGTCGAGGCGCTCGGCGGGAAGATCCCCGGGGATCTCGGCGAAGAGGTCGATCGAACGTGGGCGCCGCCGCACGCCGGCTTCACATGGTCTCGCCGATGGATCATGCCGCGGGAATGGTTCCATCGGGACTTGAGGTCGCGCATTCACCGCGAAAAACTCGGCTGGCATGAACGGACCGAGGCGGAGGAGCGAGCCTGGGTCGATGCGGTCACGCCGCGGTTCCGGTACATCGTGACGTTCAGCGTCTGGACGTTGCTGCTACCGGCGGTTCTGTGGGGCGGCTGGCGAATCTTTCGGCCGGCGCCGGTCCGGCCGGCGGGGTTGGCTCGCCGGATGCTTCGGCCGTGGGTCTGGACGATGGCCCTGCTGGGCGGATCGGCGATCGTGGGTGAGTTCGCCGACGCATGGGGACCGGAGCGGGCGCCGGAGATGCAGGTCGGCGGACTGATCGGCCCGGCGGAAACGCCCCATCCGCGACTCGTGACCGTCGATCTCGCCTGGCCGACCGCCGCGGCCGATCCCCCGAACGAGCAAACCGCCTGTCCGCAGTGGGGCGTGTGGTGGAGTTGGTCTCGACAGCGGCGCGGCGGCTTTGGCTTTGGCGGCGGCGGACTCGGCGGCGGCGGGATGTTCAGCCTGCCGCCGGTCTCCAACCAATTCGGCGGCGGAATGGCCGGCGGCCTGGGCGGGGGAGCGGGCGGGGCTGACCTTCGGCGCAAGCTCTCTCTGAAGTTCAGTCTCTGGTGGCTGCTGCTGCCGGCGGAACTGGCGAATCTCGTCACGCTGTACCGCAGTCGGCCGAGACACGCCACGGTTGCCCGATGAGCGCCCACGACCGCCCGCAGACCGCGTTCGCTCGGCTGCGGGGGGCGCTGCGGATCGCGCTGGCCCCGTTCGTTGGGACGCTCGCGGCGATCGGGCTGCTGCTGGCGACCTTCCCCGCCGGGCCGATGCCGCCGACCGGCACGCCCGGCGTGCATCCGCAGATCTGGCGCTGGGGACCGAGCGGCCCCACGCTGGCAGTGGTGAACGAATGGGGGGACTTCGACGTCGCGATCAGCGGGCCGCGGCTGACGAGCGAGTCTCCGAACGAGCGTTGGTCCTGGTGGCGCACGGATGACGCATTGATTCTCGCCGCGTCTTGGGGATCGCCCGCCGGGACACTTCTGCCGCACGATCGCAGTGCGACCACGCTGCAGGCCGGCCCGCTCGGTCTACTGCTGCTTACTCTGCCGTTCGCGCTGCTGTGGTGGGCGTGGCTTGCCTGGCGGCGCTCAGAACGCACGGCGCCCAGCGCGGCGACGCCGATTCGCTCCGCCCTCGCCGCGGCGGCGCGGCCGTGGGTCTGGTCGGCCGCGGCGCTGGGGGCGGTCTGCCTGTACGGCTACAACGAGACGATCCGGTCGGATGAACCGCTGCTGGTCGCGGTGCAGGCCGGCGCCGCGGGGGAGGATCACGCCGTCGCCCATCGCCGACTGCTGCGGCTCACCGTCGCCCGCACCTTCGACCCGCCCCGCCCGCCGGACACGGTCGGTCCGTGGGAGTGGGGTTCGCACGCCGCGGGGTTGCGGATGGAGGGCGAGCTGATGGGCGTCGCCCAGATGGCCGACCACGGCGGCCGGTTCTACGGCTGGCCGAACCTCACCCACACGACGACCTGGCTGAGCTTGTGGTGGCCGCTGGCGATGGTCGCGATCTGGTCCGCGATCGCCGGCGCCGTCACGCTGCGGGGCATTCGCCGAGAACCTCCGGAGAGAGCTGCTTGATGACCCGCGACGATCATGCCCGGCAGACGCCGGCTCGTCGGTTTGCTCGTTTGCTGGGGGAACTGCTCCGGCCGTTCGCCTGGATGTTCGCCGCGATCGGGGCGGCGCTGATCGCCTTCCCGGCGGGGCCGATGTGGTCCGCGGAGAGCGACGAGGATTGGACGGAGAGTCGCGTGCAGGTGAGCATCGACGAGGGCCGGTACCTGTTCGCTTGGGGGGGACTTGCAGCCGGGGAGCCATGGTCGCCGCACCTGCGGGCGGTGTCGGTGACCGTTTTCGGCGATCCGATGGATGAGAACGCCGGTCCCGAACGGCAGGGCGACGCATCCCACTCCGGGGGGAGCGCGATCGGGGGGTGGATCTGGATTGTCGCCATGATGGAGCGGGGCGGAGTGTCGACCTATCCCGTCACCGAGGACAGCGCTCGCGGCACGATGCATCGGACCTACGACGCCGCGATCAGCCTGTGGCCGCTGGCCCTCCTGTTCATCGCGATCGCGGCGGTCCGCTGGCGCCGGCGGGTCGGGCGAACTCCATCGACGGGAGCGTCGCGGTTCGAAGCGGTCTGCCGTGTCGCGCGCCCGTGGATCTGGTCGGCGGCGGGCATCGGGGCGTTCGTCACGGTCGTGCAGTTCCTCCCCGTCGGTCCGGGGTATGCGACGGCGAGCGTCAATCGCGGCCCCGTCGAGACGCGGCACCCGCGGGTTCTGGAGGCGAGCATCGACTGGATCTCACCCCCGCCGGAGTGGATCGACGAAGGGGGGACGAGAACGGCGGCGGCGACCGGGGCGGGGCTGTGGTTCTCGCACGAGAGGTCGACTCTGCCCCGCATCGTCTCCAACCCCGTTTGGCAGGGCCGAACCGTGGTCGGCCTCAGCCTGTGGTGGTTCGCTTTCGTCGCGCTGCTGGCGAACGGCGTGACGCTGTGGCGGATGCGGCGGCGGGGAGAACCGGACGCTGACACTGCTCGTTCCAGTTAGCATGAGCCGTCCCGATCGATCCGCCGCTGCCCCTTCGCGCCCCTCGCCGTTGACCACCCTCGCCCGCCTCCGCCGCCCGGCCGTCGTGCTGGCGGAGAGCGTCGCGGTCGTGCTGGCGGCGATCGCGGTGACGGTCGTGCTGTTCGCCACGGGGGCGGAGCAGGGAACGACGGCGTCGATCACCGGGACCGACTGGCGAGCCGCGGGCGCAATCGCGACGCGCGATCTGTCGGTCTCGATCGTCACGCAGCGTGCGACGCCGCTCCTCATCACTGATGATTCCGGTTCGATGCGGCGGAGCGCGTTCGAGTGGGAGGACGGCTGGCTCGGGATACGGGTCTGGGCGTACCGGTACAGCGGCGGCGAGCGGACATGGAAAGGGGCTTCCGTTCCCGTCTGGTTCCTGCTCGGGGCCGGGCTGGCGGCCGGGGCCGTGCGATTGATCTGGGGAGCGACGCATGGGGCGACCCGGGAGCGGCCGGACCGTTCCCCGACGTGGCGGTTGGCCCATCGCACGGGGCGAATCCTGCTCTGGTCCGCGGCGGCGCTGGGGGCGGCATTGGTGATCATCCCGCATCCGGACGCCTCCGGCTGGTCGGCGGGGCTGTGGGTGGAGCGCCGCTGGGATTTTCTGAGCGGGAACACCTACCCCCAACTCTTCTGGGGCGCCGACGCGAACGGCGAACGCTTCATCCTGCTGTGGCGCTGGTTGCTGGCGGCGCCGGCGGCGGGAATCCTCGTCGCGGTGGCCCGCTTCGTGGGGTCGAATTCGGCGGCGGCGGGGGAAGAATCAGAGAATGTCGCTCTCACGAAGGATCACTGAGACTCGGAACGGAGGCGACGCGTGGACCGTCCGCTTGCGGTTTCGCGGCGCCGACAGCTCTCGGGCGCCGCGAAACCGCAAGCGAGAAGCGTAGCGCGAACAGCTGCCGAACCCGTTCGGAATTCTCATACCGCCCCGCCGCTCGCCTTGGGATTCATGGCCGCATCGCCCCCCACCTCTCGATTCCTGCGGTGGGGGTTCCGGCGGTATCTGCTGGGCGGGTTCCCGTTCGGTCGGGGGATGCTCGCTCGGAACTTCCACGCCGTGCGATTGCTGGAACCGATCCCCGTTCCGTTTGACGACGGCGGACCGGGCGGTCCGCGGGTCTTCTATTTGAATCACCCTGGTTGGTGGGATCCCTTGGCGGCGGCGGCGTTGGCGGCGTACCTCGTTCCGTTTCGCACGCCGTACGCACCGATCGATGCGGAAGCGCTTCGGTCGATCCCCTGCGGGCGGGCGCTGGGGCTGTTCGGGGTGGAACGCGACGCTGCGGCCGGCGCTCGCGCCTTCCTGCGAGGCGCCACGGCCGCGCTGACCGACCCCGCGGCCGATCTGTGGCTCACGCCGCAGGGGACGTTCGCCCCGCCGGAGCGGCGGCCGATCACCTTCGCCCCCGGATTGGGACACCTGCTGAGCCGCAATCCGAGGCTGACCGCCGTGCCGGTCGCCGTGCGGTACGACTTTTGGAGTGAACGTCGCCCCGAACTCCTGCTGGCGGTCGGCGAGCCGGTGCGGCGAAGCGACGTACCGACGGCGGACGACACGTTGGGGCAAGGGACGCCGCGAAGCGAGGCGCGGGGGGACGCCCCCGTGCGATCCGGGGAGTGCTCCCGGTTCCTCGAGGGGCGTTTGGAGGACATTCTGAGTGAACTCTCCGCGGCGTCGGCGGACCGTGATCCGGGTCGGTTCCGTCCGCTGCGGTTCGATGGAAACGCCCGGTCCTGACCGTTCACCCCCGCACTCCGGTTCGCGATGCCGACGTTCGCCCCGCCGGAGACCGCTCTCGATTGGCTCGCCTGGGCCTGTTTGGCCTGCGCGGCGCTGCCGGCCGCATTAACAGCGCTGAACCTGCCGGCGTTTCGATCGCCGCGGCGGAGAGGGAACGGGGCGCCGCCGCGGGTGTCGTTGCTGATCCCGGCTCGGAACGAAGCGGGCGGGATCGGCGAGTGTCTGCACGCGGCGTTGAGCAGCGAAGGGGTCGATCTGGAGGTGGTCGTGCTGGACGATCACTCGACCGACGGCACCGCGGAGATCGTCGCGGAAGCGGCCCGCGAGGACGGTCGGGTTCGACTCGAACAGGCGCCGCCGCTGCCGGCCGGGTGGTGCGGGAAGCAGTGGGCCTGCCGCACGCTGGCGGCGCGGGCGGACCGCTCCCGGGAGCTGCTGTGCTTCATCGACGCCGACGTGCGACTTGCCCCGCACGCCCTCCGCACGCTGTGCGATGAACGGGCGCGGCGGAATGTGGGCCTGCTGGGCGGGTTCCCCCGCGAAGCCTGCGGGACGGCGACGGAGGCGGCGGTGATCCCGCTGATCCACTTCGTCCTGCTGGGGTTCCTGCCGATCGCTGCGGCGCGTCGGTTGCGCGGCCCGGCCTGGGCGGCCGGCTGCGGGCAGCTTTTCCTCACGACCCGCGACGCCTACGAGGCCGTCGGCGGGCATGACGCGGTGAAATCGAGTTTGCACGACGGGCTGACGCTCCCCCGCGCGTACCGGGCCGCCGGGCAGACGACCGACGTGGTCGACGCGGCGGATCTCGCCGTATGTCGGATGTATCACGGCGCCTCGGAGACCTTCGCCGGGCTGGCGAAGAACGCGACCGAGGGCGTCGCGGCGCCGGGGCTGATCGGGTTCTTCACCGTCGTGTTGGGTTTGGGGCAGGCGGCGCCGCTGCCGTTGCTGATCGCGGGGGCCCTGGGGGCGATCACGCTTTCAAATGGGTCGATCGCGGCGCTGCTGGCGGCGGCGGGGCTGTCGTTCGGCACGCGGGCGGCGCTGGCGCTTTCCTATCGGCAGCCGTGGCTGGGGGTGGCGCTGCATCCGTTCGGGGTCGCGTTCTTCCTGGCCGTGCAGTGGTACGCGCTGGGGCGAAAGCTGTTGGGCAAACCGGCGGCGTGGCGGGGGCGGAGCTACAGCCCGGACCTCGTCCCGGCGCCGGACGCCGTCCCGCGGAGCGAACCGACTCGTTCGCCCCTTCCGACCGCGCCGCGGCCGCGCGAGCTTCGGCCGACGCACCGACCGGCGGCGTCGTTCTCGGCATCTTCCCGACCCGGAGTCTCGGCGCCCGCCCGGTGAAGAATGAGCGGGCGGCCCTACAGTAACGGCGTACACCGTTCGCGAAGCGGGGCGATCCCTCCATTTGCGGCTCCTTTCTAATCTCACCACACGCCCGCCATGACTTTCTGGAAACGCAATATCCTGCCCGAGGCAGACGCCCAAACCGTCTGCTCGGCGCTGCAAGAAGTGCTCGTCTCCCTGATCGACCTCGGTCTGCAGGGCAAGCAGGCGCACTGGAACCTGTTCGGGCCGAACTTTCAGAGTCTGCACGAAAAGCTGGACGCGATCGTCGAGACCGCCCGCCTGACCAGCGACGAAGTCGCCGAACGCATGAACCAACTCGGCATCGCCCCGGACGGACGGCGGAACACCGTCGCGGAGAGCAGCCCGCTGGCGAATTACTCCTCCGACTTCGAACCCGTCCCGCAGGCGCTGCACCTCATCGGCGATCGTCTGCACACCGCGGTGGAGACGATTCGCACCGCCCGGAAGACCGTCGCCGACCCGGACCCGATGACCGAAGACCTGCTGATCGCCGTCAGCCAGCAGGTGGAAGAGCACCTCTGGATGATCCAGGCGATGGAGCACGAAGTCGGCGCCGGGGAGCCGTCGAAGCTGCCGTAAGTCGACAGGACGCCGGGGGCCGGCCGGACGTCGGCTCTCTGCCAGACAAACGCTGAAGAACCGCGATCGCGGGGCGACGTGCCCCGTCGGTCGCGGTTCCACTTTTGCGGGATCGACGAGCCGCACGGCCCGCACGGGTTCTCCAGCCGTTTGCGGCCCCGTGGCATGCGGATCTTCGCTATTTTGCCCGATCGGACCGAAAGCGGCCGCACGTCTTCGGGGGCGACGTACTTTTGCCGGCTGACGGATCGAACGACGCGAACGCATCCCGAGGGGACGCGACTCACGGCGATCGGCGCCGCAGCAGGGTGTCCCGGGCCGGACGCCGTGCGGACGTTCCGCACGGTCTGCCGGCCTACCGCGGCACGTCCCGGAGGGGTCTGGGGCCGCCGTTTCAAACCGATTACTGGAGAGTCCCCCATGAGCAACTTCCTGACCAGCGTCAAGACCTTCCTCGAGACCGAGGACGGCCCCACGGCGGTCGAGTACGCCGTCATGCTGGCCCTCATCCTGGTGGCCTGCATCGCCACGGTCCAGACGCTGGGCACCAGCGCCAACTCCAAATTCGAAGAGATCAACGGCTACCTCGGCGGCGGCGCCGAGTAGTGCGATCGGGCCGCCCGAGCGGCCCTGGCTGGCGACGCTGCGTTCACCGCGGTGCACCGTAAGCCTTCCGTCCTGCTGAGTAACGAACCGACCCGGGGGCGACCGCCTCCGGGTCGGTTGTTTTTGCGCTGTGCGACGCACGCGCCGAACGGCGAGGCGTGTTCGCCGCGCCGGGGTCCGGTTAGGGGGTTCGGGCGGTTCGCTCGTGTCGAGGGGGTCGCCGGGGGATACGGGCGGCCGAACGGTCGATAACTCCGGAGCGACCGGACTTGCCGGTCGAACCGCCTCTTCCCCTGTCTCCCCCATGGCGATGTCCCGCACGACCGCCCCCCGCCGTTCGGCGTCGGTTTGCGCGGGGATGATCTGTCTCACGGTTGCGGCGCTGTTCTGTTCGGAACGTGCGCCGGCGTTCGCCCAGACGGCGGCCTCCACGGTTCCCGGGCTGACCGCGGCGACCCGGGCGAAGCTCAATCGCCGGATCACCCTGACGCTGCCCGGCGTCCCGCTGCGGGAAGCCTTGATGAGCGTCCGCGAAGTCGCGGAGTTGAATCTGGTCATCAATCAGGAACTTGCCGGGACGGTGGACGTCTCGTTCCGCGACGCCCCCGTGCACGAGGTGCTGGACACGCTGCTGCTCTCCCGCGGATTGGGCTACCGGCCGGTGGGCGACGGGCTGGTGGTGGTGCCGATCGCGGATCTCGGGGCGGGGAACCCGTTGCTGGCCTCGGAGGTGTTCTCGACGCCCTCGGTCGACCCCATCCAATTGCTGCCGATCGTGGAAGAGATGCTGTCGCCGGAGGGTCGGGCGCACGCCATGACCGCCGGCCGCTCGCTGGTGGTCTTCGACTACCCCGCCCGGATCGACGCGATCCGCACGCAGGTGGAACGCCTGGACGCCGCCGCCGCGAGTCGCACCTCCGTTGAGGAGCAGGCCGCTGCCGCGCGGTTGCTGACCGTACCCTCGAGCCGCGGGCCCGGCGGCCGAGCGGGGGCGGGCGACGGCCAGCCGTTGGACTCCGTGGTGGTGAGACTGCTGTACGTCCCGGCGGCCGAGATGGCCGTCGCGCTCGCCCCGTTGTTGGGAGAGAACGGGCGGGTCTCCGCGATGGACAACGAAGATCGGTTGCTGGTCGTGGACAGCCCCGCGAACCTCCGGGCGATTCAGTCCGCGATGCAGTCGTTGGACGTGCCGCGGGTGCAGGTCCGCATTCGGGCGCTGATCTACGACTGTGCGATCGAAGACGGCCGCGATCTCGGATTGAACTGGGGCGGCAGTTTGCGGGGCCGCAGCTTCGCCGCGGACGGTACGCCCATGCAATCCATCGCGTTTAGCGGCGTGACGGCGGCCGGCGTGGTGAATCCGACCGCCGCCGGGGCCGTCGTCGCCGCGGCCACCGCCAGCCGCTACCTCGATCTCACCAGCACGCTGCGGGCGCTCAACGAGAGCAAGGACAGCCGTCTGCTGGCCGACCCGAACGTCGTCGTGCTGAACCACGAACGGGCCGACATCAAAATCGTCACCGAGGTGCCCTATCAGGAACTGACGCAGAGCGCCCTGGGCGGAGCGATCGGCACGACCTCCTTCCGCGAGGCCGGCGTGCGGTTGGAAGTCACGCCTCACATCGCCCCGGACCGCACCGTGACGATGCTGGTGCATCCGGAGTTCAGCGTCCTCAGCGGGTTCACCCCGGAAACGAACGCCCCGATCATCGACACCCGCGAGGCGACGACCACGGTCCGCATCGCCGACCGGGAGACGTTGGTGCTGGGCGGCCTGCGTCAGCGGAGCAAGGTCCGCACGAAGACCAGCCTGCCCTTCTTCGGGGCGATTCCGGTGGCCGGTCGACTGTTCCGTCAGAACGACTTCGAAGTTCGCGAGAGCGAACTGCTGGTGTTCCTCACGCCGGAGATCGTCGGCCCCTGCTATTCCGGCGACTACCGCGAGACCGGCGTGGCGGTGTTCGGTCACAGCGAACTGGAGGCGACCCCCCTCCATCCGCAGTCGATGGGCACCGACGCCGCGTTGCGCGAAGACCGTTGCGCGTGGGACAATTGCCACTTCGATAAGGCGCTGCGCCGCGGTCCCTGGGGAACATCGGGCGAAGCGCACTGTGATCTGCCGGCGGAGGTCTTCGCCGCCCCGGTCGTGACGGGGCTAATCGGCCCGGAGTACGGCGAATCGGAGTACGGCGAATCGCATTACGGCGAACGCGAGTTCGGCGAAGGCGCCGTGATTCCCCCGGCGCCGGCGCCGCCGTCGGCCCCTCACTGGTCGGAGCCGACGTACGGCGAACCAACCCGCACGCGGTCGCTGCCGTCGCCGTCTCCGTATGAAGGCTCGCAGTCCTTCACCGCTCCGCCGAGGTCGTCCGTCCCGCCCTCGGCTCGGTCGCAGAATCCGTCGGACGCGTCGTCGGCCGCTCTGAGGCCGATTCCCGCGCCGGCTCCCCTCGCCGTCCCGCCGCCGGCGTTCCCGCAGATGGGCGACGAGCCGTCCCCCGGCGCCGACGCAGCCATCCCGGCTCCGTTCTGAGCACGCGGTTTGCGACCGAGCCATCAGCGGTCCGTCGAACAGCAGCCAAGCAGGACTACGCGGTCGCCCGTTCTTCCAGCGTCTCCCAGCGTTCGAAGGCGGCTTCCAACTGCTTCGTGAGGGCTGCGTCGCGGTCGGTCGCGGCGGTGATCTCTTCCTGAGAGCGTTGATAGAACCCGGCTTCGGCCATCGCGGCGTGCAACTCGGCCTGCTCCGCTTCGAGCTTCTCCATCTTTGCCGGCAGGCCGTCCAGTTCTTTCCGCTCTTTGAACGATAGCTTCTTGCCGGCCGGCTTGGACTTCGCGGGTGCCTGCGAGTTTCCGGCGGAGGGCGTCACGCCGCCGGCGGCCTCGGCGGCGTCGCGGGCCCGCATCCAGTCGGAGAACCCGCCGTCGTACTCCTTGAACTGCCCGTCGCCCTCGTAGGCCAGCACGCTCGTGGCGACGTGATCGAGGAAGTCCCGGTCGTGACTCACCAGCAGCACGGTGCCGGTGTAGTCCACCAACAGACCCTCCAGCAGTTCGAGCGTCTCCAGATCGAGGTCGTTCGTCGGTTCGTCCAGCACCAGCACGTTCGACGGCTTGGTGAACAACCGGGCCAGCAGCAGCCGGTTCCGCTCGCCGCCGGACAGGCTGCCGACCGCCACGTTCACCCGATCCGGGGGGAACAGGAAGTCGCCGAGGTAGCCGACGACGTGCTTCTTGCGGCCGCCGATCGTGACTTCCTCCGCCCCGTCGGTGACGCTTTCGCGGACGGATTTGGTCGGGTCGAGCGTGTCGCGAAGCTGATCAAAGTAGGCGACTTCGAGGTTCGTGCCCTCGCGCACCGAGCCGGAATCGGGCGTCAGAGCGCCCAGCAACAACCGCAGGGCGGTCGTTTTCCCGCAGCCGTTCGGGCCGAGCAGACCGAGTTTGTCGCCGCGCGAGAGGGTCAGGTTCAAGTCGCGGACGGTGGGTTCGCCCGCCCCCGGGTACGTGAAGGTCACGCTGTCGGCTTTGAGCACGAGCCGACCGCTCTTCTCCGCGGCGGCGGCGACCATGTTGGCGTTGCCGAGCTTCTGGCGGCGGGCGGCCCGCTGCCGGCGGAGATCCTCCAGAGCCCGCACGCGACCCTCGTTGCGGGTGCGGCGGGCCTTGATCCCCTGGCGGATCCAGGCTTCTTCCCGGGCGAGCACCTTGTCGAACGCCGCCGCTTGCGCCTCCTCGGCCTCCAACTGCTGCGCCCGGCGGGTGAGGAACGTTTCGTAATCGCACTCCCAGGCGCTGAGGCCGCCGCGGTCCAGTTCGCCGATGCGATTGGCGACCCGCTTCAGGAACGCCCGGTCGTGGGTGACGAACAGCACCGCGCCCCGCAGGCTCCCGGCGAGCTTCTCCACGACGGCGATCGATTCCACGTCGAGGTGGTTCGTCGGTTCGTCCAGCAGCAATACGTCCGGGTCCGGGGCGAGGGCGCGGGCCAGCAGGGCGCGCCGCTTCCGTCCGGCGGAGAGGTCGGCGAACTGCTCGTCGGGATCGAGGTTCAACTCGCCGATCACGCGGTCGACGGCGATGTCGATCTCCCAGTCCTCGGGCGGGTGCTCCTTCTGGGCGCCGGCGGCCTGGGCGCCGCGGGTGACGACCTCGCGGACCGTGCCCGCGGTGCCGGCGGGGACTTCCTGTTCGAGCCGCGTCAGCACGCGGCCCTTCTGCACGTTGATCGCGCCTTCGTCGGGCGCGAGGTTGCCCGCCGCGAGGTTCATCAGCGTGCTCTTGCCGGCGCCGTTCCGGCCGACCAACGCCATCCGTTGCCCCGCTTCGAGCCGCAGCGTCACGCCGTTCAGCAGCGCAGCCTCCCCGTGGGAAAAGGTGACGTCTTCGAGGGACAGCAGCGACATGAACGTTCGGCGAGCGGGGGGCGTCAGCCCCCTGAGCGACCGACCAGAGAGCCGGCGAGGGGGGGCGGACGGGACTGTCGCCCCCCGCCCGCGGTTCGGCAAGGGCCGCGGTCCGGCAAGGACCGTCAGGTCGCCTCGTCGCCGAACCCCTCGTCGATCGGCCGCCCCAAGTGTCCCCGCAGCCACCGAATCAACCCGTCCCGCCTCGGGCACCGCGGCGACGGACCGTAGTGAACCGTCAGCGCCTGCGTCCGCTTCGCGCCCAGATCCGCGGCGGCCTGGTCCGTGAGGAACACGGCGGCGGCGTAGGTGGAACCCTCCGAGTCGGTGCGTTTGTCGATCCCCACGCGTTCCACGCCGGCGAAGGGGACGGCCAACCGCTTGCGGCGGCCGAGGCTCATCGGCAGGGCGAGCAACTCCTGGTCCGGGTCGATCACCAGATCGTACACGCCCGTCGCCCGCCGCCGCGTCACCCCGACGGCCCCCCCAATTCCCGCGGCGGCCGCGATCAACAGCGCCGTCGCCGGAACCCAGAGCGGCGGCCGGGAACCGTACGTGAAGGAGATGGCGAACACCTCGATCAGGGCGACGCCCCCCGCCCCGATCGCCCCGGCGACGAACGGCGGATATGGGGCCAGCGGCGCCCGGATCAAGCGTCCGTCGTGGACCGTCGGCGGCGGCTCGGCGGCTCCCGTCGAGGCTCGGCTCTGCTGAATCCGAATTCGGAGGAACCGCACGGCCACGGCGAGCATCGCGGCGAACGGCACCGCGAACAGCGCTGCGAACAGCTGCGTCCCGGTGACGCCCGGGGCCAGCAAGCTGTTCTTCGGGTCGGCCGGGTCGTAATGCACGGTGACGACCGTGTTCGGTCGCAGCGCTTCGGCCCGTCGGCGGTACCAGTCGCGATCGCCGCTTTTCGGGGAGTTC
Source organism: Alienimonas chondri (assembly GCF_013036045.1). GTDB lineage: Bacteria > Planctomycetota > Planctomycetia > Planctomycetales > Planctomycetaceae > Alienimonas > Alienimonas chondri. The sequence goes on from NZ_WTPX01000018.1 coordinate 35,332, forward strand.
GCATCGTACCGGGCGCCGAGGTACTTTCGTCCGCCGACCTGGTAGGCGTAGGAGAGGTCCAGCGAATAAGTCGGTCCGTTGTCGCCGCCCGGGTGGGCGATCACCCGGCAGTCGATCACCCGACCGAGCGTCTCCGCAAACCCGAGACTGCGGACCGCCAGCCGGTAGTTGGGCAGCACGCCAACGGCGAACGCGATCAGAAAGATCGCCCATCCGAGCAGCCAGAACGCGACGATCGCGAACTGTCGCCAATCGCCCCGCCCCGCCGGCGGGACGCTCTCCAAGGACTGCGGGTCGTTTGATTCGCGTTCGGTCACGGCGTCGGGAACGTCAGGGGGACGACGGCGGTTCACAGCCCGCGGTCGAGTTCTTCCTCGACCGCCGCGATCAGCCAGTCGATGTGGGCCGGCGTGGTGTAGAGGTGACAGGAGACGCGGATCTGCCGCCGGCCGCCGCGATGGACGACGGGAATCTCGATCCGGTGCCGTTCCCACAGGGCTTTCTGCAGCGGATCGCAGTCGCCGTGGCCGACTTTCGGCGTGCCGGCCGGCGGATCGGGCAGGGCGGCGGGGGCCATCGGCAGGCGGCGCCCCTCGGGAAACCGCGGTCCGAGCGGCGGGAGACCGGTGAGGGCGTTCAACCGTTCGACCGCCGCCCCCGCCAACCCGGCGGAGTGGGCGCGGAACGCTTCGAGGCCCGCCTCCTCCAGCACGCGAATCGCCGCGGGGATCGACAGGAACGGGCTGGGGTCCGGCGTGCCGGGCCAGCGGAAGTCGTCCCGCCAGTCCGGCGAACGACCGGAGACGCTGCCGCCCCAACTCGCGACCAGCGGCGCGAACCCCTCGCGGCGCTGCGGGGCGATCCACAGGAACCCGCTGCCGAACGGGGCGCTCAGCCACTTGTGACACCCTGCCGTGTACCAGTCGCAGCCGAGATCGGCGATCCCCTCGCCCGGCCGCTCCAGCGGCAGCGCCGCGATCGCGTGCGGCCCGTCGACGGCCACCGGCACCCCGCGTTCTTTCGCCCCCGCACAGATCCGCTGCACCGGCAAAATCGCGGCCGATTTGCTGGTGACGTGGGAGACGACCAGGACTTTCGTCCGCGGCGTGATCGCGGACAGCACGTCCGCGGCGACGCCCTCCGCATCATCCAGCGAGGCCCGAATCGGAGCGGAGATCACCTTCGCCCCGACCGGCTCGGCCCGCTGTTTCCACAGGCGGAACACGGCGCCGTACTCGTGGGAGGTCAGCAGAACCTCGTCGCCCGCCGCCAGCGACAGGTTGTGAGCCACGAGGTTCATCCCCGTCGTCGAGTTCGACACCGGCACGATGCCCCCCGCGTCGGCGCCGACGAACCGCCCCAGCGTTTCGGCGGCGGCGTCCAGTTCGTCCTCCAAGCGACGGACGAAGAAGTCCATCGGCTGGCTCGCCAGTTCGCGGCTCCACCGTTCCCGTTCCGCCAACACCGGCTCGGAGGTCGGCCCGAACGAACCGTGGTTCAGGTAAATGACGCCGGGGCGTATCGGCCAAGCGGGAACGTTCATCCGGCCGTTGTGACGTTCGAGGTCCGCCTCGAACAGCGTCGGAAACGAGATTGCCGAACGCTCACTCCGCCGCGTCGTCGTTCGAGTCGTCGCCTGCCGCGGCGGCCTCCGGGACCGCGGGCGGTTCCGAGACGTCGACGCCGGTCGGGATCGCCAGGTCGAGGGGAAGGACCGTGCCGTCGGGCAGCGTGAGGTCGGCCTCCTTGTAGTGTTCCTGCGTGTCGAACCGGGCGCGGATCAGGCCGGTCCCGTGCTCGCCGACGACGTCGTAGAACCATTCGTCGTACTCCACATCGGCTGCGTAAGAGCGGTCCTCGTTCAGCGTCGCCCCGGTGACGGTTCCGAGATACTCCTGCACGACGGGATTCGCGTTCAGGGCTGAAGTCAGAGCGACCGTATCGCTCTCGTCCCAAGCCGTCGGGCCGTAATCATCGAACAAGTAATCCTCGTCGTCCTCTTGGGCGGCGATCACGCCCAGCAGGGCGACGCACCAGACGACGGAGGCGGCCATCGCCCCGCCCAGCCCGCCGCCCAGAACCAGCGCCGCCGCCTTCCAACCGTTCGGCGCCGGGCCGCGGCGTGTCGGGCGGATCGATCCGGCCGCGGACGTCGATGTACCGGGCGCGGATGTACCGGGCGCGGATGTATCGGGCGCGGGGGCCTCCCAGGGATCGGGGTCGTCGGCGAAGAGGTCGGCAGGGGCGGTCACGGCGATCTCGGTAAGGTCGATCTCGGTTTGATCGGTGAGCCGCCGGCGCGTTGATCGGGGAGCCGTCGGCGCGGCGGGGGGATTAAACTACCGAACGCGACGGCAAGTCGGGGTCGGCGTTCGACGAGAGTTCCTCTTCCAACCACTCCATGAGCCGGCGGTCCCGGTCGCACAGTTTGAGACCGGAGCGGAACGGCGTGAGCCGCTGCTTCGGTTCGACGCCCGCCTCGGCGGCGGCTTCGGGGGCGAGGTACAGCGCCACGCCGCTCACGCCGCGACCCCGATGCGCTCTCTTGCGGGCGACTTCGACCCGACGCACGTCGTCATACGGGACGACCACGCGGGACTCGCGACCCTCGGTGATCGGCAGGGCGACGAGTCGGCGCGTCGGGTCGAGCACCACGTCTTCCGCCCCGCTGGACCGCTTCCGGTAGACCTTCGCCGCGAGGTATCCGGCGAGTAACGCTCCCAGGAGCAGGATGCCGGCCGGGAACCACAGCGGCGGGCGAAAGCCGGCCGTGAACGCCACGAGAAACGTCCCCGCGAACCCGACCGCCCCGAGGACGGCGACCGCCATCCCCGCCGCGGAGACCAAGCTCGGCAGGCTGCCGGTGTCCCACCGCTTCATCCCGCCCGCATCGAACGCCCCCCGCGCGGAGCGTCCCGTCACGGCCCCGAGGGCGGCAGCGCTCATGCCGCCGAGTACCAGCGTCGCGATTGCCAGAAACGGCAGGGCGAACAGCACGATGAACAGGTGCCCGCCGGTGACGCCGGGAACCAACAGGGCGACCGACGGGTCGTCCGGGGCGTAGTAGACGGGAACTACGGTCCCCGGCTTGAGCGCGTTTGCGGTGCGGTCGTGCCAGCCGCGGTCGTTGTTCGAGACGACGGTCGTGTCGTACCGCGTGCCGACGTACGACCGGCCGGCGACCTCATAGACGTAGGCGAGGTCCAGCGCATAGGAGGGGCCGTCTTCGCCGCCGTGACTCACGTCGATCTTGCACCGCGTAACGCGCCCGTCGACCTGCGGGAAGTTCGCGCTGCGGATCGCCAGCTTCGCCCCCGGCAACATCACGGCGGCGGCGAAGATGATTCCGCCGATCCAAAACGTGATCCAAGCCGTCATGAACAGGCCGACGAACACCGTTCCGAAGCGGATCCCAACCCGTTCGAGCGCGGCGGCGGCGGCGTCGGGGGCGTCACTCGGCATAGCGGAGGATACGTCCTCGAATCGCCCGCGGTTCACGAACGTAAAACCGCTCGCGGTTTCTCGGGATCCGACCCTTCTGGGATCCTCTGAAACCGCGAGCGGCAGGTCTCACGCGATCGATCGTTCAGATCGCGTCAGTCGTTCCTCGTCGTCGTTCACTCCGCCGAGGCCGGCGGGGCGTCGATCAGCGACGGCAGGTCGAACGTGGTCGCCGGGGGAGCCGGGACCGGGGCCGGCGGAACGGCGTCGCCGCCGACGGGGCGCTGGTCGTACCGCGGCGCCGCGGGGGCGGGGTAAACCTGCATCGCCGGGACTTGGCCGACGGCCGATTCGCAGGGAGCCTGGCCGCAGCCGCCGACGGGCACGGCGGACCATTCACAGACGCAGCGGGTGCCGCATTCGTACTCGTGGACGTCCAGCGTGTTGACGCAGCGGAGGCCGCCGCCGCACCCGCAACCGTGGTTGGTCAGCTTGGCGAACCAGCCGGACGGCTTCTTCGGAACGCAGCCGCGGGCGCCGCAGGCGGCACCGTCGCAGCCAGCGGTCGTGCAGCCGTCGACGCCGCAGCCGCGGTTCTTCGTGCCGCAGTCCTTCTTGCCGCACAGCAGGTTCTTCAGGCAGCACAGGGGGGAGGTGGTGATCGGCGGGATGCAGATCACGTCGGTCTCGATCACGGCACAATCGCGTTCGATCGGTTCGTGACCGACTTTCACGCGGCAGGCGTACCGGGTCGGCGGGGCGCAGGCGCCTGGGCCGGTCGTGCAGCCGTCGGCCACGCAGGGGGGACCGGCGATCGCGGCGGGGGAGAGAACCGCGGCCAGCAGCGCCGCGGCGGCGACGCCGGGGAACAAACGGGACAGGGGAAGGCGAACGGACATCCGTGTGGCTCGCTGGGGTGAGAAGGTGTGGGAAAGGAGCGGGTCGGGCCGTGATTGGCGGCCTAGAAATCGAGCCGGAAACGCACGCCGAGAATGTCGTACCGGCTGTCGGTCGGAACGCCGGCCCCGCCGACGCCGGCGACCACGGCGGAGTCCCGAATGGCGCCGTTCACCCAGTTGAACTGCATGCCGGCGGCGTCGTTCCAGTACCAGTTCACGCCCAGCGTCAGGCTGTCGGCCTTGCCGCCGAACACGTCGGCGTCGTTCATGTCGAGGTAGGAGTACCGGGCGGCCACCTGCCAGGCGCCCCAACCCCCGCCGCAACGGCCGTTGCAGTCCCGCACGAGGAAGAAATCCTCATGCGGTTTCACCCGGCCCAGCGTGCCGCTCTCGCGATTCCAGGGCATGTGCTCCCCGGTCAGGAAGTAGCTGACATAGGTGTAGGCGCCGTGGAACGTGGCGTCCTCCGCCCCGTTGTTGCGATTGTTGGAGAGCACCTGCGCCTCGGTCACCCACTGCACGGCGCCGTAGTTCAGGACGTGCTCCAGGCCGACGAGGCTGAATCGCTCCACGTCGTCGATGCGGCCGGTGTTCAGCCAGCGATCGCCGGTACGGGCTTCGGGGCGGGTGCGGAAGCGGGCCTCGTTGTTGTTCAGCGGGCCGCCGGTTTCGTCCGGGTCCGCCACCGTGCCGGAGACCGCGAAGTGCCCGTAGCCGCGGCCGTCGGAGCACTCATCCCACCAATACGTCGTGGCCAGGCGCCCGGCGACCTGCAACTGATAGGCGTCGCCGATATAAATGCCGTCGTCCTGGATCCGTTCGAGATTCCAGATCCCGTACCGCCAATTATAACGGAGGTCGTCGGAGACGCCGTAGGAGGCGATGCCCAAGCGACGCGCGTCCTCGTTGAACGCCTCGATGACGTTCGGACGACCGATAAAGACGTTGTACCGGCTGCTGTTCAGGTGGTCCAAACCGTAGGGACGCTTCTGGTTGCCGATCGTGAGGGTCTGCAGAATCGGCAGATCGCGGAAGCCGAAGTAGACGTCCCGCACCTCGAAGTCGTTCACCGAGGCGAACTCCGTCTCCATCTTATAGAACATATTCGTATTGATATCCCCCTTGACCCCGATCCGCAGGCGGCGGAACAGGAAGCGGTCCTGGGGGTTCTCGCCTTCGAACCGTGCGGCGCCGTCGTCAGTGTCCGGGAAGGCGTAGTAGTCGGCGTGCAACCGACCGAATAATTGCACCTTGGAGTTCTTCGTCCCGCGGGTGACGTACTTGGACAGACCGCCCTCCACGTCGTCGATCCGCTCGGAGAGGGACTCGAATTCTTCATCGAGCGCCTCAGAATTCCCGTCGCCGAACAGTTCTTCCAACTCCGTCAGGCGGGCCTCGAAGTCACTGTCGCCGGCCTCCGAGGCTGCCGTGCTGGATTCCTCGCCGGGAATGATGAGCGCCTGATCCGCGACGCCCTTATCCGCCGGGGTCACGTCCTGCAAAGCGGCCGAGCGGAACAGCGGGGCCGAGGTCAAACTCGCCCGCTCCGTATACGACTGGGCGGCCGCGACGGGCGGCGTATCCAGCCGCGTGCGGAGCGAGCGGACTTCCGCTTCGGCTCGATCGAGCCGGTTCACGAGGGCGGCAAAGTCCTCGGCGGAGACTACGGAGTCCGCCGCCGACGCGACCGGCGCGGGAGCCACGGGGTCGTCGGCCCAAGCGACGGAGCAGAGGGCGGCGGGGGCCAGGAACGCCCCGCGGGCGATCCAACGTGAGGGAAGGGGAAACATCCGTGTTTACTCCGTGGCGCGGCGGTGACGTCGCGACCCTCCTGGTCGCGTCGCTCGTCACATCGGTTTGCGCCGGACGAACCCGGTCGATCGTTCCCCGTGTCTCGTGCAGAACCGGCGGAACCGCTCTTCACACTGGCTGCGAATCCGGGCGACCCGCGCAACCGGACCGTGCAGGCCGTTCCGGGGCCTTCACGGAAAAGTCACAGACCGAGACGCGAGACGACGCACGCCTCGCCCGCTCGTACGGCTGCCGCACGACGTCGAGCGTCGCGGCGCCGGGACTCAAACATCATGCAACAAGCATTAAGCGGAGAGGGGGGGATTCGAACCCCCGGTACCCTTACAGGCACACCGGTTTTCGAGACCGGCCCGTTCGACCACTCCGGCACCTCTCCGGGGTTTCAGCGAGGCGGCGTCGGAATCAACCGGCGGCCGCTTCGGCTGGAAGTGGGGGCGAAGAATACCCGCCCGCCCGACACGCCCCAACCCCGCGGCGTTCGCGAATCGTGGGAAATTGATCTCCCAAGCCGGCTACCCTGAGGCCGCGGCCGTCGCTAGCGGGTTCGGGGCGTCCGCAAACCCTCGGGCGCCGCGAATCCGCGAGCGGGCGATGCGCCTGTCTATCAATCGGTCTTCGCTTCGACGGTTTCGCATGTTGAACGCTGTCATCCGCTTCGCGTTGCGGAACTGAGCCGTCGTGCTGGCCCTCGCGGCGACGCTGTTGGCGATCGGCGGGTGGCAGACGGCGAACCTGCCGATCGACCTCTTCCCCGACCTCAACCGACCCCGGGTCGTGATGCTGACGGAGGCCCCCGGCATGGCGCCGGAGGAGGTCGAAGCCCTGATCACCTTCCCGCTGGAAACCGCCGTCAACGGCGCCACCGGCGTGGAGGCGGTCTGCAGCAGCAGCGGCGTGGGGATCAGCGTGATCAACGTGGAGTTCGCCTACGGCACGGACATCTACACCGACCGCCAGATCGTCGCCGAACGGATCGCCGCCGTCGCCGATCGGATGCCGGAGGGCGTCGAACCGTCGCTGGCCCCGGTCAGTTCGATCATTGGGCAGGTGCTGATCCTCGCGCTCTGGACGGATCCGGCGGACGCCGTGGGCGGGGACGCGAGGGACGCGCTGGAACTCCGCACGCTGGCCGACTGGGTGATTCGTCAACGCCTGCTGACCGTCCCCGGCGTCGCCCAGGTGTTCACGATGGGCGGGGGACGCTCGCAGTACCAGATTCTCGTCGACCCGGACGCCCTGCGGACGCCCGGCGTGACGATGGAGGAGGTCCGCGAGGCCGCCCACGACGCCAACCGCAACGCGACCGGCGGCTACCTCGACGATCGCGGCCCGACCGAACTGCTGGTCCGCGGACTCGGGCGGGCCGTCACGCTCGAAGTCCTGCGATTGGTTCCCGTGGCGACCCGGGGCGGGGTGCCGGTCACGCTGGTCGTCGTGATTCTGTTCGCCTTTCTGCTGAACCTGCGGACCACGCTGGTGACGCTGACCGCGATTCCGCTGTCGGTGGTGGCGACCGCGACCGTCTTCGCGGGATTCGACCTCGGCATCAACACGATGACGCTGGGCGGTTTGGCGGTCGCGATCGGGGAGTTGGTCGACGACGCGATCGTCGATGTGGAGAACGTCCATCGACGGCTCGGCGAGAATCGCCTGAAGCCGCTGGACGAACGGCTGCACCCGTTGCGGGTCGTGTACGGGGCGAGCGCGGAGATTCGCGGGTCGATCGTCTTCGGCACCGCGGTCGTGGTGCTCTTCCTGCCGCTGTTCGCGTTGCAGGGGATGGAGGGACGGCTGTTCGCCCCGCTGGCGGCGGCGTCGGTGCTGGGGGTGTTCCTCGTCCTCTACACGCTGTTCGGACCGGCGAACTTCGGCTTGCAGGTGATGGCCGCGGCGCCGGGCGCCGGCTGACGGCGACGGACGCGGCGGGAGACCCGCTGGCGTGATGGAAATGCTGCGCCTTCCGTCTGCACGGCGACCGTCTAGACTGATCGATTCCCCCGTCCCCGCTCCGCTCGGAAGGAACCAAACCATGCGTCGCTCGACCCTGATCCCCTCTCTCGCCCTCGCCCCGGCGTACCTGCTGGCGTGCACGCTAACGATCGGCTGCGCCCCGGAAGAGGACGACGCCGTCGTCACCGACACCCCGCCCGTCGGCGGCGACGATCATGCGGACCACGAAGGCCACGACCACGGCGACGGCCATCCCACCAAGGGCCCGCACGGCGGTTCGCTGATCGAACTGGGCGACGAGGAGTACCACGGCGAACTGGTCCACGACGTGGAGAACGGCCAGGTGCTGATCTACGTGCTGGACGGCGCCGCGAAGGAAGAGGTGATGGTCGACGCCCCGGAAGCGACCGTGAATCTCTCCCATGACGGGGAGCGGAAGACGTTCACCCTCGCCGCCTCGCCCCCGGAAGGCGGCGACGACGGCTCCGCGTCGCTGTTCGTTTCGACCGACCCGGTGCTGGGCGAAGAACTCGACCACGGCCACGACGACGCCAAGCTGATGATCAAGATCGACGGCCGGGCCTACTCCGGCACCATCCGCCACAGCGAAGCGAGCCACGACGAAGACCACAGCGACCACGATCACGAGTAAGCCGCCGCGAGCCGGGGGGCTTGTCCCCCCGGACCGGGCAGAGATTCGCGTTCGGTTCGCTGCGTTCGCCGGGCCGGGGGGATGAACCCCCCGGCTCGCCATTTGCCTCACTCGTAGGCCAACTGGGCGGTCGCCGTGGCGTCGACGTCGGCGACGGCTCGCACCCAGTACGCCCCGAACGCTGCGGGGAACGTGTGTTCGACCGGGCCGTCTGGCGTGACGCGGAAGGTGCGGTAGGGCGTCCAGGAACCGTCGCCGGCGATGTCGACTTCGACCGTGATCTCCGTCGGTCGGTCGGCGGAGAGCGTCAGTGCCTTCCGGTCGTAGCCGGTCATCAGGTACGGATCGGACGGCTCGCCGGCCGTCACGGCGCTGTTCTGCCACGGCCCGCCCTGGCCGACCGGCTTGCCCATCTTCCAGATCCCGTCCAGCGACCCGACCCACAATCCCACGTCCCCGGCCCGGTCGCGGACGATCCGCGGGTTGGCCATCGCGGCGCCCAGGTCGAGTCCGGAGAGAACCAGCAGCCCGCGGTAGCTGCAGAAATCGTGAATCCGCCGGCCGTGCGTGCACACCGGTCGCAGCTTGGCGAACCCGCCGGCGTTGCGGGCCGGCAGCTCGTAGAACGTGCCGTGGCAGTTCAGCAGGTCGCGTTCCGTGGCGACCTCCCGCGCCAACCGGCCGAAGCCCAGGGAGAGGTCCGGGGCGGCGAACGCGTCGTCTTTCGGCAGGCGGTAGCGGGTCCCGTCGTCGTCGACGTACAGCACGCTGGCGGCGTCGACCGACAGCACGCCGGCCCGGTCCGGGATCGCGGCGTTCGCCCGCAGCCACGCGTCCGCGGTCGCGTCCCCGTCCGCGGTCGCGTCCCCGTCCGGGGTGAGCGTCATCGTCTCGTCCAGCACGTAATGCCCCAGCGGCCCCGCGGCGGTGGTCGCGGCGAAGTGCAGCGTTCGCTCGTTCCCCCCGCGGGCCCGGATCACCCCGCCGGCGACCTCCGGGAACGCGCGGGGCTTGATGAGGCCCTCGAACAGCCCCGCCGCCTCCGGGCCGAGGTTCTCCGCCGTCGGGCGGTCGTCGCGGTCGGCGAAATGAAACACCGCGGAGACCGTCGCCGGTTCGGTCAGCCGCAGCCGGACCCACTCCCCCGCGGCGTCCTCCGGAAAAGCGTGCCAGGCGGCGCCGTCGACTCGCAGACTCTCCAGCGCCCTCCATTCGCCCGTGCCGCGGCGGTCGACCTCGAACGTCACCGTCGTCGGCCGGTCGGTCGTGAGGTGCACGCCGCGGCGGTCGTAGCCGGCGAACAGGTAGGGGTCGGACGGTTCGTTCGCGGCGACCGATTCGACCTTCCAGACCGCCCCGCGTCCCAGCGCCGGGCCGAACGTGTCGAGGTCGTCCGGCTTCACGAACCAGAGGTTCGATTGGCTCTGCGGGCCGGCGATCTCGCCTTTCGCCCGGCGTTTGTTGAGGAACTCGCTGGCCGCGGCGTCGTCGCAACCGAGGACCACCCGATCGCCCCAGCGGCAGAAGTCGCCGACGACCTTCAGATAGTTCGACCGCGGCCGAATGCCCGCGGTCTCGCCGGGACGGAAGCCCTTGGGAAACCGCCAGAACGTGCCGTGCATCGTCATCAGCAGGTCGTCGCTGCCGTCAGCATTCGGCCCGATCTCGCGGATGCGGGGCCACTCCGTGTTCCACCCGTGGGCGCCGTCGTAGCTGTGGCTGCCCTTGGGGAGGCGGTAGGAGGTCCATTCGCCCTCGTGCAGGCACATCAAGACCAGCGACTTGTCGTCCCAGCCCATCGTCCAGATCGGGTCCGTTGCGGGGTTCGGGTTGCCGTAGATCCCGCCGGGGCCGGTGACCTCGGTGAACTGGTTGCGTCGCACGATCGTCCAGGCGCCTTTGCCGGGCGATCCGTTCCAGGTCGCCAGCACGCCGGAGGGCGTCGTCGGGTCGGACTTCGCATCCACGCCGTGCTCGCCGTTGTTGGCATAGATCACGCGATCATGACCGGAGTACAGCCCCTTGCCGTGATAGCCGGGCAGGTTGGAACGGGGACCGTTCCGCCGGTCGGCTTCGTCGCGGAACAACGTCGTGACGGCGAGCGTTTTCACATCGATCTCGTACAACGCCTCCTCCATCGAGGCGTAGTAGATCTTCCCCGCGGGGTCGGTCAGGTGGCGGGCGTTGGCCGTGGGGCGGCCGAACATCTCCTCGTAGGGAATCGTGCGGACCTCGCCGTCGGCGCGAATCGCGTAGGGGCCGATGAAGAGTTGATCGCTCTCGCGATGGATCATCCGGTTCGCGGGGGTGCCGCCGATCGATTCGGGACGCACGATTTGCGTCAGGTCCGGGGTGATCTCGTACAGCTTATCGGAGGAGCCGCGGGGGCTGTGCGGGGCATAGGTGACGGCCCAGAGCCGCCCCGCCCACGGCACGACGGCGCCGGTGCCGCACTCGTTCTCGTTGTTGAAGAAGGCGAGGTGCGGATAGATCCCGCCGAAGCTCGGCTGGTCGATCGCCTCGTAATCCGGCGCATCCGCGGCGATCGTCGGGGCGACCGACCACAGCGCTGCCAGACCGAACGCGAGCAGCGGAGCGAAGAATCGGGGCATCGTGGTCGGCTCAGGCAGCAGAAGGGTCGTCGCACTGTCCGATCGGGGTTGGTGGATCGCAACTGCGCCGAGCGGGATGGCGGTCGCGCGGACGGGTTCGCACAATCGCCGGCGTTCGCCTGTCTTTGGGAGATTCGAAGATGATCGCCGCGTCGTTGCTGCTTGCCGGAACGCTGATCGCCGCGGGGCCGGGCGACGCCGGAACCCCCGACGCGACCGCCGATCGACCGAACGTGCTGTTGATCTGCATCGACGACCTCCGCCCGGAGCTGCGCAGCTTCGGGGCGGACTGGATCGACTCGCCGCACATCGACGCCCTCGCCGCCCGCGGTCGAGCGTTCCATCGCCACTACGTGCAGGCGCCGACTTGCGGGGCGTCGCGGTACGCCCTGCTGACCGGTCTCTACGGTCCGGCGGGCAACGGGGCGTTGTTCGAGCGGGCGAAACGACTGCGGAATGATCCCTCTTCCGTGCCCCCCAGCATGCCGGCGTGGTTCCGGCAGAACGGCTACACGACGGTCTCCGTGGGAAAGGTTTCGCATCATCCCGGCGGACGCGGCGGGGGAAACTGGGACGACCCTGCTCAGCCGGAGATGCCGGATTCCTGGGATCGCCACCTGATGCCCGTCGGCCCCTGGCAGCACCCCCGCGGAGCGATGCACGGGCTGGCTCACGGGGAGATCCGCACGAACGCCGGGAAGATGGCCGTGTTTCAGTCCGAAGACGGCCCGGCGGCGATCTACCCGGACGGCCTGACGACGGACGAGGCGCTCTCGCAGCTTGATACGCTTAATGCCGATGAGAAGCCGTTCTTCCTCGCCGTCGGGCTGATCCGCCCGCACCTGCCGTTCGGGGCGCCGGCGGAGTACATGCAGCCGTACGCCGACGCGGCCGTTCCCCCGATCCCGCACCCGAACAAGCCGGCCGGCAAGACGACCTGGCACGGCTCCGGCGAGTTCATGAAGTACGACCGCTTCGGCAAGAACCCGAACGACGACGCCGCGTTCGCCGAGGCCGTCCTCAAGCACTACGCCGCTTGCGTGAGCTACGCCGACGCGATGACGGGGCGACTGCTCGATCGGCTGGACGAACTGCAGCTGACGGAGAACACGGTCGTGGTGCTGTGGGGCGACCACGGCTGGCATCTCGGCGAGCACGCGATCTGGGGCAAGCACGCATTGTTTGAGGAATCGCTGCGATCCCCGCTGATCATCGCCGCCCCGAACATGCCACGGCCGGGACGCAAAACCGGGGCGATCGTGGAGTCGATCGACCTGTTTCCGACCCTCTGCGACCTCGCCGAACTGCCGGCGCCGGAGTTCGCGCAGGGCGAATCGCTGCGGCCGCTGCTGAACGATCCCGAAGACGCTTCGGCCGCCGCGGGGGGCGTCGCCGTTTCCTATACGTCCAGAGCGAACACGATTCGGACCGACACGCACCGCCTGATCGCCCACCGCGACGGGCATCTGGAGCTCTACGATCATCGCACCCCGGACGCGGAGACGCGGAATCTGGCGAACGCGCAGCCGGAGGTCGCGGAAGCGTTGCTCATGCGGTTGCAGAAGCGCTTGGCGGATCGTCGCTGAATCGCCGCTGTTGCGTGATGCAGGGCGACGGCCAAGTCCGATGTCCGGTGTGGCATGCTCTCACGCCGGAGTGCAGCGAAGCGGAACGCAGGCGAGTGAGCATGGAGGGTTGCGCTCGCCGGCTCTCTGCGGCCGGGCGTCGCTCTCCATGCTTACGCCGCGGCCATGACGGGGCACAGCGATTCGGACGCGGCCCAGACGCGGCGAAAGCATGCCACACCGTCTCATGTCTTTCGCCGGCATATGCCGACTTCACAATTGCCCTACGGGGCGAACGGGAGAGGTTCCGGGACTTGCGGCCAATCTGTAGAGTGCCGGCCGTTCGCCGGACGGATCGCGCACACCAGGGGGCGTGCGGTCCGTCACGCCGGCGAGCGGCCCGTCCTTCTCCCCGCCGAGCGTCCCTTCGCGGACATCCCCTGCTGTATGCCGGACTCCTCGCCCAGCCCGTCCCCCGACGACGATTCCGCGGATCAGGCCGCCGATCGGCCGCGGTTCAGCATCGTCACGCCCAGTTATAATCAGGGGGCGTATCTGCGGGAGACGCTGGAGAGCGTTTTGAATCAAGAGGGGATCGGCACGGAATTCGACTTGGACTACGCCGTAATCGACGGCGGCAGCACGGATGACTCCGCGGCGATCATTCGCGAGTACGCCGACCGCCTCACCTTCTGGTGCAGCGAAAAGGACCGCGGCCAGAGCCACGCGATCAACAAGGGATTCGAGCACGTCTCGAAGGACCCGAACGCGATCGCTGCGTGGCTCAATAGCGACGACGTATATCTGCCGGGCGCGCTGTCGAGGGTCGCCGCATACTGGCGGGAACATCGCCCCGACGCGCTGGTCGGATTATGCCAAAAGACCGACGAGTCCGGCCACGTTTATAACTCGACCGTGCTGGAGGAATATACGTTCGAGAAGCTGGTCGATTGGGACAATCACAACTTCATGCAGCCGGGGTGTTTTCTCTCCCGGGGCGTGTGGGATGCGGTCGGCGGGCTGAACGAGGAACTGTGGTACGTGATGGACGTCGAGCTGTGGCTGAAAGTCGCCAAGCAGTTCCGGTTCGAGACGCTGAACGAACCGCTCGCCGCCGCCAAAAGCCACGATCAGGCGAAGACCACGAACGTCCAGATGCGGGGCGAATTATGGGCCGAGCAGCAATTAATGTTGCTGCGATACGGCGCCCGGGAGCAAGTGGTTCGCACGCTGCGTGATCGCAGTATCGCACATAAAATGCTGGATGCGGAAATTCGGGTCGCCAGTCAACTCCCGATCGTCGGCTGGGTCGTGCGGGCCGCCCGCAAGGCCGCCCGCAGGCGACTGGAGCGAGATCCGACGTATCGTCCGCCGACGGTGCGGTCCGCCGAACCCCCGCAAACCGGCGGATGACGTCGACCGCCGCCCCCGCCGTTTCCGCTGCCGCCCCCGCGCCGGAGAAGTCAGGCGGTCGCCCGCCGCGCCGCTTGCTCTATATTGCGACGAATTACGGGGCGCTGTCGGAAACGTTCGTCAGCGACCTCGTCGCGGATCTCGCCGGCCGCGACTGGGAGGTGACGGTCGTCTGTTCGGACGCCGTGCCGAACGTCGTCCCGCCGCCGGGCGTCGCGTTGAAAGCGGTTCGTTTCGCCCAATTGACGAGCGCGACGGATCGGCTCGCGGGAAAGTTGGAACGCACGTTCCGCGGAGCCAGCGACTGGCCCCGCCTGATGCGTTCCGCGGCCCGGGCGCTGGGGCCGGCGATCGCCGAGGCGCGGCCGGACGTGGCCTATGTGGACGACGGCCGCGCCGCGTCGCTGGCCGTCGGTCCGCTGACGGCGGCGAACGTCCCTTTCGCCGTGCACTTTCACGGATCGGACGTGACGACCTCCCTGGCCGACGACGCCTATCGCCGGTCGTTGCCGGCCGTCTTCGACGGGGCCGGGGCGCTGGTGACGGCGTCGCATCACATGCGTCGCTTGCTGGTGCTGGAGGGCGCCGACCCGGAGCGCTGCCGGGTGATTCGGTTGGCGGTCCGCACCGACGGCGTCGAACCGGTTCCGTGGGCGGAGCGACGCACGCAGCCGCCGTCCGTCGCCTACTTCGGCCGGCTCACCGCGAAGAAGCACCCGGTCGCGTTGATCGAGGCGTTCGCGATCGCCCGCAGAGCCGTGCCGAACGCGCGGTTGACCATGATCGGCGACGGACCGGAGCGGGACCGCGTGGTTCATCGCATCAAGCGGCTCGGCCTGAGCGACGCGGTCCGCCTTTCCCCCGGCGTGCCGCGGGCGGAGGGGTTGGTGACGGTCGCGGGGCATTGGGTCTTCGCCCAGCACAGCGTCACCGCGGTCAGCGGCGATCAGGAGGGATTCGCCCTCAGCCCGGCCGAGGCGGCACTGCTGGAACTGCCGATCGTCTCCACCTGGCACAACGGCATCCCGGAGCACGTCGCCGACGGCGAGACCGGCCTGCTCGTGCGGGAACACGACTACGAAGCGATGGGCGAACGCCTCGCGGAATTGCTCGCCGACCCCGACCGCTGCGAAGCGATGGGCCGCGCGGGACGGGAGCGGGTGTCCGCCCTCTGCCCGCCGAACGCCCGCGGAGAGGCGATCGACGCCCTGCTGTCAGAACTGGCGGATCAGGGGGGCGCTGGATGAGCGGGCCGGTCACGATCGTGATTCCCAACCACAACGGCGCCGCGTACCTCGCGGAGGCGGTGGAGAGCGCCCTGGCGGAACCGGCCGTCGGCCGGGTCGTGGCGGTGGACGACGCTTCGACCGATGGAAGCCTGAAACTGCTCGACGACCTCGCGGAGCGAGCCGGCGACCGGTTGACGGTCATTCGCCAGAGCGGCGGCGGGGCCTGCGTCGCCCGGAACGCCGGGCTGGCCGCGGCGGACGGGGCGTTTGTGAAGTTCCTGGACTCGGACGACACGCTCGAACCAGGCGCCGTGGCCCGGCAGGTCGAACAGATGGCGGAGTTCGCCGGTCAGTCGGTCAGCGTCTACGGCGACAGCGCCTGGGTGGACGCCGACGGCCGGCCGCTGCCGACCCCGCCCTCGCCGACGGGGCTGTCGGAAGCGACGCAGATGATCGAACACCCGCCGCTGATCACCCCCCCGCTGCATCGCGTGGAGGACCTCCGATTGGTCGACGGCTTCGACGCCCGCGTCCCCCGCGGACAGGAGCACGACCTGCACCTGCGGATGTGGCTGGCCGGCGTGCGGTTCGTGCACCGGCCCGGCGTCGTCTTCCATTATCGACAGCACGGCGGCCCGCGGGTCAGCACGGCGGACGGTCGGCCGGAGGTCGCTCGCGGACGGTTCGAGGCGCTCCATCGGCACCTGTCCGCGGCCCGGGAGAAGTTCGGCGAGCCGCTGCCCGAGGAGATGGCTCACGCCTTCGGCCGTCAGTTCTGGCGCATCGGGCGCCGGTGCCTGCACGCGGGCCTCGCCGGAGCGGACGCGGCGCCGTTCTTCCAAACCGCCCGGGGGTTGGCGGGGAGAGAAGCGATCATCGGCGGACGGGCCTATCGGGGCCTCGTCGCCGCGTTCGGACCGGTGCTCGCGGAACGACTGGGGCAACTCGGGGGGCGTCGCTCCTGACCTCTCCCCCTGCTTCCGCCGCCGCTTCGGACGACGTGCCGAATCCATTGCCGATCGGCCCGGCGGACCGGTTGCGCTATCTGGCGCTCCGTGCGCGGGGCGAGGCGAGCAGTCGGCTCCGCCGCGCAACGGCCGGGCTATTTCCGCGCTGGGATCCCGGCGAGATCGCCGTGCTGGGGGCGTTCCACGGGCGGAACGTCGGGGACATGGCGCTCGGCCAAAGCGTACTGGCGGCGCTGGGCGAGCGGCCGGCCCGGCTGTTCGACATTCATCGTCTGCGGGAGGAGGGCGCCGGTTCGCCTCAGTCGGGCGGGGCCGCGAT
>NZ_WTPX01000180.1 GCF_013036045.1 Alienimonas chondri
TCGGCCGTCTGACTCGGCGGGAGGACGGCCGCGGGGGGCGCCGGGCGCTCGCCCCGCGTGGATCCCCCGAGCGCCGCCGCGGGGAGGCGGAGCAGGAATTTCGCTCCCTCGCCCCTGCGGCTGCGGGCGGTCAAGGAACCGCCGAGCCGCTCCGCAAGCCGACGGGACACCGACAGCCCCAACCCCGTCCCGCCATGTCGCCGGGTCACGCTGGCGTCGGCCTGCTCGAACGGACAGAAGAGCCGCTCCAAATCCTCCTCCGCGATGCCGCAGCCGGTGTCTTCCACGGCGAACTCCAGCTCGCCCGCGGTTTCGTCATAGCTCACCCGCAAGCGGACCTCGCCTTGGAAAGTGAACTTCACCGCGTTCGTCAGCAGGTTCGACAGCATTTGCCGCAGGCGGGTCGGATCGGCCATCACGGTCCGCGGCACGTCCGGGGCGATCTCGGAGCAGATCGCGATCCCCTTCCCGGCCGCCGACGGGGCCTGTTCGGCGATCAGTTCGCTGGTCAGCGGGATGAGTTGCACGGGAATCCGCTCCGTGAGGAGCTTGCCGGATTCGATCTTGGCCAGATCGAGGATCTGATTGATGAGCCGCAGCAGGTGCTCGCCGTTTCGCCGGATCGTGCCGCAGTATTCCGTCAGGTCCGCGTCGCAGTCCCCCGCCCCGGCCCCGCCGTCCCGGGCGGCTCCCGCGGCGAGATCGGAGTACCCCAGGATCGCCGTCAACGGGGTACGCAGTTCGTGGCTCATATTCGCCAGGAACTCGCTTTTCGCACGATCCGAAGCCTCCGCGGCGATCTTGGCGTGTCTCAGTTTCGATTCCATGCGCACCCGCTCCGTGACGTCGACGGCCGCGCCATGGAGCAGCCGCGGATCGCCGTCCTCGCCCCGGACGACTCGTCCACGGGCGGAGACCCATCGCAGCCGATCGTCGCCGACCGGAATCCGCACGTCGGCCTGAAACGCCTCATCTTCGTCGCCGAGCCCGCCCGGGTTCCCGGAGTCGACGAGCGTTTCTTCGAGTGCGGTCCGCAGGGCGTCGCGATCGTCCGGGTGGACGGCCGCGTAGAACTGCGCCGGCTCAATCCCGGACTTCGCGGAGCCCGGCGGCAGCCCCCAGATTCGTTCCAGCCCGACGCCGACGCGAATGCGATCCTGCTTCAGATCCCAAACCCAGGTGCCGGCGTCGGCGGCGGCCTCGGCCAATTCCTTTTGCAACCGCGCCTCGGCCGCGGCGCGATCGGCTCGTGCCGCGGCGGAGGGCAGCTTCAACAACTGCGGAGCCGCCCGCAAAAGGCCGATCGCCGTGCCCACGGAGATTGCCGCCGTCGCGGCTTTCCACAGACCCGAAAGACGGTAGACCGGCTGCCAGAAGATCACCGCCTCGATCAGATGTCCGAACCCGCACATCAAGACGAACAGCGCGAAGGCGGCGGTCAGCTTGGGAAAGGGGACCGCGTCCGCGAAGCGCTGGCTCGGCGTGCCCTCCGCCTGTTTGGCCCGCCAGAGCATCATGCCCAGCAGACCGAGCGGGATCGCCAGGTAGGCGAGAAAAATCAGCCCGTCGCTGACGATATGCAGCCAGCCGAGCGGTTCGGTCCAACTCCCGCAGTACCAGCGGGGCGGAAAGTCGGCGGTGTCGAACAGCTTCCCGAAGAACGCGGCGGCGCTCTCGGTTCGCAATTCCCCGCCGTCTTCCGGGACGGCGGGGCAGGCCGGGCAGGCAGGCGGGGTCATGGACGGCGAAACCGAAGGGAAATTCACGGCCCGCGATGGCGAGCCGATCCAACGATCGGCCCGCGCTGTCGGGCGCTGTCGAACTCTCTTCGGTCGCGAACGCGAACGGCGCCCACGATCGCGGCGTCGTCCGCCCCGATCGCGGGGACGGCCCTCCGCCCTTCCGGGTTAAGCCGCTGAAGTCATGAGCGCTCTTCCTACGAAGATCTTTGACCCTCAATCCACCGCGGCGCCGTCCGGTTCGGCGATGCAGATCAATTCGTTCGAGGAGCGGAGGTAGAGCCGCCCGTCAGCCGCGGCGGGGCTGGCCCAGAACAGGCCGGGCGTTTCGTTCCGCACGACGACGTTGAGCTGGTCCGTCGGGCCGCTCGGATCGACGACGTGCGTCGTGCCGGTTTCGTCCAGCGCGTAGACCCGCCCGCCGGAGACCAGCGGCGAGGCCCAGAACGGCGCCGAGGCCGGCACGCGAACCCGCGTTTGCTGCTCGCCCGTGGCGA
This sequence comes from Alienimonas chondri, assembly GCF_013036045.1. Classification (GTDB taxonomy): domain Bacteria; phylum Planctomycetota; class Planctomycetia; order Planctomycetales; family Planctomycetaceae; genus Alienimonas; species Alienimonas chondri. The sequence continues at coordinate 2,237 of NZ_WTPX01000180.1, forward strand.
GATCGAGCGCGTGGGCGATCCCGCCGCGTCGCTCGAACAGGAAGACCCGCCCGCCGGCGACCGCGGGGGAGGCCATCTGGATGCCGGCTCGCTCTTCCGCCCAGCGGACGCCGTCGCGGGGGGATTCGACGGATCCCAGATCGCCGCGGGCGTCGGCTTTGATCGCGGCGAGGTAGCCGCCGCCGTCGTTCTCGCCGCCGCGATCGCGGTACTCCGTGCCGATCAGCAGCACGTCGCCGACCGGCGAGGGCGTCGCGGAACTGCGGCCCTTCGCCATATCCAACCGCCACAGTTCCTCGCCCGTCGCCGGATCGTAGCCGCGGGCGATCAATCCGCCGGCGACCACCTGGGCGCCGCCGTCGTGCTCCCAGATCGCCGGGGAGCCGTAGGAGGAGGGCTCGCCGTCCCGTTCGACGCGCCACAGTTCCTCCCCCGTCGCGGCGTCGAGCGCCCGCAGGTCGGAGGCGCCCTCGCTGTCGGTTTGCAGGAAGAGGGTCCCGTCGTGCAGCGCCGGAGAGGACGCGGTTCCCCACCCCGCCCGCATCGGCCGAGCTTCGATCTCCTTCGCCCACACCGGTTCGCCCTCCAGCGTGAAGGCGTACAGCCCGGTCATGCCGAACAGGGCGTAGAGGCGATCGCCGTCGGCGACGGGGGTCTCGGTGGCGTAGGTGTTGGTGCGATGGCGCTCCAGCGGCGGCGGGCCGGTGCGGGCGACGCGGGTCCAGAGGGTCTCGCCGGTCTCGGCGTTCAGACAACGCACCTCGTAGCGATAGGTCGCTCCGCTGGGACCGTCGTAGCTGCCGCCGCCGCGTTCCTGTCCCAACGGCGGGGCGTCGGTCTCGCCCACCGGCACGGCCGCGGTGAGGAACAACCGGTCGCCGACGAGGATCGGCTGGCTCCACCCCTCGCCGGGCACGTCGACCCGCCAACGGACGTTCTTGCCTGTGGCCCCGTCCCACTCGGTCGGCAACGCCGGGCCGGGGACGACGCCGTTCCCCTCCGGCCCGCGGAATTGCGGCCAGTCGCCGGCGTTTGCGGATGCGAACAGCCCGCCGAACAGGATCGCGGCGAAGGACCAGAGGGTGGAACGAGGCATCGGCGGCGGTCGACGTGGGGTAACGAACTCACGAAAAGCCTATCGCCCCGCCTCGGGATGCGTAGACCCCGCCCGCCGGTGGACAGCCGAGGAGAGGGCCGCTCACACTGCCCCGTCCCTTCCGCCGTCCCGCCCTCCGTCCTCCTTCCGACCGTCGCCTCGCCATGCTCCGATCCGTTCGCTTCACGCTCGCCCTGCTGACGGGGCTGTGCCTCGGCCCGACGTTCGCCGTCGCCGACGGCCCCGCGGTCCCGCCGGCGGGGTGGACGCAGGGCCGACTGCTGATCGACGGCGCCCGCATCAATTACTACCGCACCGGGGGCGGCAAGCCGCCGCTGCTGCTGTTGCACGGGTTCTCCGACGACGGGCTGTGCTGGACGGAGGTCGCCTCGAAGCTGCAGGCGGACTTCGACGTGATCATGACCGACGCCCGCGGCCACGGCCTGTCCGATCCGCCGATGGAGGGCGATCAGATGGCCGTGCAGACGACGGACATCGGCGCCGTCATTAAGCAGTTGGAATTGAAGAACCCAATCGTGATGGGCCATTCGATGGGCAGCGCCTCCGCGGCGATGTTCGCCGCGGCTTCCCCGGACGTCCCGCGGGCCGTCGTGCTGGTCGACCCGCGCCTCGCTCCCCGCACCGGCGGCGGGGACGCCGGCGGGGCGAACCCGGATCGCGAGGCCCGGCAGCAGCGGGAGATGGCCCGCACCCTCGGCCGCAACAACACGCCCTACGAAGATCTCCTCGCCCAATGCGTTAAGAACTCCCCCGGCTGGTCGCGGACGGAGTGCGAGTACTGGGCGCGTTCCAAACAGCTGTATCACCCGCGCCTGGCACTGCGTGATGACGGCGTCCGCCCCTCGATGGGCGACCTGTTCCCGCAGATCACAGCGCCCACGCTGATCCTCAAGGCCGACGACGACGACGACGAACGGGCGGCGAACCAGGCCGTCGCCGATCGCCTGCCCGCCGGCACGCTGGTCCACATTCCGAACGCCGGCCACAGCGTGCACCGGGACGAGTTGGAGCGGACGCTGACGGCGCTGCGGGCGTTCCTCGACGGGTTGCAGGACTGACCGGCGGGGGCGGGCGGCACCGGGTATCGTGCGTCGGCGCCCGCGACCGCTTCCCCCGCAGACCGTCCGTCCGACCCCGACCCGCCTGTTTCGATGTCCGTCCCCCAGCCGTCCCGTCGCGCCGTCCTGCTTGGCGGCGCCGCCCTCGCCGCCGCGGGAGCGACCGGCGCCCGCCGTGTCTCCCCCCTCGCAGCAGCCGGGGAGGAACCGGCGTCGCCGGGGCGTCGGGCGAACCCGATCGCGGTCTCGACCTACTCCTATTGGCGGTTCCGGGAGGACAGCAAGCTGGCGATCACGGACTGCATCGATCTCGCCGCCGACGCCGGGTTCGACGCCGTCGAGGTGCTGCATATTCAAATGCAGGACACCTCCAACGCGGCTCTGCAAACGATCAAACAGCGGGCCTTTCGGCATGGCCTGAGCCTGTGCGGGCTCTCGACGCACCAATCGTTTCTCAGCCCGGACCCGGCGATTCGTCAGCAGAACGTCGACCACACGATCGCCTGCATCGAACTCGCCTATGCGATGGGCATCCCCACGATGCGGGTCAACACCGGCCGCTGGGGCACGTCGAAGTCCTTCGATGATCTCATGGCCAATAAAGGCATCGAGCCGCGGCTGGAGGGTTATACGGACGACGAGGGCTTCGCCTGGGTGCAGGAGGGCTTGGAAAAGTGTCTGCCGACCGCGGAGAAATGCGGCGTCGTCCTGGGCCTGGAGAACCATTGGGGGCTCGGCCGCACCGCCGCCGGCGTGCTGCGGTGCTTGAAGGCGGTCGATTCCCCGTGGCTCAAAGCGACGTTGGACACCGGCAATTTCCTGGAGGATCAATACGCTCAATATCAAGCCCTCGCCCCGGAGGCGGTCTTCGTGCAGGCGAAGACGTATTACGGCGGCGGCACCTGGTATACGTTGGAGATCGACTACGACCGCGTCGCCAAAATCCTGCGAGACGTCGATTATCGCGGTTATATCTCCTTGGAGTTCGAAGGCGGCGAGGCCCACGCCACCGCGATCCCCAAGAGCCTCGCGATGCTCCGCAACGCCTTCGCGGCCTGAAGCGAGCGAGCGACCGCTCAGACGAGGTCCGACCTCGCGCCGTCCTCCCGGTTCGGCGGAGGCGACGGCGGGGCGTTCGACATCCTCCAATAGCGGACGAGGGGAATGCAGATCCCGTACCCGAAAAAGAACGGCGCCACGCCCAGCACCGGCGGCAGGGTGAAGTTCGCGCTCGACCCGAGAAACAGCCCGACGGCCCCGAGCAGCATCAGCCCCCCGCCGAGCAAAATCGCGAACGCCGCGCAGACCTTCTCAAACGTGGACATCGGCACGAACTGGTGCATGCGGTCTCTCCGACGACGCTCAAACCCGACGGCCCCCGCCACCGTCATCCTGTCCGAAACCCCGCCCCCTGACCACCCGCCGACAGGTGTGTGCCATGCTCTCACGACGGCGTGCCGCGAAGCGAAGCGCCGGCGGGTGAGCATGCGAGCGACGCGCGACCGGCTCGCCGAGGTCGCAAACAACTTGCCCATGCTCATGCCGCGTCGCCCGGGTCCTGCCCCGGCAGCGCCCAGACCCAGTAGGCGCCGGCGGCCCGGGCCGCCGGATCGGAGGCGTCCCCCCGCGGCCCGTGGAACCGATGCTTCGCCAACCCGAGATCCCGGCGGGCGAGCTTCAGCGTGCTCCGCCCGATCCCCGCGGCCAGCCCGTCCCGCATCGCGTCCGACGCCCGCTTCGGCCCGTCCGCCAGATAGGCCCGAATCCACGCCGTCGCCCGCTCCCGCTGGCTTTTCGCCGGTCCCGGCGTCGCTCGGCGGACGGCGCCGTACCGCACGGTCCCGCCGGTGATCTTGAAGGGCATCACCCCGGCCCGCTTCGCCAGATTCGCCTTCCCCGGCCGCAGCACGCTGCCGGCCGGGTCGGCGGGGTCCTCGGAGACCAGCAGCACGCTGCGGGCGACCGCGGCCTGGGCGATGCTCCCCAGCGGCCCCAGCACCGCCGGCCCGCCGCGCTCTTTGCGGAGATGCAGAACCGCGACGACGGCCACGTCCGTCTCCGCGGCCAGCGCCGCCAGCGGGTCGAGGATCGCCCGCGTCGCCCGTTCGTGATTCCGGTTCCCCGTCGCCGTGAACGCCGCCAGCGGATCGACCACCACCAGCCCCACCGGCCGCCCGTCCGCCGCCTGCCGATCTAACCGCGCCCGCAGCCGCGGCAGATCCGCGGCGAGGTCGTACCCCCGGCGGACCTCGTTCGTGCCGTCCTGCCTTACCCCGCGGGTCGGCGTCGTCACCTGCCCGGCGAGCGTAATGCGGCTCACGTCCGCCCCCAGCGCCTCCAACCGCGGCCGCACCGTATCCGCCGGATCGTCCTCCCCGCAGAACAGGATCACGCCTTGCGGCGAAGCCTCAACCTCCAAGGAATCCAGAACCAAACCGCCGTCGCCGCCCCCGTCTTGGTTCTTGATTTCTTGGTCCTTGGAGCTTTCCGTCCGATAGGCCGGAAACCCTCGCCCCGCGCTCACCCGGGCCGCCCAGTCGAGCGTCAAAAACGACTTCCCCGTCCCCGGATCGCCGGCCAGCACGGTGAGTTTTCCCGTCGGCAGCAGCCCCGGCCAGAGCCACCGCACCGGCCGCGGCGCCACGTCCGCCAGCTCCGTCCAGGCCCCCGGGGCGAACGGATCGGGCGGCGTCTCCGGCGCCCCGCGTTTCCAGGGCGGCCCGTCCCCCTCCGGCCACTCCGCCTGCGGCAGCAACGCATCGAGCGTCGCCCAATCAATCCCGTTCCGATTGTGCGTCTCCCGCCTCCCCGACCTCCCCATCACGTCCTCCGAACGAATCAAAACGAACCGCCCGCATGGTGACGCCCGTCCAGTACGGGATAAAGACGAATCGCCCCGAACTCCGACGGCCCCCGCCAAATGTTTGAGAACCCCGCGAACGCGATTTTCCGGCGTTTTAGAGCGGCCTCGGGAAAAATCACGACGCCGTGTGCCACTGGCGTCTCGCCAGTGCGGACGCGGGGGACGCTCCTCGGACACCAACCCACTTCCGTCGTGACGCTCGACGTCACACCCTCGCCGCCGGGTTGCCCCCGCCCGTACTGGACCGCCACGCTACCCGCGTGCCGCGCCGCAAGTCGCTCCGCGTGTGCCACTGGCGTTTCGCCAGTGCGGGAGCGGGAGAAATCGTCCGAACGCCCAGCGTCTCCCGCCGTGGGGCACGACGCGAGCCGTCCATCCAAGGTTGCCGGACTTGCCCGTTCGCCGTCACGCTACTCGCGTGCCGCACCGCAAGTCGCTCCGCCGCCGCCATGAGCCGGGCCACCTGCACGAATTGACCTTCTCGACCTACCGGCAGATTCCGCTGCTTACCAACGACTGCTGGCGGACGTATTTCTGCGAGGCGCTCACCGCCGCGCTGCCGAACGCTCGGTGCGGACTGATCGCATGGGTGCTGATGCCCGAGCACGTCCACCTGCTCGTCCTGCCGGGCTGGAACGACGACGCCGCGGGGTCAGGCGACGATGACGTGCCGCGGCGGCTGTCCCGCCTGTTGGCGGCGACGAAGCGGCCGACCTCGGTGCGGGTGAAGGCGGACCTCAAATCCTCCCCGGCCGGCGGACGATTGCTGGCCCGGCTAACGGTGCGGGAGCGGCCGGGCAAGACCGCGTTCCGGTTCTGGCAGGAAGGAGCCGGATACGACCGGAACCTTCTCACGCCGTCGGCCGTCGCGGCAGCCATCGACTACATCCACGCCAACCCGGTCCGACGCGGGCTGGTCGAGCGATCGACGGATTGGCTGTGGTCCAGCGCCCGACAGTTCGCGGGCGACGGGAACCTCGCGGACGCCCGACATCCCCCGCTCACCCGCCTGCCTCCGGAGTTCTGGAGTGAGTGAAGGCGTGCAGAACGAGGGGTGCGTGCCACTGGCGTCTCGCCAGTGAGCGCGACGCCGCCCCACGGCTCGGCGTCGACTCAGCTTGTCCACGTCACCCAGCACTGGCGAGACGCCAGTGAGAGTGTGGGAAGCCGGGGCTCTCGGAGGGAAACTGGGGATGTCTGACGTCCTTCGTCTCCCTTCGAAAGCCCCGACCCGTGGACCACGAACTGAAGTCTCACGCTCTGAAGTTTATCGC
>NZ_WTPX01000181.1 GCF_013036045.1 Alienimonas chondri
GGGCGCCCCGGGCAAAGCGCCGGGTCGCGGGCGAACTGTGGACGCTCGGCGAACGCGGCGCCGGGGTCGCCCGGACCGACTGGGAAAGATGTGCGGACCGCCGACCGCCGCGTCGTTTCCGAGCGGAAGACCGTCGTCGCCCAGACGAACCTCGCCCGATCGCCGATCCCGGGACGATTCGACTCAAGTCGGTGGGCCGCCGGTCGGGTGGACAGCGGATCGGGACTGGTGCGGTTAGCATGGGACCGTGCTTGATTCGCTCCCGGACCCGCTGCCGATCACCCCCGTCGACGGACCGCTGCGCGGCGTCGTGAGACCGCCGGGCAGCAAGAGCCTGACGAACCGGGCGCTCGCCGTGGCGGCGCTGGCGGAGGGGACCTCGCACCTCACCGGCGTGCTCGACAGCGACGACACCCGCGTAATGCTTCGGGCGTTGCAAACGCTGGGTCTGGCCGTCGAGCACGACCCCGACGCCGCGACCGTGAGCGTCACCGGCTGCGGCGGCGTGCTCCCTGCGACCGAAGCGGATCTGTTCTGCGAGAACAGCGGGACGAGCATCCGGTTCCTCACCGCCCTGATCGCCGCGGCCGGCCGCGGGACGTACCGCCTCGACGGCGTCGCCCGGATGCGGGAACGGCCGATCGGCGACCTCGCCGATGCGTTGAACGCGCTCGGGGCGAACGTGACGTGCGATCTGGGCACCGGCTGCCCGCCATTGACCGTAAAGACGGGGGGGCTGAACGGCGGGGTCGCGACGGTGGAGAGCGGGGCGAGCAGTCAGTTCCTCAGCGCGTTGCTGATGGCCGCCCCGGCGGCCCGCGAACCAGTCGCCCTGCGGGTGCCGGGGGAGTTGGTCTCCGTGCCGTACGTCAGGATGACGCGGGGCGTGCTGGAGACGTTCGGTGTGGACCTGATTGAGGCGGACTCGACGTTCTGTCTCTCCCCGCAGACGCCGGCAGCGACCGATTACGCCGTCGAACCGGACGCCAGCGCCGCGAGCTACTGGTTCGCCGCCGCGGCGATCACCGGCGGGCGGATTACGGTCGAGGGACTCGGCGCCGACAGCGTGCAGGGGGATATGGATTTCCTGTGGGTCTTGGAGGCGATGGGCTGCGAGGTGACCATCGAAGAGGACAGCGCCACCGTCACCGGTCCGACGGGCGGGCGGCTCAAGGGCGGGCAGACGTTCGACATGGGGCCGATCTCCGACACCGCTCAGACCGCCGCGGCCGTCGCGGTGTTCGCCGACGGGCCGACGACCGTCACCGGCATCGCCCACGCCCGGCACAAGGAGACCGACCGCGTCGCCGCCGTGGTGACCGAACTGCGGAAGCTCGGGCAGACCTGCGAGGAGCACGCCGACGGCTTCACGATTTACCCCGCCCCAGTCACGCCGGCGACGGTCCACACCTACGACGACCACCGCATGGCGATGAGCTTCGCCCTGATCGGCCTGCGGGCGCCCGGCGTGCAAATCGCCGACCCGGGCTGCGTGGCGAAGACCTACCCGCGGTTCTGGGAGGATTTCGAACGCCTAAGCCGGACGCATGCGTCCGGCTTAGGCGCCGGGGATGAAGAGGTGACGTCGTGAGACCGGAGCGCAAGCTCCGGCCGTGCGTCCCGGACTGTTCGGCCCATCCATTTGACGGCGGCTGCGCCGACGTCCGGAGCTTGCGCTCCGGTCTCACGAACCTTGAACGAGACGCCGTCCGATGAGCGGTTCCCCCCGGGCGCTGGCCCACGAAATTCTGCTCGAACAGGCGGAGACGCAGACGTTCGCCCAGGATCTGCTGGATCGACGGTGGGCGGCGTACGACGTTCCGCCGATCGACCGACGGCTGATCTCCGATCTCGTGTTCGGCACGGTGCGGCGGCGGGCGACGCTGGATGCGGTTCTGGAGGCGCACCTCAACCGACCGCTGCGGGAGGTCGAACCAGGGCTGCGCACCCTGCTGCGATTGGGCGCCTATCAGCTCACGCTGACCAGCGGCATCCCCCCGCACGCGGCCGTGCATGAGACGGTGGAGGTCGCTGAGTTGGTCGACGCCCCCCGCTGGACCGGCCTGACGAACGGCGTGCTGCGGAACCTCGCCCGCTCCCTCTATCCCGTGAACGACGAACCGATCCCCGCGACCGGCCCGGCCGCGGACGTCGTCCCGCTGCCCGGCGGCGCGTGGCGTAAGGTCGGCCGTCGCGTGTTCCCCGATCCGGCCGACGATCCGACCGGCTACTTCGCCGCGGCGTTCGCCTTCCCCCGCTGGCTGGCTCGCCGCTGGTCGGAGCGGCTCGAACCGGCGGACCTGTGGGCGCTCGGTTTTCACTTCGACACCCCGCCGATCCCCACGTTGCGGGCCAATGCGTTGCAGGGCGATCGCGACTCGCTGCTGTCCGCGCTGGCGGATGCGGGGATCGAAGCGACCGCGGGCGCACGAGCGCACTCGATCGTCCTGGCGGAAGGGGCGAACGTGGTGACGCTGCCCGGCTTTGCCGAGGGGCGGTTCAGCGTGCAGGACGAAACGGCCCAGCAGGCCGCCGAGTTGCTCGCTCCGCAGCCGGGCGAACGCATCCTCGATCTGTGCGCCGCCCCCGGGACGAAGACGACGCATCTGGCGGAACTCTCCGGCGACGCCGCGGCGATCTTCGCGGCGGACGTCAGCAGCAATCGGCTCTCGCGGGTGACGGCAAACGCCCAGCGGTTGGGCCTGTCTTCCATCCGCACCCGAGCCACCGCGGCCGATGCGTCGGACCTCCCCGGCCTCCCCGCTTCGCCGTCGCCGACAGGCGGCGCGCCCCCGAACGAGCATTCCGGCTGGGACGACGGCCCGTTCGACGCGGCGCTGGTGGACGTGCCGTGCAGCAACACCGGCGTGCTGGGCAAACGACCGGAGGCCCGCTGGCGCATCAAATCCAGCGATCTGCCGTTGTTTGCGGAGAGCCAACAGCGGTTGCTCGCCGCGGCGCTGGAGCGCATCAAGCCGGGCGGGCGGTGCCTGTATTCGACGTGCAGTATTGAAGAGGAGGAGAACGCCGGCGTGGTCTCCGCGGTCCTGGCGGAGGAGCGTTTCGCGGACTGGCGGGTCGTCCGCAGCGTCGCCCACCTCCCCGGCCGACCGAGCGACGGCGGCTTTCAGGCGTTGCTGGTACGGGACGCCGGCAAGCCGGAGTGACGTCGGCGAGCCGGGGGGTTCATCCCCCCGGACCGGTGAGCAAAGCGAACCGACCGTCGCCCGGTTCACGCGTGGTCCGGGGGGACGAGCCCCCCGGCTCGCTGAGCTTCAAAATCAAACATTGCCTCTTTCGCCCGCCACGCGCGCAGCAGACCGATCAGCAGCAACACCTGAGCGGCGACGAAGGCGCTGAACGAGCCAAGGATCATCGCCCCGCCGACGAGCTCCGGGACGTCGTTCAAGATGTCCGGCCCGTCGGTGATGTTGTTGTAGGAGGAGACGATCGGAATCGCCGTCCCCGCGATTCCGCACGGGCCTGAGGCGGCGATCCACCACCGTCCCGGTCCCCGTCCAAGGAACCCGACGACGAGGAACGCCGCGTAGCTCAGCGCCAAGAGGCTCATGAACGTCAGCATGCCGGCGTCATGGCTCATGAGGAAGCCTCCTCGACGTCATGCGGATGAGGGGCGGGGTCGGGCGGCGATCGCGTGGCCCGGACCGCGGCGAAGACCGCCAGCCACAGACCGAGCAACCAGAACCCGCCCATCGCCAGTTGCAGCCACGGCCCCTGCGTGAACTTTTGGGTCGCGGCGGGGGCGACCTGCTCGGCGACGATCGTGACCAGTATGGCCACGGGGAACATCAACCCGATCCCGGCGGAGATCGCGGCGAGGGCGCCCCCGGGCGTGCCCCAGCGCCAGCGGCGGAGTCCGGCGGTCATCAGGGCGGCCGTCGCGGCGAGCCACAGCAGGAACACGGCCGGCATGATGAGTTCGAAGGCCAGCATTCGCACAGGTTAGCCCCGCTTTGCCGCCGCCGACAGACGGCACGAACCGCTCTCGACGCGCGTCGCCTGTCAGCGACGGCGAAGCGGGGGGCGGTTCGGAGCGAGCGCGGGGAGCGATCTGGAAGAATCTGCCGGAAACTTTGCGCCCGGACCGAATGCGGCTTGAGCCGAACTGGAATCGTTCCGATTGAACAGGAGACGACCCGGTGCGCCGGTTCTGCCGACTGTTTCGGCAAGACCGTCGTGACGGGTCGCGGAGCGGCTCCGGCCGGTCGCCTTTCGAGTCATGTCAGCGTCGCACGGGCCTTCACGGACCATGCGGGTTGACCGGATTCGCCCGGGCGACCTACGACCGAAGCCTCTCCCCCGCCGTGCCCCGCGTTCCCGCTTTGCGGAGACGTTGTGTGCGTCGGGATCGCTCTCCGTTCCCGTTTCACGTTCGTTTTCGAGCCGTTCCCGCCGGATGGCGCGTCCGCACGACGCGGCCGCTCTCCGGCACTCGCCCCTTCCGGCCGACCACTCACCCACCGCATCGCCGCCCCGCCCGGGCCGCACTTCGCTCTTTGCCCTGTGATTGCAGGGGGAAGGACGGGGTCGCCAGGGCTTCGGCGGAGGCGGCGCGGCGGGCCGCCCGGGGCGCGGCGCTTCCCTGTCAGTCCCTGACACGTTTCCCCACAAGGAGGTTGGACCGTTGGCCAGACGCATCGGACTCCTCGCCGGATCCACAGCGGCGGTGATCGCCGGACTGTGGCTGGCGAACGCCAAGCCACTCGCGGAGCAAGCCACCGCGGCGGTCGATACCGCCGCGAGCGCTTCCGCGTCAGAACAACTCGCTGCGGGCCTTTTGCTGATGGAGCGCGGCGAGTACGCCGCCGCCCAGACGCGGCTGGCCTACGCCGCCAAGGGCGACGCAAAGCTCTCGCGTGAGCAGCAGCTCAAACTGGGCGACGCGCTGCGTCGCCTCGGCGACGTCGACCCGTTCGCCGCCCACAACGACAACGGCGCCGAAACCGCCGAACTCTTCTTCGCCGAAGCTCAAGCCGCCGCCAAGCGGGGCGAGACCGACGCGGCCCGCAAGCTGGCCACCGCCGCTGCCGCGTTCGGCACGGACTGGGCGGACGGCGAAGGCCCGGACGCCCTGCTGGCGGCCCTCGGCCCGGCGCCCGTCGCGAACTCGACCGAAGGAGAGATCCTCCCGGACGAGTTCGCCGCGATGGACTTCGGCAGCCTCGGCGGCAACGCCGTGACGGCCGCCCCGGCGACCGACGGCTGGGGCAGCGCCCCGGCCTCCCCGAACAGCGTCGAAGGCGGATCCGCCAAGGCCGCGGCGATGAAGCTGCTGGCCCAGGCCCGCGTCGAGCTGAACGCCGGCCGTTACGAAGACGCCCGCAGCCTCGCCCTTGAGGCGTGGGAACTGCACGCCGACTGGGATCTGTTCGCCGCGGACAGCCCGGACCGGATCCTCAGCGAAGTCGCTGCGAAGACCAAGACGGTGACCTTCACCCCGAAGACCGCCGCCAAGCCGCAGCCGACCGAAGAGGAACTGGCCCGCGGCGCCGCGGAGGACGCCCTGTTCGCCGCCCGCGACGCGATCGCCGACGGGGCGTTCGATCAGGCCGAAGCGTACCTCGGCGCCGCCGAGTCCGCCGGCGTGGCGTGGGGCGTGCTGAAGGACTCCCCGGAGACGGTTCGCGCCGAACTGGCCGCCGCTCGTCAGTCCGCCGGTTCCGGCGCCCCGACGAACGCCGTCAGCAACGCCGCGTTCAACATGGACTTCGACGCCACCTTCGGCGTCACCCCGACCTCCGCTCAGGCGCCGGCCGACCCATTCTCGGTCGACCAGCTTTCGGAAAGCGACGTGCCCGCGGCGATCTCCACCTCCGCCGCGGACAGCCCGTTCGCCGCTCCCCCGGTCGATCCCTTCGCCGCGCCGAACGCCGACGTCGCGTTGGCCGCTCCGGAAAGCGACGACGCCCCGACCGGCCCGACCGCCCGTCAGCTGTACGACGACGGCATGACCGCGTTGAAGGCCGGCGATCGCGCTCAGGCGTTGGAAGCGTTCCTCGCCTGTCATGAAGCCAAGAAGGCCGGCTCCCCGCTGGACGCCTTCCGGGCGGAGCAGATGCAGACCTTCCTCGTCTCGCTGGCTCCGGCCGGCGGGATGCAGGTTCCCGGCGCCCAAGGCGCCGTCACCCCGGCTGCGGCCGTCAACCAGGATCTGTCCGTCCGCGACGCCTCCGGTCAGACCCCGGCCCAGCGGCTGGAGCTGTCCGGTCAGGCGGAGAACATTCGCTTCGACAAGCTTCGCGGCGAAGTGTTGAACGCCATCTTCCGGGCCGAGCGCCTGAAGGAAGCGGACAACGTCGACGAGGCCCGCGCCGTGCTGGAACGCACCAAGCAGTCCGTCGAGATCGCCGAACTGCGGGACGACCTGAAGGCTCCGATGCTGCGGCACATCGCCAACAGCAGCGCCGCGGTCGAGGGCTACGCCCGCCAGATGGCGCCGAAGCTGGAACTGGAAGCTCGGAACCAGTCCGTCCGCGATGAAATCGCCGTGGAGCAGTCCCGCAAGATCCGCATCGAGCAGGAGATGGCCGTTCTGGTCGATCGCTTCAACGATCAGCTGCGGAACCGGGAGTATGTCGAGGCGCTGGCCACGGCCAAGCAGGCTCGCGCCATCGACCCGGACCTCCCGGAAGCGGAGTTGATGGTCTGGAAGGCGAAGTTCGCCCACCGCGAAGCCCGCGGTAAGGAGATCGCCGAGGCCAAGGAAGAAGGATTCGTCGCGGTGATGACCTCGGTCGACGAGGCGAGCATCCCGTTCGACGACGACTTCGCGTTCCCCAAGAACTGGGGCGACGTGACCGCCCGCCGCGGCATGCGGTACGGCGCCGACGGCACGGTGAAGACGAACAGCCCGCAGGAGAAGATGATCGCCGCCGCGATGGAGCGGCCGGTCAGCCTGCACTTCGAGGACGCCCCGTTGGCCGAGGTGCTCGCCCACCTGAGCACCCTGGCGGACATCAACATCGTCGCCGACCCGGCCGACGTGGAAGCCGTCGGCGCCGGCATCGACATGCCGATCACGATCAACGTCGAGGGCATCCGCCTGAAGAGCGCGTTGAACCTGATCCTGGAGCCGCTGGACCTCGGCCACGTCATCTCCGACGACGTGCTGAAGGTCACCAACCGCAACCGGATGGGCGGCGAGATGATCACCAAGCCGTACGCGGTGACGGATCTGGTGATCGCGATCGAGAACTTCGGCGGTCCCTCCCCCGGCATCGATCCGATGCTGCAACAGGGCGGCCAGGCCGGTCTGAACAGCGGCTTCGGTCCGGCCGGGCTGGGCGTGGGCAACTTCAGCGTCCCCGCCGTGGGCGGCGCCCTGCCGAACACGGACCTCGCCGGCGCCCTCGTGGACCCGACGACCGGCGGTCGCATCCGCACCAGCGTCAGCGGCGACGGTCGCCGGATGCGGTTCGAGGAACTTTCCGAGCTGATCCGCACCACCGTGGAGCCGGAAAGCTGGGAGATGCTGGGCGGTCGCGGGACGTTGCAGACCAGTGAAACCACCCTCGCCCTGGTCGTTCGCCAGACGCAGGCCGTGCACGAGCAGATCAGCGAACTGCTGACTCAGCTGCGTCGTCTGCAGGACCTGCAGGTGGCGGTCGAGGTGCGATTCATCACGGTGACCGACGAGTTCTTCGAGCGGATCGGCATCGACTTCGACTTCGACGTGCAGGACGAACTGGGCGCCGGCCCGATCGACGCCAGCCCCTTCGGGGGGATCGATACGCTCTCCCCGGCGGAAGCCGGCACCGCGCCGGACCCGTTCACGCCGGGCAACGCCCCGTTCTTCCCGAACTTCCAGCTGCCGGTGCTTCCGCCGCTGCAGGAGGGCGGAGCGACCCCGTTCATCAACGCGACCGGTACCGGCGCCGATGTGTTCGATCCCGCTCCGGGCCGCGACCTGCGGGACCGCGACGACTACGGCGACGGCGTCGTCGTCGGCCTGTCCGGCGACCCGGCGACCGGAACCCGTTCCATCAGCACGGACCTGGACGTGCCCTTCCAGCAGGGCAGCTTCGGCGTCGGCGTGCCGGACTTCGTCGCCGGCGACTTGAACCTGGGGATGAACGTCGGCTTCGCGATCCTGAGCGACATCGAAGCCTTCTTCTTCATCAACGCGGTTCAGAGCGACAGCCGGAACAACCTGATGTTCGCCCCGAAGGTGACCCTGTACAACGGTCAACAGGCCTTCGTGCAGAACAGCTCCCAGCTGGCCTTCGTGGCCTCGCTGACGCCGATCGTCGGGATTAACGCCGTCGCCTATCAGCCGGACGTCCAGCTGATTCAGGAAGGCATCACGATGTCCGTCACCGCGGTCATCAGCGCCGACCGCCGCTTCGTGCGGCTGACGGTCAGCCCGCAGTTCACCAACGTGATCGACATCTTCAGCTTCACCTTCGCCGGCGATGCCGCCGGGGTCGGCGGAGCGGGCGGCGTGGCCGGCGTGGCCGGCGCCGGCCACGCCGCCCGCTC
>NZ_WTPX01000182.1 GCF_013036045.1 Alienimonas chondri
AGTCCCCGTGCAGGCAGATCGTATCGACCGGGATCGCGTGCCGCTCCCCGGACAGGTCGCGGACCTGCCGATCCAGCAGTCCGCGGAGTTGTTCGCGGAAGTCGGCGTCGGTCTCGACGAGCGCCCGGGGGTCGGACCGCGGAACCAGCGCGTCGGCCGCCGCGTAGCGTCGATCGGCGAAGGCCTCGTGCCGGAACGCCAATCCCTCCCGGCTCGCCGATTCGGAGAGCGCCGAGCCCGCCTGTCCGACGATCGCGGCGTCCGGGGCGATTCGCTTGACCGCCCGGATCAGCGCCGCCGCCCGCGGGCCGGGCGAACGCACGTCGTGATACAGGGCCCCGTGCGGCTTCACGTGACGCAGGCGGGCCCCGAACGCTTCGACCAGTGACTTCACGGTCGCGATCTGGAACAGCAGTTCCGCCTCCAGCCGTGCGTCCGACAGGGCGACGGACCGCCGACCGAAGCCCGCCCGGTCCGGGTACGACGGGTGAGCCCCGACCGCGACCCGCAACCGCACGGCTTCCCGAATCGTCGCCACGATCAACTCCGCCCCGCCCGCGTGCGCTCCGCAGCACACGTTGCACGACGTCAGGTAGGGCAGCAGTCGACGATCCCGCTCGACCGTCGTTTCGCCCACGTCCGCGTTCAGGTCCATCGCCGGGGCCGTCGATTCGCTGTCGGAGGTCTGCGCTGAAGCGTCTTCACCGGGGGCCGCGTCGCTCGATCCGCCTGCCCTCGTCGGATGAGCTTAAGGGATTGCCGGGCCCCCATCGCGGCGGACGCCGGACCGCGGCGGGCCGTGGGTCGCCCCCATCGTCGATTCGGGATCGGCGAGCCGCAAACGTCATGCCGGATGCTGCGAGTTGGTATGCTGTTCGGCCGGATCCCGTTCCGTCCAAGGACGACCGCCATGAATCAGCGATACGCGTCGAAGCTGCCCGCCGAGGAGCGGTCGACCCTGGAAGCGATCCCCCGGTGACGGAACGACGACGCCGGCAAGCCTCAGCAGGCCAGAGCCCTCCCGCTGCGCGACCAGTCCGGCGAGGCGCCGGCCGGCGTCCGCTCGCCGTCGATCCGGCTGCCGCGAACACGATTCCCCGACGTCGGCCGGGGGTCTCTCGAAGCCGCGGCACGCGTCCGCGAGGAGCTTTCGTCATGACGCATCTCGTTCGGTCGAGCCTTCGTGTGGCGCTGCTCCTGCTGGCGGCGGCGGCTCCTGGCTCCCGCTCGCTCGCGGCTGATCCGCCGAATCAGATCGAGTTCTTCGAGCAACGCATTCGTCCCGTGCTCGCGCAGGACTGCTACGCCTGTCACAGCAGCGAGGGCAAGGCCGACGGCGGGTTGGTCCTGGATCACCGGGAAGGCCTGCTCAAGGGAGGCGATCGGGGACCGGCGATCGTGCCCGGAAAGCCGGAGGAAAGCCTGCTCGTGCAGGCGATTCGGCACGACGACGAAGACCTGGAGATGCCGAGCGCCGCGCCCAAACTGGACGCGGCCGTCATTCGGGATTTCGAGCAGTGGGTCCGCATGGGCGCGCCGGACCCGCGTGATCAACCTCCGACCGACGCGGAAGTCGCGGCCGATACCGATTGGTCGGCCGTGATGGAGCGGCGGAAGAGTTGGTGGAGCTTCCAACCGATCGGCGATCCCGCCCCGCCGGCGATCGACGCGGTAAAGCTTCCGGTCAAGCATCCGGTCGATCGATTCGTTCGCCGTCGCCTCGTCGAAGCCGGGCTCCGGCCCGCAAAGCCCGCGGAACCGCAGATCCTGGTTCGCCGGTTGACCTTCGCGCTGACCGGCCTGCCGCCGACCGAGGAGCAGCTCCGCCGGTTCGCGCAGCAGCGTGACCGCGACGCCGCGATCGATCAGCTCGTCGACGAACTCCTGGAAAGCCCCCACTTCGGCGAACGCTGGGCCCGGCACTGGATGGACTGGATCCGCTACGCGGAATCCCACGGGTCCGAGGGCGATCCGAAGATCGAGAACGCGCATCTCTATCGGGATTACCTTATTCGGGCGCTCAACGACGACGTTCCCTACGACCAGCTCGTCCGCGAACACGTCGCGGGCGATCAGCTCGCCGAGCCGCGGCTCAATCACGAACTCGCGATTAATGAATCGCTGATCGGCACCGCCCATTGGCGGATGGTGTTTCACGGCTTCGCGCCGACCGATGCGCTGGAGGAGAAAGTTCGCTTCACCGACGACCAGATCAACGTCTTCTCCAAGGCGTTCCTCGGTTTGACCGTGTCCTGCGCCCGCTGCCACAACCATAAGTTCGACGCGATCAGCCAGGCGGATTACTACGCGTTGTTCGGCGTGCTCGGTTCGACCCGTCCGGGCCGCACAGCCATCGACCTGCCCGCCCGGCAGACGACCAACCTGTCGGAACTGGCCGAGCTGAAGCCGAAGATCCGCGGCGCCGTCGCCCAAACGTGGACGGACGCCGCGGACGACCTGCCGGACCGTCTCAAGAACGACCGCACGCTCTGGAAGAACGCCGAGCGACCGTCGTCGCCCCTGCATCTGCTGCACCTGCTGAAGCGGGACGCGACGGCTCCGGAGGCGTTCGCCGACGCTTGGCGGAAACGCGTGCGGGACTGGGAGGCCGATCAGGAAGCGCTCGCCGCCTCTCGCCGCACGGA
This sequence comes from Alienimonas chondri, assembly GCF_013036045.1. Taxonomy (GTDB): domain Bacteria; phylum Planctomycetota; class Planctomycetia; order Planctomycetales; family Planctomycetaceae; genus Alienimonas; species Alienimonas chondri. The sequence goes on from NZ_WTPX01000182.1 coordinate 2,646, forward strand.
ATATCCGTTCCGCGCCGATTTCTCGAAGTGGTATCGCGAAGGCATCGGCCTGGAGGGGCAGCCGTCGGAGCCCGGTGCGTTCGCCGTCCAACCGACGGGCGAGCGTGCCCTGCTCGGCATCTATCCCGCCGGGGTCTACTCGCACCTGCTTTCGCAGAAACACCCGGCTCGGTTTACGTCGCCGGACTTCCGGCTCAAGGGCAAGAACGAGTTGTGGCTGCGCGTCGCCGGGGGCGGCGGCGCCACGGCCCGCTACGTCGTGCAGAACTATCCGCGGCGGGGGACCGTCTATCCGCTCACGGAGTTGAAAGGCGACGGCGGCTCCGCGTGGCAATGGCTGCGCTACGACGTCGATTACTGGGCCGGCGACGAGATTCATATTGAATTGAGCGCCGCCCGCGATGCGCCGCTGCTCACCAAACCCTCCGACCGCTCGTGGTTCGGCGTCCGCGACGCGGCCCTGGTGCCCGAGGGGGCGACGCCCCCGGTCGAACCCCGCGACTTTCTCGCACCGATCTTCGCCGCCGCCGAGCAAGCGCCGCCGGAATCGTGGGAGGACCTCGTCGGTCTCTACGCCACGGCCGTGAAGGACAGCGCCCAGGCCTGGAAGCGGGGCGAAATCGACGACGGCGGGGCGAGCTTCCTCAACGGGTGTCTCGAAGACGGACTCGTGCCCAACACCCTGCCGGAACTCGGGCCGGCAGCCGCGTTGATCCGACGGTACCGAGAACTCGAGGAGGAGATTCCGGTTCCCACCCGCGTGCCCACGCTGGCGGAATGGCGCGGTCGGGACCAACCGCTCTACGACCGCGGCGACCACAACAAGCCGCTCGCCCCGGTCTCCCGCCGCTTTCTCGAAGCCGTCGACGCGCAACCGTACCGCACGGAACTCAGCGGTCGGCTGGAACTCGCCGAAGACCTGCTGCGCGACGACAACCCGTTCACCCGGCGGGTGATCGTCAATCGGGTCTGGCACCATCTGTTCGGCCGCGGAATCGTCCCCAGCGTGGACAACTTCGGCCGCATGGGCGAGAAGCCGTCGCATCCGGAACTGCTCGATCACCTGGCCGTCCGTTTCGTCGAGGACGGCTGGTCGCTGAAGAAGTTGATCCGCCTGATCGTCACCAGCGAGACCTGGCAGTAGGACAGCACGCCCTCACCCGAGGCCCGCGAGACCGATCCGGAGAATCAACTTCTCGCCCGCTACAACCTCCGGCGGCTGGACGCCGAGGCGATCCGCGACTCGCTGCTCGTGGCCGCCGGCCAGCTCGACCGCAAGCTCTACGGACCGCCGGTGGAGGGGCGTTCCAATCGTCGATCGGTCTACGTCCAGGTCATCCGCAATCGGCTGGATCCGTTTCTCAACACCTTCGATGCGCCGGTGCCGTTCTCCGCCACGGGCCGCCGCGACGTGACGACCGTGCCGGCCCAATCGCTGACGCTGTTCAACGATCCGTTCGTGCTCGATCTGGCCGCCCGCGTCGCCTCTTCGATAGAAGACGATGACGACGACGACGTGTTGATCGGGACGACTTGGCGGCGGCTGCTCGGTCGCGATCCGAGCCCGCAGGAACTGCTTCAGGCCCGGCGCCTCGTCCAGTCGCTGCAAGATCGGTACGCCGAACTCGCACGGCGACGGACGGCGGTGGAGACTCAGATCGCCGAGCGGCGGCGGGACGTGAACGCCGTCCGGGACGGAGTCCGTTCGCAATTGTTGGAGGTTCGAGGCGCCCCGGAGGAGAAGCAGCCGTCCGATTTGAAGCCGCTGGCTCACTGGGACTTCCAAGGCGGCCTGCAGGACTCGGTCGGATCGCTGCACGGCGAAGCCAAAGGCGCCGCGCGCGTCGAGCACGGCGCCCTCGTCGTGGACGGCGCCGGGTGGGTCGCCACGCCGCCGTTGCCGGAGACGTTGACGGCGAAAACGCTACAGGCTCGCGTCCTGCTGGACGACCTGAACCAAAGCGGGGGCGGCGTCGTCACCGTCCAAACGCTCGACGGCGGGCAGTTCGATTCGATCGTCTTCGCGGAGAAACGTCCCAAACGCTGGCTGGCGGGCAGCAATAACCTGCGGCGGACCAAACCATTCGAAGGAACCGACGAACGGGAGGCGGCCGACGAACCGGTCGTCGTCACCGTCGTCTATCACGCCGACGGCACGATCGCCGGGTATCGAAACGGCAAGCCCTACGGGACGCCTTACAAGACCGACGTTCAGACCTTTCAAAAGGGCGAGAGCCAGGTCGTGTTCGGATTGCGACACGGAACCGGCGTCCAGAGCGGACGCATGCTGCGGGGCCGGATCCTCGAGGCGACGCTGTTCGACCGGGCGCTCGCTCCGGACGAGGTTCTTGCTGCGGCGACGGGCGCCTCTTCGTTCGTCTCGGCGGCGGACGTCCTCGCCGCGATGACTCCCGCTCAGAAGCGACGGGTCGAGGAGTGGGAGCGGACCATCCGGACGCTGGAGGCCGAACGCGCCTCGCTAGGCGAACCCGTGGGCGCCGATCAGGCGTATGCGGATCTCGCCCTGGCCGTCTTCAACATGAAGGAATTCATTTATGTTCGTTGACCATCGGCATTCGCGGCGGGACTGGCTGCGACGCAGTTCCAGCGGATTCGGCCTGCTCGCCCTGGCCGGCCTCGGCGCCCGCACCGCGTCGGCCGCCGCGCCGTCGGGCGCTGCGTCTTCGGGCGCTGCGCCGTCGGGCAAGGTCAAGACCGTGATCCTGTGCTATATGTCCGGCGGCGTCTCCCACGTGGATTCGTTCGATCCCAAGCCGAAGCTCAAGGAACTGCACGGCACGCCCATGCCGGTGGAAGTCGAACGCACGCAGTTCAATAACAACGGGAACGTCTTCGCCTCGCCCTTCGAGTTTAAAAAGTGCGGCCAAAGCGGACTCGAAATCAGCAGCATGTTTCCACAGTTGAGGGAGGTGGCGGATGAACTCTCCGTCATCCGCTCGATGACCACGCCCGTCAACGAGCACGCTCAGGGCAACTTCGCGATGCATTCCGGGTTCCCGTTCCTCGGCCACCCCAGCGCGGGCGCCTGGATCAGCTACGGACTCGGATCGGCGAACGACAACCTGCCCAGCTACGTCGTTCTGCAAAGCGGCCGCGCGACCGCTCCGCACGGCGGCGTCGGGCTCTTCAGCAGCGGCTTTCTGCCCGCTCAACACCAGGCTTCGATCTTAAAAGCGGATAAGCAGCCCGCCGTCCCGAACGTTCAGCCCGCTCAGCCGACCGGCATCCAGTCGGAATGGCTGGACTTCGTGCGTCGCCGGGACGAAGGATTCCGCGTCGAACTCGGCGGGAACCAGAACGTCGAAGCCGCCATCGCCAACTACGAGACCGCCTTCCGCATGCAGTCCGCCGTGCCGGACGTGTGCGACATCTCCGGCGAAAGCGAGACCACCCGGAAGTTATACGGCCTCGACGATCCCGACGCGGAGAAGGCGGCCTACGCCCGGCAGGCGTTGTTGGCGCGGCGACTGACGGAAAAGGGCGTGCGCTTTATCGAGCTCTCCTGCCTGACCAAAGGCGTCGGCGCCGGCGGCGCCGCCAATCCGTGGGACCAGCACGGCGATCTTGAAAAAGGGCACCGCGCCATGGGCCACCAGGTCGATCAACCGATCGCCGCGCTGATTCAAGACCTCAAAGCCCGCGGGTTGTTGGAGCAAACGCTGCTCGTGTTCACCGGCGAGTTCGGCCGCACGCCGTTCACGCAGGGCTCCAACGGTCGCGACCACAACCCCTTCGGTTTCAGCGCGTGGCTGGCCGGCGGCGGCGTGAAGGGCGGAACGACGTACGGGGCCACCGACGAACTCGGCTACCGCGCGGTCGACAAACCGGCGTCCATCTACGACCTGTGGGCCACCGTGCTGCATCAGACCGGCATCGATCACAAAGCCCTCACCTATCGCTACGCCGGTCGCGACGTGCGACTCACCGACGTACACGGAGAGGTGCTTCACGACATCCTGGCCTGATCTGAGCGCCGATAAAGACACGTCCTGAACCGTCGACTCGCCCTATCGCCCCCCTGCACTTTCCCGCCGCGTCCTGAGGGGTAGGTTTCCAAAGACGTCTTGCGCGGATCGGCGGGGCGACGTCGCCCGCGAATCTTCGTGACGGGGGGGCCGTGTCCGGGTTCAAGCCGGGGACCGATCTGATCCTCGCGGACGCGCGCGACACGGCGGCGGTATCATGGCCGTCATGCGGCGTATCAAACGAGGTGGCGCCCTGCCCGTCCGGCGGGCAATCTCTCTTCAAGGAGCCGACGTGTCGCGTTTCGTCCTCTATTCCATCGTGGTTCTGACGAGTCTCTCGCTCTGGGCAGAAGGAACGACGGCGGCCGGCGACGAAGCCGCCTGGTCGGAGGAGTCCAACGGCCTGCGGGCGCGGCTGTCCATGCGTCGCTCGCACGTGAGCAACGGCACCGGCATCGTCGTCACGTACCTTGAATTGAAGAACGTCAGCGACGTCGGCAATCCCATGTTGGTGACCGTGGACCGGGACGGCATGACCTTCCGCGTGACCGACCCCGACGGTCGCGACGTGCCGGGAATGTTCGGCCCGTTCAGCGGGAGAGAGTTCGGCACGCCCGAGCTGACGCTGCCGTACGACAGCTCGATCCGTTTCCGCATCGGGCCGACCGGTTGGGGGATCCCCGGCGATCAGGCGGCGCTGGTCGATTTGGGTTCGAGCTTCGGCTGGGCGCTGCCGCGCGACGGGAACGCATATGACCTGCGGGGCGTGCTGGAGATTGCGAAGGCGAAGGACGATCGCAGCGCACGCGGCGTCCGCTGGCACGGGAGGCTCGAACTGCCGCGCGTGCGCATCCCCACCGGACCCGAGCCGGTCGATCCGGCCGCGGTCGGGCCGCTCATTAAAGAGTTGGGCGGCAGGATGCTCGCCGCGAACGGTCGCGTGTCCGAGGCCGCCATGCGCGAGCTGTCGCTGATCGACGATCCGCGGGTGATTCCGTGGTACGTCAAAGCCGTGAAGAGCGACCGCTCCGGCCTGAAGTTCCACGCCCTGGATCGGCTGTCGCGGCTGGAAGGCGACGACGCCCTGGCGGGCCTGAAGATCGGCATGGCGACGCGGGGCGCCGACATCGGCAACGCGACGACGGCCGCCGTCGCGGCCGGCTCCGCCGAGAACATCCGCCACAAAGCCGCGGTCGCCCTGGCGCGCAGCCCGCACCCGCAGGCCAAGGCGCTGCTCCTGTCGATGGAGGAAGACCCGTCCGAGGCCGTGCGGATCACGGTCATCCAGGCCGCGGCGCGGATGGAGTCGGCCGAGTCGCTGGCGTTGCTGAAGCGCCGTGCTCAAGACGGCGACCCACGCGTCCGCGGCGAGGCGGCTCGGCTGCTGAAGCTCAGGGAGAACGGCGCCGAGAAGTGACGTTCCGACGCC
>NZ_WTPX01000183.1 GCF_013036045.1 Alienimonas chondri
GTGCGAACGAAACGGCGGCGGATCGAACGCCGGCATGCCCGAGGCCGGACCTCCCCGGCGATCCGTTCCGTCACGCCGCCTCGGGCATGCCGGCGTTCGATCCGCCGCCGTTTCGTTCGCACCGCCTGCTGCGCGGCGGGCACGCCCAAACCCTCGCCGCGGTGTATTGGCCGGGGACCGGCCCGTACCTCGCCCCCCTGCCCGGCGTGGTCGCCAGCCGGCATCGCGTCGATTTGGGCGACGGCGACGCCCTGGCGCTGCACGACCTGAAACCGCGCGGCTGGACCCTCGGCGATCCCGTCGCCCTGCTGGTGCACGGGCTGGGCGGATCGGCGGACAGCCCGTACATGGTGCGCATCGCCGCCAAGCTGGCGGCTCGCGGCGTGCGGGCCTTCCGCATGGACCATCGCACCTGCGGCGCCGGGGCGGACCTCTCCCGGCAGCCGTATCACGCCGGCCTGAGCGGCGACGTGCGAGCGTCGGCGTGGTTCCTGTGCGGCCCCGGCGGACTGTGCCCCGGCTCCCCGCTGGGCATCGCGGGGTTCTCGATGGGCGGGAACATGGTGCTCAAAGCCCTCGGCGAGCACGGCGCCGGCCCGTCGCACGACGCCCCGGGCGAGGGAACTCCGGGCGACGAGCGGCTGGACGGCGATTCCCGCATCGCCTCCCCGTACGCCCTGCATCCCGGAGCGCTGCCGGACGTGCCGCTGCGGGGCGTCGCCTTGAACCCCGCCGCGGACCTCGCCGCCTGCTGCGACTCGCTCACCGGGCCGGTGCAGCGGTTCTACGATCGGCACTTCGCCAAGCACCTGACCCGACATGTGACGAACACGCCGACGATCTGTTCGCGTCAGGTGCGGGCGTTGCAGCAGGCCCGGCCGCGTCGCATGCGCGACTTCGACGCTGCCCTCACCGTGCCCGGTTGGCGGTATGAATCGGTCGATCACTACTACGCCCGGGAAAGCGCCGCCCCGCTGGTCCGCCAGATCACGGCGCCGACCCTCATCCTCACGTCCGAAGATGACCCGCTGGTGCCCGCCGAGGTCGTCCGCGGTTTGAAGCCCGGCCCCGGCGTGCGGATGCACGTTTGCGAGGGCGGCGGCCACCTCGGGTACATCGCCCGCAAGCCCCCCGGCGATCACCCGGACCCGGATCGCCGCTGGAGCGACTGGCGGGTGATCGACTGGCTGACCGCCCCCGCCGAGGCGCCGGTCCCCACTCCGCCCCCCACCGACGGCCCAGCCACGGCGGACTCCCGCCGGGAGTCCGAGAGAGTCAACGGAGAGTCCGGCGCTCCCGGCTCCTTCGTCTCGACTCCCCGCTGACTCCGCTCATGCCTTCCTTCGCTCTGCTGGCGCTCACGATCTTCGCCGGCGCCGCCCCGCTCGAATCGCCCGCCATGCTGCCGGAGTTGCAGACCTACGTCCTCGCCCGGACGGAGGAATTCGACCAGATCCCTGCCGCCCGCAAGGCGGAACTGGAGCGGCTCACAAGGTACGTCGCGGAGAAGCGAGCGGCCGGGGAGCCGGTGCGGCTGACGTTCATCTGCACCCATAACTCCCGCCGCAGCCATCTGGGGCAGCTCTGGGCCGCGGTCGCCGCGACGCATTACAGGGTGAGCGGCGTGGAGACCTTCTCCGGCGGCACGGAGGCGACGGCCTTCAACCCCCGCGCCGTCGCCGCCCTCCAACGGGCCGGCGTGCAGATCGAATCCGACGACGCCGAGACGAACCCGCGTTATACGGCGACCTATTCCGACTCGACCCCGGCCGCAGTGCACTTCTCCAAGAAGTACGACACCCCGCCGAACCCCACGGCGGACTTCGCCGCAATTATGGTCTGCACCGACGCCGACGAGGCCTGCCCGGTCGTCGCCGGCGCCGCTTTCCGCCTCGCCCTGCCCTACGAAGACCCCAAGGTCGCCGACGACACCCCCCAGGAAGCGACCCGCTACGACGAACGCACCGCCCAAATCGGGCGAGAGTTGTTGTACGCGTTTTCCAAGGTGCGGTTAGTCAAACCATAACCTTCCCCCCGCCGCGATCACGACGGCGCCCGAGAACGACGCCGTCCCCGATCGGACTCCCGCCTTGCAGATCGACTTCACGCAGTCCAAGGCGCCGATCGACGTTTTGAATCTATCGGAATGGACGCCGGCCCCGGGACCGGAGATGACGGAGGAGGAGGCTGCCCTCATTGGGATTGACCTTGAGCGACTGGATCGCGAATACGCGATCGGCCCCCGCAGCGTGGATCTGCAATTCACGGATCGGTACCGACTTCGCTTCGATGCGGCCTCGGTCGTCGCCGACGTGCGAGGGCGAGACCGATCGCTCCGCTCGATCCGGGTTCGTAGCGAGCCGCTCTCCGCCGAAGAGCTGTTTAAAGCGATCCTGCCCGTCGTTCGGGAATGGGGCTTACACGCGTTCGAAGGCATGGAAGAGGACGTGCTCGCGCCGGGCGAATCGTTTGAAGAAGAGGAAGACTGGCTCGATGAGGACCTGCCGGAACCGACGAAGATCGACGGTGCAACGGCGCTCGATCAGTGGCGACAGGCGCCGCCCGATCTCCTCCCTTCGTTTCTGGCTCAAACCGATCCCGACCCGGCCGGTGGAATTGCATTCCTGCGCGTCGTGATTAATCCTGCATTGGAGAGCGATTCGCGATTTATCGCCTCGATTCAAGTGTTCTGGCAAGGTTCGACCGCCGTTGAAGACGCGGCGCCCCGGAATTGAGGATCACCTCAACACGCGACGACAAAAGCGAATCCAGATCAGCCGCTATCGCAGGCTGATTTTCAGGCCCATCGCTTTCATCTCCAGCAGCGCCTCGGCGTTGCCGCGGGCGTCGTCGACGGGGTGGTGCGTGTGCTTCGTGCGGCGGAGATGCTTGAAGCTCACGAACGTGTCCTTCTCCATCCCTTTATAAAGCGACCCGAGATTGGTCGAACTGAAGCCGAAGGGGTTCGAGCCGAGGAAGTGGTGGAAATACCAATTCACGAACTGCCAATCGAACCCGTTGTTGTCCGAAACGAACAACAGCCGCCCCTTCGAGTTCGCCTTCAACCAGTCACGGAATTGTTCCATCACGCTCTTCGGATCGTCGAACGCCTCGCACTCCTCGCGTGAGAACCCGCTGACGGCCAGCGCCTGCGGGACGAATTGATCCGAGATCGGCCGAAGTTTGCCGTAGAAGGTGCGGTTCAGGTCCGGTTCGACGATCACCGCCCCGAAGCAGACCATCGAATAATCGCCGGGGATCGGACCGTCGGCTTCGATGTCGACCATGACGTACGGCATCGTCGTTTCCTGCGTGGCGGGCGATGGGGGCGGCGCCGGCCGCCCGGGCCTCTCAAGGTAACGGCCCGAACCAGTTCCCGCCCGCGCCTGTTCGGCCGGATGGCCGAGGTCGCCCCGGGTCGGCGAAACGCCAAGCCGCCGCGGCGTCCGACCGTCTCACGGACGCCCCGGAGCCGCTTTATGCATTCGCGTCGCCCCGGTAGGCTCTCCGTGACGCAAACGGCTTCTCAAAACACCACACACCACGCACGAGGCGCTCCCATGTACGACATGAAACATATGCGCGATCTGGCGAAGTACGCCGACCTCGCCCCGGACGCCTGGGAGGCGTTCAAAGCGTTCGACAAAGCCGCCCTCGGCGAAGGCAAGGTGCCGGCGAAGACCAAGGAACTGATCGCCGTCGCGGTCGCGTTGACCACGCAGTGCGCCTACTGCATCGAGATCCACACCAAACGGGCGAAAGCGGCCGGCAATACCGACGAGGAAATCGCCGAGACCGTGATGGTCGCCGCCGCCCTCCGCGCCGGCGGCGCCGTCACCCACGGCACGCACTGCATGGATCATTAAGGAAGGGCGTCAATACGAGCCCGACGCGCAAGCGTCGGCCGTGCGGGGTTTCGATCACCTGTGCGGGACGATTCCGTCGGTTAGGCCGACGGCCGACGCTTGCGCGTCGGGCTGGTATTGCAACAAATCATAATCAGAGCGCCTACATTAGCGGGCGCCCCCTTCCCATCGCTCCCCAGCCGCGCAAGCATGGCCGGCACCTGAATCCCCGATTGAAACCGGCCTCCCATGACCCGCCCCACGACGCCCCGGTCGCTCTTTCTCCTGCTCGCGACGCTGGCCGCGGCGATCTTTTTGTCCGAGTCGGCGCTCGCCGATGAAGAGGAAACGGGGGCTGCCGCGGCGGGCGAGCCGTACGACGTGCTGTTTTTGATCTCGGACGATCTGACGGCCGGGGCGCTCTCCTGTTACGGCAACACCGTCTGCGAGACGCCGAATATCGACGCCCTCGCCGCGGAGGGCACGCGGTTCACCCGGGCGTATTGTCAGGCGACGTATTGCGGGCCGTCGCGGGCCTCGATGCTGAGCGGCTATTACCCCCACGCCACGGGAGTCTTCGGCTACGTCAGCCCCCGCCCGCAGATCGGCGATCGGGAGACCTGGCCGGAGTTCTATAAGAACCGCGGGTACGATTCCAAACGCGTCAGCAAGATCTTTCATATGGGCGTGCCGGGCGGGGTCGAGGCGAAAGCCGGGGTGACCGATCCCCGCGCCTACGACGGCGCCGACGACGCCCAAAGCTGGACCGCTCGCTTTAATAGCCCCGGCCCGGAATGGCGGGCCGCCGGCGACGGCGAGACGCTCGAAGGCAACCCGAACGGCAAACGCCCCGTGGTCGGCGGGAACACCTTCGTGGTCGTCGAGGCGGACGCCGGCGACGAGGCCCACTCGGTCGGCATGACGGCCGCCAAAGCGGTCGAATTATTGAAGGAGCCGCGCGACGCGCCGCTGTGGCTGGGCGTCGGCTTCGTGCGGCCGCACGTGCCGTTCGTCGCTCCCCGCCCGTACTTCGAGCCGTTCCTGCCCTACGAAAACCTCGCCCTGCCGGAGCGGTTGGAGAACGACTGGGACGACATCCCCAAGCCCGGCATCAACTATAAGACGAGCGTCAATATGAAGATGGATCTCCGCCGCCAGCGGAAAGCCCTCGGCGGGTACTACGCCTCGGTCGCCTTTATGGACGTCCAGGTCGGCAAGGTGATGCGGGCGCTGGAGGAATCCGGCCGGCGAGACCGCACGATCGTGATCTTCACCAGCGACCACGGCTATCACCTCGGCGAGCACGACTTCTGGGCGAAGGTCAGCCTGCATGAAGAATCCGCCCGCGTGCCGCTGATCGTCAGCGTGCCCGGCAAGGCGCCGGCGGTCTGCGAGAGCTTCGTGGAACTCATCGATCTGTTCCCCACCACGCTGAGCCTCTGCGGGTTCGAGCCGCCGGCCCGGTTGCAGGGGAAGGACCTCTCCCCGCTGCTGGACGATCCGCACGCCGAGGTGCGCGAGCGGGCCTTCTGCGTGGCGCCGATGCGGCGGGGATTTCTGCTCCGTGACGACCGGTTCGCGTTCATTCAATACGACGAAGACGCCGGCGGCGGCTTGGAATTGTTCGATATGCACGCGGACCCGCAGCAATTTCACAACCTCGCCGACCGCCCCGCGTTCGCGGAGACGGTCGCCCGCTACCGCGGCCTGCTGACGGACCGACTGGCCGAGATCCGCGACAACGATCTCCCCGACTGATGCCCTGTTCACTCCCCGCCGTGTGGGTGCGTTGGAACGCGGCGTGCAGGTACAACGGGGCGTGCCCCGCGCCCCGTCGGCCGCGTGCTGTCGGCTTCGCCGCGTCGAACGAAAGCCCTGCCCCGTGCTCTGTATCGCCGTCACGCCGACCAGCCGGACGCTGGCGAAGGTCGATCTGCTCAACGCCGCTCGCCGGGCGGACTTGGTGGAATTGTGCCTCGACCACCTCACCAAAGACCCGGACGTCGGCGATCTGCTCGCGGCCTGTCCCAAGCCGGTGATCGTCTCCTGTCGCAGCACGCAGTACGGGGGGAAGTACGACGGCGGGGAGACGCACCGCCTGGGCCTGCTGCGGCAGGCGATCATCGCGGGTCCGGCCTATGTCGAACTGGACCCCGACGCCGCCGAGGCGCTGCCGCGATTCGGCGAGACGAAGCGCCTCGTCGCCTTTCACAGTCCGAACAAACCGCTCAAGAAGATCGCCGCGACGGTGGATCGAGCCGTGAAAGAACTGCACGCCGACGCGGTGAAGTTCACCTGGCCGACGCCCGATCTCGCCGCGGCGTGGCCGTTGATCTACGCCGTCTCGCAGAAGCTGTCCGTGCCGGTCGTCGGCCAGGGCATCGGCGGGGGCGGGCTGACGTTCAGCTTACTGGCCCGCATGCTGGGTTCGCCTTGGATCTACGCGGCGCTGGAACAGGGGATGGAGGACGTCGAAGGCCAGCCGACCGTCGAGGCGCTGGAGAGCGTCTACGACGCCCGCGCGATCGATAAGAAGACCCGGTTCGTCGCCTTCGCCGGCTTCCCCGATCGGGGCGCTACGAACGGCGATCAAGGTTCGGCCTGCCGCAGCTGGAACGCCGCGGCGACCGCGGCCGGCGTCCCGCAGCGGGCGTTGCCGTTGGAGGTGGGCAAATTCGATCATCTGCCGGACATGCTGCGGATCCTCAAAATCCGAGTGGCGGCGCTGGGGCCGGCGTTATCGGCGGAGGCGGCGAAGGAGTGGTCGCAATTCGCTCCGCTGTCGCTGGACGACGCCGACGGCCGGGCCGTGCCCACCGTGGCGATGCAGGCCAAAGACGGTTGGCGGGGCCGGGTGTCGTCCCGCGCCGCGCTGATCCATGCCCTGACGGCGACCTGCGGCGGGAGCCTGGAGCGCCGACAGATCACGCTGCTGGGCGCCGGGATCGGCACGGAGGCGCTGGCCCGAATGCTAATGGACCGGGGGGCGACCCTGGCGATCGCGGACCCGGACGACGCCGCGGCGGCGACGACGGCCCAGCGACTGAACGCGCGGGCGTTGCAGTGGCGAGCCGTGTATTCGACCCACACGGACGTGTTGATTCGCGGCGAGCGGGGCGCGAACGCGCCGGCCCCGGTGCCGCTGGGGGAAGGTCCGAAGGCCTACAACCACGCCGGCCTGGAGCCGCGCCTGACGGTTGCGGACGCCACGGCGATCTGGGCGGAGACCGACTTCCTCGCCGCCGCCCGCACGCACGCCTGCACGATCACCGAGCCGTCCGCCGTCGCCGCCGCCGTGCTCTCCCGGCTGTTTGAAAAGGTGACCGGGGAAGCGTGGCCAGGGGGCGAGTGAAAGGCGTTGCAATGACCGCGGAGACGAATGCAAAAGACGGGTCTACATCGCAATGCGTGAGTCGAGACGCTTTCGCCATCCCGGCACAGCAGGGGTTGCGGTCACGGGGAGGTGACGGCTTCGGCGGCAAGACCGGCGTCAGGGGAACGAACGTCCGCCCGATCCAACACGGACCGGAAGAACTCGCGGTCTCCCGGGAGATCCCAGTATTGAACGTCTTGGAGCAGCCTACGCGAAAACTCCGCCGGCAGGGCCGGTTCTTCTTTCGCAAGGGCGAAGACCCGCGCGGATTCATTCGGGCCGTACCAGTCGGACTCCGAGGCGAGATACCACGTCCCGTTCCAGCACGGGGCTGCACAATAAATCAGACCCCACCAACGATGCTTATGGAACCTCGACGCCGACATCCGCGGGTGAAGGCAGGGAACCCCGAGGTCCCTCGCGACCTTTTGCAGGAGATATTCTTCGTCTATAAAACGTTCCTGAATCGGAACAGCGAACACGCGGTACTGGACGACATCCCGGTGCAGCCCGCAGTCCGGGCAGTCTTCCATAAACCACGACCAGTCGACGGCGACCATCCAGAGCCCCGCGGCGAACGCCGCCAGAATCCCCCCGCGGACCCACCGTCGTCGCAACAGTTCGCGGGCGTCAATCATGCGCGCTACGTTTGGGAGAAGGTGGGCGGGGAGAAAATGCAGCGACGGAGCCACAGCGCCCACCCACCCTCGACGCCCGCGAACTGTTGCGACGACGGTGGGTCCGCGGGGGGATTCTG
>NZ_WTPX01000184.1 GCF_013036045.1 Alienimonas chondri
GGACCCGGGGGGCGCCGGGACCCAGGGGGCAACAGGCCCCGAAGCCGCTTTGGGGGGTTTAGGAAGGGGAGATCAGACCGGTCAAGGCGATTCCTCCCGATTTGACTGACGACCCGATCATACGCCGCCCCCCCCGATCGTCAACGACCCGCAGAACCCCTGCAATCGACAGATTCCCCAACTTGGGCAATCTACGTTCCCGGGCCGCTCGGCACAGATCTCACAGCGGGACGGACCGGTCCACTTCGGATCGCTCGCGTCCCGCCCGCTCCAACGCCACGACCAGCACGGAGAGATCCGCCGGCGTGATCCCGCTGATTCGCCCGGCCTGCCCGACGTCCGCGGGACGCACCTGTCCCAGCTTCTCGCGAGCTTCATGACGGAGATGCTCGACGGCGGCGAAATCGAACCCGTCGGGAATCCGAACCGCCCCCCACCGCTTCGCCTTTTTCACCTCGGTCGCCTGTCGGGCGATATAACCGGCGTACTTCGCGGAGATCGCCGCCTGCTCCGCGGCCCGCGGCTCGAACCGCTCCGCCCGCCATTCGGGCATCGTTTCGAAGGACTCGGTCGTCACGTCCGGTCGGCGGAGACGCTCCGCGAGCGTTTTGCCGTCGACCCAATGTGCACTGAGGAACGCTTCGCAGCGGGCGATCTCCGCGGAGTGGCGTTCGAGTTGAGCGATGCGTTTCGCGCCCACTAGCCCGACGCGCGCGGCAAGCGGGGTGAGGCGGCGGTCCGCGTTGTCCTGCCGAAGCGTCAGCCGATGCTCCGCCCGACTGGTAAACATGCGGTACGGCTCGTCCGCCCCTTTCGTGACGAGGTCGTCGATCAACACGCCGAGGTAGCCTTCGTCCCGTTCGATGACCAGCGGTTCCTTGCCGGCCACGGCGAGCGCGGCGTTCGCCCCGGCCAGCAGCCCCTGCCCGCCGGCCTCTTCATAACCGGTGGTGCCGTTGATCTGCCCGGCGAAGTACAGCCCGGCCACGCGATGCGTTTCGAGGGTGTTCTTCAGTTGAGTCGGCGGAGCGAAGTCGTACTCGACTGCATAACCCAGCCGGGTGATCTGAGCCTTCTCCAATCCGCGGATGCCGCGGACGAGTTCCTCCTGCACGTCGCGCGGCAGGCTGGTGGAAATGCCGTTGCAGTACACCTCGTGGGTGTCGCGGCCTTCCGGTTCGAGGAAGACCTGATGCGACGACTTGTCGGCGAACCGGACGACCTTGTCCTCGATGCTCGGGCAATAACGCGGTCCCGTGCCGTGAATCGCCCCGGAGTACATCGGCGCCCGGTGTAGATTCGCCCGAATCAGGTCGTGCACCGCGGGCGTGGTGCCGGTTAGATAGCAATCAATCTGCGGCTGAGCGATGCGATCGGTAAGGAACGAAAACGGCTGAGGATCCTCGTCGCCGGGTTGCGGCTCGCAGGCAGCCCAGTCGATCGACTTGCCGTGCAATCGGCAGGGCGTGCCGGTCTTGAACCGGGCGAGATCGAAGCCGAGATCACGCAACGCCCCGGACAGCCCGGAACTGCTCCCCTCCCCCGCCCGTCCGCCCTTGGACTTCGCCTCGCCGGTGTGCATCACCGCCGCCATGAACGTGCCGGTCGTCAGCACGACCGCGGGGGCGTGAAAGACCGTGCCGTCGGCGACCTTCACCCCGGAGACCTGTCGATCCGCGGTGGCGTCGCCGTCGACGACGAGACTCACGACGGTTTCCTGTCGGACGGAAACGTTCTCCGCCTCCTCGACGGCTAGTTTGACGAAGCGGCGGTAGTCCTGCTTGTCGGCCTGGGCGCGGGGGCTGTACATCGCCGGCCCCTTGGACCGGTTGAGCATGCGGAACTGAATTCCCGCCGCGTCGATCGCCCGACCCATCAACCCGCCGAGGGCGTCGATCTCCCGTACGATCTGCCCCTTGCCGACTCCGCCGATCGCGGGGTTGCAGCTCATCACCCCGACGGTGTCGCAGGACATCGTCAGCAACAGCGTGTCCGCCCCCAACCGCCCCGCCGCCAGCGCCGCCTCCGTCCCGGCGTGTCCGCCGCCGATCACGATGACGTCGAAGTGTTGAGCGGCGGACGACATGACGGGGCGAACGGGAGTCGAAGCGGACGGAGCACTACTCTACGGAGTCTCCGCCGATCCGTCGGGTTCGCCGCCATCCGCTCCGTCTTCGCTCGGCAAAGGAAGGTTGTCCAAATCACCGAAGTCTTGCGGTCGGCCGCTGGCCATCTTGTTCGTTCGCAGATCCTTCAAAGCGAGAACTGGCATCTCGACGCCCTCCAGAGTCACCCGCTCCGCTCTCGCGTAGCACTCGGAAAAATCTAAACCAGCCGCGTCGTTGAGGATGTCGATCAGCACCGGTCGACGACCGATGTGAACTATTTTCTTCGGATCGAGAAATAACTCCTCGCTCACGTCCTCCGACCAGAACCCGAAATCCTTGAGTGCCGCAACGACGCGAGCGGCGTTCTCCAGCGAGGTCGCAACCCAAACATCCAAGTCGCCCGTGAAGCGGTCGTAACCGTGAGCGACAACGGCACCCCCCCGACCACCAGATACTCAACTTGGCGAGCGGTCAGACACTCTAAAAATTCTCTGAAGTCGGGGTGGAGTTCCGCCATCGGGATACTTGAGGCTGCGGAGGTATTCCAACGTGGCCAGTCGTTCGCGAGGCGTCGCCGCCCACCGCTCTTCTTTAGCGAACCGGTTCGCCTCCTCGAACGAGCGGGAGACGCGGAACGCAGTTCGGTCCAAACGGAAAGCGTCCTCAGCGGCGGGCGGGTCGATGTCCAACATCACTTAATTGTATACGAGAACCCCGCAGCCGGTCGTCGGCCCGGAGTCGTCGATCGACCGGCCGCGGGTGCGTCCAGCGCTCACTCTTCGTCGAGTTCTTCGCTCGGACGATCGTCGATGGGATCGAGTTCGCCGGTCGTCGTCGAGGTGGACTCCGGCAGGTTCGCGGGGGGCACGCCGCCGACGGACGGTTCAGAGTCCGGTTCGCTATCGCAGCCCACGAACAAGCAGGAGGCGAGAAGCAGGGCGGAGGCGGTCAGCAGTCGGGAGCGGAGCATGGCGCACGAAAAATAGGGGCGACGAACGGGCGAGCCGCAATGTAGCGGCCCCGCTCGCACGCCGCCCCCGGATCGACCCGATCAGCGGGTCAGGCTCACTCCCCCAAGGCGATCTTCGCCCCGCGGTAGGCGGAGAGCTGCTTTTGGTCGGACTCCAGCGAGACGCGATACGCCTCCGCGGCGCCCGCCGCGTCGCCGGCGCGCTGGCGCGCCCGACCGATGAAGTAATTCGCTTCGCAAGTCTGCGCGGCGGCCGCCTTCGGATCGGTGTCGCTGATCTTGCTCAGGAGTTCTTCCCCGGTCAGGCGGCCGAGTTGGAACTGAAGCAACCGGACGACCCAGTCCACGCCGTTGCCGCCGTTGTCGAGAGCCAGCGTAACGCCCGGATCTTCGGAGGCGTTGCGGCCCAGCGTCGTGAGCGCTTCCAGCCGCCAGGGGTGCAGGTGACGAAAGCCGGGGGCGAGCCGCAGGGCCGCGTCGAACTGCGCCAACGCCTGGTCGTACTGCCCGGCGAAGAACAGCACGAACCCGAGATCGCTGTGGGCGATCGGGTTGGTCGGCGATTCCTTCACCGCCATCTGCTGATCGGCGACGGCGCCCGCCAGATCGCCGGCGAAGAGCTTGGCGTTCCCGCGGAATCCGTACACGCCCGGTTGGCCGGGGTTCGCCTTCAAACTGGCGTCGAAGTCCGCGATCGCGGCGGTGACGTCGCCGCGATCCAGCGCCGTTTTGCCGCGATTCGTCAGGGCGTAGAAGTAGTTCGGGTTCTGTTCCAGGGCGCGGGTGAAGTCCGCGGAGGCGGCGTCCGCATCGCCCTGATTCAGGAGGAACATGCCGCGGTTGTTGTACACCAGCGGGTTCTCCGGGAACGCCGCGACCATCTGATCGAAGGCTTCGCGAGCCTGCTCCGGCGTTCCGTCGGCCTGCAGGGTGTTGGCACGTTCCGAAGCGCTGGCGAGGTGGTTCGGCAAGACCTCCAGCGCCGCGGTGAAGTCCGCGACCGCGCCGTCGGTGTCCTTCTGATACCGCTTCGCCAATGCCCGCTGATACAGCAGGTTGCCCTTGGTGTCGGCGTCGAGATTTTCACGTTGAAGAACCGTGTCCGCGGTCTGAACCGCGACCTGGGCGTGCTCCTCGCGGGATTCGATCATCCCGAGGTTCGTCATGCCGTACAGGTACGGCAGGTAGTACTTGCTGTTCGTACGACCGCCGAGGCTGATCGCCTCCCGAGCGTCGGCGATTCCCGCGCGGATCATCTCGGTGTCGCCTCGCTTCAGCCCCAACTCCACCTTGGCGCTGCCGCGGAAGTAATATGCCTGATGCGTCTGGTCGTTGAGACGAAGCGCGGCGTCCGCTTCCTGGACCACGCCGTCGAAGTCGCCGGCACGGTACTTCTGTTCGGCCCGCGCGACGGCCTCGACGGACTGCTGATCGATTCGGGCGCCGCCCTGAGCGGGCGCCGGAGCCTGCGACACGCGCGCCGGCTGGCGTTGGGGACGACGCTGGCCCTGAGCGGAGGCGGCATCCGCAGCGAACGATCCGGCTGCGAACGCGGCCGCCGCCGCAAGCGGCGCCAACTTGCGAAGCGACCGACCGGTCGAATCGGCGTAGGCGAATAGCGGGCGGGCGGAGCGGGCGGGACGACGCCGAAGCATGGCAGCGAGACCGGGGTGAGAAATCGAGATGGCGGCGGGGCGGGCCCCGGATCGGGTTCCGCCGATTGTGACGAGAATAGCGATCGGTCGCTGCCCGCGGGATACGGACTTTTCGCGATCCGAACGCTCCGAAAACCGCCTGCCGTCAAGGTCGGACGCCTCCCGCGGGCCGGTTGACGCTGCGAGAGGCGGCCCATACGGTCGGCGCCACCCGACCGGAGCCGTGATCGATTCGGGCGGGCCGCCGGTTTTTCGCTGGCGCACTCGGCGATCTTCGCCCGAGTCCGTTGACGCGCCGGCCCCGGCGCCGACAATCGCCGCACGGCCTCACCGCCCTTCACGCCCCGATTTCGCGCACCTCCCCGGTCCGCCGCCCATGTAAGTGACTTGCGCCCCGAACCTCGGTCGCCCCGCCCCGCCCTTCTCCTCGTGAGATCGGCGAGCGTCGCCCGCCGGGAACCTCGGCGCCCCGTCACGTGCGGGGCCGTGGGCGGGCTTCGGCCCGCTTTTTTTATTCACTCGCCGCCGACCTCCGCCCCCATTCATGGGGCTGACGCCCCACGCTCGCCTGTCGCCCGATGAAGACCAGTGAAATCCTGCGGATCGCCGACGCGATTCACAGGGACCGCAACATCGACGTCGAAATCGTCTTCGAGGGCATCGAAGCCGCGATCGCCCAGGCTGCGCTGAAGGTGTTCGGCGAAGACGCCGAGGTGCACGTCGCCATCGACCGGAAGACCGGCGAACCGGACGCCTCGGTCAACGGCAACCCGCTTTCCAGCGACGACATCGGCGACCTGCTCGGCCGCATCGCGGCCCAGACCGCGAAGCAGGTCATGATCCAGAAGATCCGCGAAGCGGAGCGCGACGCCCTCTTCGACGAGTTCACCGCCCAGCGCGGCGAAATCATCAGCGGCACCATCACCAAGGTGGAGCCGGGCGGCACCGTGCTCACCAACCTCGGCAAAACCGAGGCGATCCTGCCCCGCAGCGAGCAGATCCCCGGCGAAACGCACAACGTCAACGAGCGGGTGCGGGCCGTCGTGATGGACGTCCGCAAACAGGGCAGCCGGGTCAAAATCATTCTCTCCCGCACCCACCCCGAGTTGGTTCGCCGCCTGTTCGAGTTGGAGATCCCCGAGGTTTCCGAAGGAACGATCGAAGTCCGCAGCTTGTCGCGGGAAGCCGGCTACCGGTCGAAAGTCGCGGTCACCTGTCACGACCCGAAGGTGGACCCGGTTGGCGCCTGCGTCGGCGTCCGCGGCGCCCGCATCCGGAACGTCGTCGACGAACTGGCCGGCGAACGCATCGACATCATTCGTTGGAACGACAGCCTGCGGGTGCTCGTCCCGAACGCGCTGCAGCCGGCGGAGGTGGAGGACGTGATCCTCTGCCCGCAGCTCGGCAAAGTCATCGTGTTAGTGGAAGAGGACAACCTGTCCCTCGCCATCGGCCGGAAGGGGCAGAACGTTCGGCTGGCCTCCAAGCTGGTGGGCTGGGACATTCAGGTAATGACCCCGGAGAAGCTGGACGCCCAGATCGCCGAGAGCGTCGGCCAGTTCACCCGTATCCCGCAGATGGACGAGGATCTCGCCGAGAACCTCGTCGCCCAGGGCTTCTTCACGTTCGACGAACTCAGCATCATCGAGCCGGACGCCCTGCAGGAGATCAGCGGCCTGGACGCCGCCAGCTGCGACGCGATCGTGGAGTTCGCCGACGAGGAGAGCGCCCGCATCGAAGCCGAAGAGAAAATGGCCCGTGAACGTCGCCGGCAATTGCGGGCGATGGGCATGACCGAAGACGATCTGAAGCGTCGCACCGACGCCGCCCGCGCCGCGGAGGCCCAGACCGGCGAAGTCGCCGCAAACGCCGAAGCCGAAGCGACGCCCGTCGCCGGCGAGTTGGATAGCGAAGCGGACGGCCCCGCGGAACTGCCCGACCCCGAGGTCGCCGAGGCGATGGCTGAAGATGCCGCCGCCGCGCCGACCGCAGACGAACACGACGGGGAGCAGCACGATCCGGACGAAGCGCCCCATGAGTCGGCCGATCCGCTGGACGCGGACGAGGCGGGCGAAGACTCGGTCACCGCGGGGCTGACGAACGATCCTGTCGCCGTCGGCGACGCAACTGATTCCGCGGACGAGGTCGCTCCGGCGGGAGAAGAGGAAGCCGCCCTCGACGAAGCCGCAAAGGACGGCGTGCTTTCGGTCGAAGAAGAAACTCCGGCGGGAGATCCCGTGTGAGTTCCTTATTCCGACGGCAAATTGCCGTCTGACCGGGGCCGTCCGGTCGCGTAGGATCAGCGGGGGGTGAGGCTCCCGCATTGGATCCCGCCCTCGCATCGTTGCGACGGCCCCGCGTCGCCTCATCCCCGCCCGTTAGCCGCTCTCTCCAAGAGACCGCCTAACCCATTCACTTCCCCCCGCGTGTTTTCGAGAGGCCGTCTTGAAGGTTCGGATTTTCGCCCTGGCCAAAGAGCTGGGGATGGACAGCAAGGAACTCTTCGAACACGCGGCGGAGGCCGGCGTGAAAGTGAAGAATAACGCGCTGGCCAGCGTGTCCGAAGCAGAGCGGGACGTGATTCTCGCTCACATTGGCGGTGAAAGCGGCGGCGGCAAAGCGGCGAAAAAGGCGGCGAAGAAGGACGCCGAGAAGTCCAAACCCGCCCCGGCGGCTCCGGTCCGCCCGCAGCGGACGACCGAGACGAAGGTGCGTACCGTCGGCGGCGCCCCCCAGAGGCAGCGCCCGGTCGAGGTCGCTGCGGAAGAGGTTGCCCCGGAACCCGAGCAGACGACGCCAAAGCCGGAACCCGAACCGCCCGCCCCGGAGCAGGAGCCGGAGCCGGAGCCGGAAGTGGTTGCGGAATCGCCCGCCGAGCCGGAACCGTCAGCGCCGCCGAAGGCTGAAGCGTCGCCGGCGCCGAAGACGCCGCAGACTCGGGCGGAGCAGATCGCCGCCATGAAGATGAAGCCGGTTCGGCCGGTAAGCGGTGGGGGGAGACCGGTCCGCACGTTAGGCGCCGGCGCTCCGTCGAAGCCGGCCGCAAAGCCCGCTCAGGCGACCCCGGCTGCGCCGACCGTGGCGACGCCGGTCGCCAAGCCGGCCGCTCCCGCGTCCAAGCC
>NZ_WTPX01000185.1 GCF_013036045.1 Alienimonas chondri
CCCCGCCACCGTCGACCTCAACCGTCCTTTCCCTCGCCCCACCTCCCTCATTCTCCCTCCCCAAGTCGGGTGCGACGGCGGGGACGCTCGCACGCGGCCTGCCCAACCGGAATACTTTCGCCTCGGGCCTGAACCGCGCCGCCCCGCCCGTCGTTGGCGACGGCGCCGTTCGTCCCGATCCGCCGTCCGTTTCGCGATCTCCTCCCCTGATGCTCACCCCGCTCGCCACCATGTCGGCCCTGCCACAGAGCGCCGTGCCGCCGCTGGCCCAAGCCGGAGGCCTGTTCGACGGCGGCGGATTGACGGCGATCCTCGTCATCGCCGGGCTGGCGCTCGCGGCGCTGCTGGGCTTCGTGTTCCTGGTGCTGTTCGCCCGGTACTTCAAGCTGTGGCTGCGGGCCTTCTTCAGCGGCGTGCGCGTCTGGCCGTGGACGCTGGTGTTCATGAGCCTGCGGAAGGTGAACCCCTCCGTGATCGTCGATTCGAAGATCATGGGCGTGCAGGCGGGGATCCCGACCATCTCCACCGACCAGATGGAGGCTCACTACCTTGCGGGCGGTAACGTGCGGAACATCGTGCGGGCGTTGATCGCCGCGGAGCGGGCTCAGATCGACCTCGACTGGCAGACCGCCGCTGCGATCGACCTCGCCGGCCGGAACGTGCTTGAAGCCGTCCAGACGAGCGTCGACCCGAAAGTCATCGATTGCCCCGACCCCCGCCGGCACGGACGAAACAGCCTCGACGGCGTCGCGAAGGACGGCATTCAACTGAAGGCCCGCGCCCGCGTGACGGTGCGGACGAACATTCAGCAGCTCATCGGCGGGGCGACCGAGGAGACCGTCATCGCCCGCGTCGGCGAGGGGATTGTCTCTGCGATCGGTTCCTCCGCGACGCACAAAGTGGTGCTCGCCGACCCGGTGCTGATCGCCAAGGCGGTGCTGGCGAAGGGGTTGGACAGCCAGACGGCGTACGAGATCGTCTCGATCGACATCGCGGACATCGACGTCGGGGATAACGTCGGCGCCCGTTTGCAGGCCGACCAAGCCGAGGCCGACATGCGGATCGCCCGGGCCAAGGCCGAAGAACGCCGGGCGATGGCCGTCGCCACGGAGCAGGTCCAGCGAGCCGTCACCCAGGAGAACCAGGCGAAGGTCGTGCTGGCCGAAGCGGAGATCCCCCTCGCCATGGCCGAAGCCTTCCGCCGCGGCGGCCTGCGAGCGGATGAGGACGGCAACGTGCGTGAGAGCCGCCACAGCGGCAACGGACAGGCGGGGATTGAGGCGTGAGGCAGCGGGCGGTCGATTGACGACGCGTCAGGCTCTTGGGAGGAACTTCCCCCTCGGATGCTGTCGTGTCACACGCTTTTGATTGGCTCCTCCTGAGCCTGCACGCCTTCGTGACAGTCGTTGCGGCGGTCGAACTGTGGCGGGTGCGGTGGGACACCCCGCGGGCCGGCGGTCCGACGCGGTATGGGGTGACGCTGCTCTTGGCGGGTCTGCTGGTGTCGGACGCCGTCGCTCTGCCGGCGGGGCTGATGCGTCCGGGGCCGGTTCAATACAACGTCGACGCTGTCGGCCGAGCGGCATTCGATTTGCGGATGTGGGGATTCGATCTACTCCTGCTGGCTATCCCCCTCACCGCCCTGGGTACATTGTCCGCGGGCGTCGTTGTAGCGGTGGGTCACTGTCGCGGGGGCGCCGGCGGCGGGGAGTCGCTAGTCGCCTGGATTTTCGGGGCGGGGCTGCTGTTCGCTCATCTCGTCCTCTGGGCCAAGTTCGGAGCGATCCCAATGGCGTGACGCCACGCCGCCTGTCAGTGACGGTAAAGAGGAACGCATTACCCCTTCGCCCGCCACCGGCGGACGAGCACCCCCTGGGCCGGGCCGAACAGGGCGCAGCCGCAGAAGATCATCCCCGCGGTGAAGGCCGTCAGGCCGGCGGTGCCGGCGTCGGTGACCTTCGTCAGGCCGATCGATCCCGCCAGCGCCGGGACCGCGGTGATGCTCAGTGCATGGCCGAGAAAGGCGCTCAGGGCAGCAAAGATCGCGGCGAGGCCCAGCAGCGGGCCGAGGCGGTCGGTGCAGCAGCGGGCCGCGGCGGCGGGGGTCACCAGCATGGCCACGGCGAGAATGCTGCCGACTGATTGGAAGACCGTCACTAGGGCGATCGCGGTCGCGGCCATCAGGGCGTCGTTCACCCGCCGGGGGTTCACGCCGACGGCCGCGGCCAGGCCCGGATCGAACGTGCTGACGAGCAGTTCCTTCCAGAACAGCCGGATCAGCAGGGCGGACGATAACGCGACCGCGGCCCCGCTGACGAACGCCACGGGCACGTCCTGCACGCCGCCCCACGGCAAGGAGAGGGAGAAGGCGATGTTGAGAACCGTCTGTTCGACCTCGCCGAACAGCACGCAGTCCGGCTCGATGTGCACCGCGTCCGCCTGCCAACGCAGCACGAACAGACCGAGGGCGAACAGCGTCGTATAGACCACGCCCAGCGCAGCTCCCGCTTCGACCCTCCCCAACCGACGGACGGCCTCCGTCAGCCACGCCGTCAACACGCCGCAAGCCACCGCTCCGGCGAACAGTAGTGTCCATTGCACAGCGGGATAGGCCTCCTCGCTAATCCAATCGCCTTCGTTCAGCGTGTGGGCGAACAGGAATGCGAAGACCACGCCGGGCAGGGCGGTGTGGGAGAGGGCGTCCGCCATCATGCTCTGCCGACGCAGCATCAGCAGGGCGCCCGGCAGGGCGCAGGCGACCGAACAGATCGCCGCGGTCCCCGCGAGGGCGGTGTCGAGCGTGTCCCAGGCAGCGAGGCGCTCCACTAGTCGCTCCCGCCGTATGCGGGGGAAGAACCGCCTTTGAGCGCCGCCTGCCGCACGCTGCGTTCCCGCAGGGTCCGGGCGACCACGCCCCGGCGCGGGCCGAACAGCAGCGAAACGCCGAACGCCGCGGACCCGCACAGCACGATCAACGGGCCGGCCGCCAGTTTCTCGCCGCTCGCGGAGATCAGCACGCCCGCCGCCGCCGCCAACCCGCCGATCGTGCCGGAGAGCCAAAGCATCGGGCCGAGGCGGTCGGTCCAGAATCGAGCCGCCGCCGCGGGGGTGACCAGCGTGGCGACGACCAGAATTAGCCCGACCGACTGCATGCCGGTCACCGCGACGGAGACGATCAGGGCGGAAAGCGCGAGGTCCAACAGCAGCACCGGGCGGCCGATCGAGGCGCTGAACTCCGGATCGAAACAGAGCAGCGCCAACTCGCGACGGAGCAGCACGCAGACCGCCAGCGCCGCCGCGGCGAGCGCCGCGAACAGCAGCACGTCGGTCCGCACCAGCAGGGCGATCTTGCCGAATAACAGTGTGTTCAAGCCCGCGGCCCCGCCGCCCTGCGCGTTCTGTACGACACGGAACAACGCCGCCCCCAACCCGAAGAACACGCCCAGCACGATCGCCATCGCGGCGTCCTCTTTCACCTGCGTAAACCGGCCGAGCAGCGTGAGCGTCGCGGCGCCCAGCGTACCGGCGACCGCGGCGCCCAGCATCAGCAACGGTTCGTCCCGCCCCGGCCCGCCCAGCAGCAACGAGGCCAGAAACGCGATCGCCACTCCGGGCAACGCCGCATGCCCGACGACGTCCGCCACCAAAGCCCGTTTGCGGAGCAGGGCGAACACCCCCACCACCCCGCCGGTGACGCCCAGCAGCGTCGCCCCGGCCAGCACGATGCGGGTGTTGTACGTCCAGAAATCGCCCATTGGTCAATCCACCGCGTCGAGGGGCGCACCGCCTAGCGGCGACGGCGAACCGCCTGACAGGGAACTGTCCAGCACCGCCAATCGACCGCCGTAGACCTCCTTAAGCACCTCCGCGGTGAAGACCTCGTCCACGGGGCCGGCGGCCCGCACGGTTTTGTTCAGGAGGATGGCCCGATCAAAATACTCCGGGACGGTGGAGAGGTCGTGATGCACGGCGAGCACGCTTTTGCCCGCGTCGCGCAGTTCGTGCAGCAGATCGACGATCGCCCGCTCGGTCGCGGCGTCGACGCCGGCGAAGGGTTCGTCCATCAGGTACAGATCGGCCCCCTGAACCAGCGCCCGCGCAAGGAACACCCGCTGCTGTTGGCCGCCGGAGAGCCGGGCGATCTGCCGGTGGGCGAACTCGGCCAGCCCGACCCGGCCCAACGCCTCCGCGGCCCGCGCCCGATGCGAAGACCCCACGGGCCACAGCCAACCGATCTCTCGATAGAGGCCCATCTCGACCACGCCGGCGGCGGTGATGGGGAAGTCCCAGTCCACCTCGCTGCGCTGCGGGACGTAACCGACGCGGCCTCGCACCTTCTTCAACGGCTGTCCCCAGAACGTCGCCCCCCCGGTCGCGGCGGGGATCAATCCCAACGCCGCTTTCAGCAGCGTGCTCTTGCCCGCCCCGTTCGGGCCGACGATCGCCGTCAGCGAACCGGCGGGCACCGTGCAACTGGCCCGCTCCAGCACCGGCTTGCGGTGATAGGCGACGGTGAGGTCTGAAACGCGGAGCGGGGGAGCGTCACCGTCGGAGCGAGGGCCGACGGAAGAATCGGCGGCGGGCGGGGCGGGCGGCACGGCGGGATGATAGCGGGGAGGCGGGATCACTCCGCGGGGAGCAACCCGCCCTCCGGGAGTTCGCCGCCCAACTCCGTGACGATCGCCGCTACGTTCGCGGCGATCGTGCCGACGTAACTCTCCGCGTCGCTGCCGCGAGCGCCGAGGGCGTCCGAGTAGAGGGGCGTCGGGCTGATCCGCACGTTGCCGCCGCGACGATTCGCCCCCTCGACCACCGCTTTGACGGCCCGGTCGGAGACGCTCGTTTCCGCGAAGATCGCCGGGACGCCGCTGTCCGCGAGGAACTTGGCGAGGGCGTTCACGTCCGCCACGCCGGCTTCGCTCTCGGTCGTCACCCCCTGCACGCTGCGGACGGGGATGTCGTAGGCGCGGCTGAAGTAACCGAAGGCGTCGTGGGCGGTGACCAGCACGCGACGTTTCTGCGGGATCGTCGCGATCGCGGCCCGGACGCGTTCGTCCTCCGCCTGCAACAGCCAGCGATACCCGTTCGCATTCCTTTGAAACGTCTCCTCATGCTGCGGGGCGATCGCGGCGAGTTCGTCCGTGACCACGTCCAGGCACCGCGCCCAAAGAGCGACGTCGTGCCAAACGTGCGGGTCTGGGTGCCCTTCGAAGTCCGGCGGCGTCAGCAGTTCGTGTTGCGGAATGCCCCGCGTGACGGCCGCGACCGCGGCGCCGGCTTTCTCCCGAGCCTCGAACTGACGGAACAGCCCTTCTTCGAGCTTCAACCCGGAGTAAAGCACGAGATCCGCATCGCGAATCGCCCGCACGTCGGCGATCGTCGGCTTGTAGAGGTGAGGATCGACGCCCGGACCCATCAGCGTCACGACCTCCACATGCTCCCCGGCCACGTGGGTCGCCAAGTCGGCCACCATGCCGGTCGTCGCCACGACGACCGGCTTCCCCGGCTCGGGGGACTTCACGTTCCCGGCGTCGCTCGCCCCGCATCCCGACGCGACAATCGTCAAAGCGAGAGCGACCGTCCCGACGACCGCCAGCCGGATCGGGCGCCGGTCGATACGCGGGTCAAGGCGAGCAGAACCGGACCGGGGCATGGAGAATCGACGAGGAGAAAGGGATCGCGGCCACGATGTAACCATGGCTACAAGCAGCCTATCCTCCGGCGAGGGGTTTGGGAAGCGGCGGGGGGCGGTTCCGATCTTGTGGATCCGATCGGGCGAAGTGATCGCGGGGGCGCCGTCGTCCGTAGTGTCCCCGGATCTGGCCCGTCGCCGCTATGACCGAGGAAAGCCGTCGCTAGTCTGGGGGCGGTCTCTTCGACTCTTCCCCCCGCCTCGCATGGCTGACTCGTCCGTCCGCTCCGCTCCGGAGACCGGCCCCCGGTCCGGTTCGGAGAACGCTTCCGCCAGCGCCAGCGGAACCTCCCGCGACGTGGCTTGCCCGAGCTGCGGCGAAAACGTCCGGCCCGGGCTGGTCCGCTGTTGGAGTTGCGGCGGATTCATGCGGGCCGACGTCGCGGATCGGTTCGCCGAGATGGACCAGCGACGTCCCGAGGTTCAGTACCAGCCCCTGCCGGAACTGGACGCCTCCGGTGCCGCCAAGCTCGACGCCGAGCGGACCGGGCCGCGCCGTACTTCCGAGGACGACGCCGACTTCGAGTTCGCCGGCGAGTTCGTGGAAGCGGAGGAACCGGCCTCGCCGGACGCCGGAGCGGACGAGTTCACGATGGACGACATTGGCGACGGGAGCTTCTCCGCCCCCCTCCTCGGAAGCTCCACCGAGATCCCCGCTGCGGGGCAAGCCGCCGGCGCCGAGGCCGCGAAACCGGCCGAGGATAAGGACGGCGAGACGTACGGGGTGGCCGGGGCGGACGAGGAGCCGGCCAGCGCCGCGGAGGGCGATTCGTCGACCGCGCCCGCCGCTGAGAAACCGCCGGCGTCGAGGGGGGCGGACGAGAGCGACGTGGCGCACTCCGATGCGACCGGCGGCGACGTGCTGTTGGACATCGCCCTGCAGGAAGCCGGCATGAACCGGGGCGGGCGACGCCGCGGTCTGCGGGTTCAGGGGGATAAGATCCTGCTGCACTGTCCGGCGGGGCATCCGGTCAAGGTCGGCCGCAAGCACGCGGGCAAGGTCGGTCGCTGCCCGCATCCCGGTTGCGGTTTGCGGTATCTCGTCCCCGACATCCCTCCGGACCCGGAGGAAGAAGCCGCCGCCGACCCCGGTACGGCCGAGGCCGCCGAGGGCGCCGGCCGGACCGCCGGATCAGCTCGCCGCCGGGGCGTTCACGCGGTACATCGACGGCGTTCGCCTGCACTCGGTCGTGCCGGGGAAAGTGAAGCAGAAGGCCGATTCGCAGGCCAAAGCCTTCGAGGAAGCCGACCTCGCCCTCTCCCCGGACACGCTGCTGGTCGTGACGGTCGTGGGTAAGAAGGGCAGCTTCGGGCTGGGCGGGGAGAAGACCGACGCGGTCCGCGGCAAGGTCCGCGAACATCTCGCCAAGGACGAGCCGAATCTCTCCGAACTGCCGACGCCCCACCTGCTGCTGGCCGGGGAGAACGCCGGCGAGGTGGCCGTCGAGTACCCCTCGGACCTGCCGCACGAGTCGAAGTTCGGCGGCGAACCGGTGTTCGGAACGGGCCGGATCGCCCTGCGTCTGCCCCGTACCGGCGGGGAGGAGGACGCGGATCAGCCGCCGGAGAAGCAGAAGGCGTCGTTCGTGTCGATGACGCTCAGCCAATTCCGGCGGTTCGCCAGCGCCATGGAGGAGTTCGGCTTCGCCCGGCCGTACGCCCCCGATGCGCCGATCCCCCGCACCGACGACGCGCCTGTCCACACCGGCCATTACACGGACGCCCCGGTCCCGGAACTGGCCCGTCCGGACCTCTACCTCGCCGACCCGAAGCTCGAGGCGGTCATCGCCGGGTATCGCTGCCAGAGCTGCGGGCTGATCGTCTCCGAGGACGGGCGCAAGAAGGAGAAGCTCGGCGGGGCGAACGGCAAGGGATTGGCGAAGGCCAAGTGTCCGAAGTGCGGCGAGAAGTTCGGCCACGAGCCGCTCTACAAGCTCGCGGACGCCAAGGCGTCGGATTGACGAAGCATGATTCGGGGCGGTGCGTCAACTTTCCCTCCGCCGCGGTCGGAATCGGGGCGGGAGGCGGGGGGCCGATCCGGGG
>NZ_WTPX01000186.1 GCF_013036045.1 Alienimonas chondri
GCGATCCGCCCCCCGCCCGTCGGCACGGACGCCGACCCCGTCGCGCGGTGGTCCGGGAGAGCCAGCGAACCGGTTCCGATGAGGGACCGGCTTCGCCCGGCCCCGGGCGCCGCGGGCGGTTCGACCCCGCGGCCCGGCGAGCGCCGGACGCCCGTATCACTTCTTCTCCACTCCCAACCCCGGCAAACACCAGCCGGGCCTGGCTTCGACCGGGCGGGGCGGCGAACGAATTGCGTGATGCAGAACCTGAGTCGACAACCTGACCGAGCGGCCCGACCGCGGAGCGATTGCTCCACGGTCGGGTTCGCCGCTGCGCGGTTCGCCATGGCTCCGCACGCAGCAAACGGCCGGGCCGGGGATCGCTCGATCGGATCCGCCGTTCCCCGGGACGGCGTCGCCTTCTACAACGTTTCCATGAACGCTCCTCCCAAGGCCGCCCCCATCGACGTGCTGCTGATCGGCGGCGGGGTCGCCGGGTTGTGGGCGTTGGACGCGCTGACCAGTCGCGGGCTCTCCTGCCTGCTGGCCGAACGCGATGAACTGGGCCGCGGGCAGACCGTCGCCAGTCAGGGGATCGTCCACGGCGGGCTCAAATACACGCTCACCGGCCTGCTGACCGGCAGCGCCAGGAACATCCGCGAAATGCCCGGCCTCTGGCGCCGCTGCGTCGAAGGGAACCCCGACTTGCTGTTTCCGCAGGAAGGGGAGGCCGGCGGCTCTCATCCGAACCTCTCGGAGACCCCCGTCCGGGCCCCGCACTGTTATCTGTGGCGGAGCGAATCGCTGACCGGGCGGCTCGGCATGATCGGGGCGAAAGCCGGTCTGCGGGTCGCTCCGACCGCCCTGCCCGCCGCGGAGATCCCCCCCGTGCTGCGGAGCGTGAAGGGGCCGGTCTGTCGGTTGGACGAACAGGTGCTCTCCCCCGCTGGGTTCGTGGCGAATCTGCGGAATCGGAACCTCGATCGCCTGCTGCGGGTCGCGAACGACGGCCTCGCCTTCGACGCCGACGGCGGACAGGTGCGGACCGTCACCCTGACCGCCCCCGACGGCTGCACACTGACCGTCGCCCCCCGGCACGTCGCCCTCACCGCCGGCGCCGGCAACGCGGGCCTGCTCAGCGCCCTCGGACTGCCGGCTGGGCCGAACGTCCCCGCGATGCAACGTCGGCCGCTGCATATGGTTCTGGTGCGGGGCCCCGCCGTCGGAGAACATCGGCTCGCGGCGCTCTCCGGGCACTGCGTGGACGGGGCGAAGACGCGAGTCACGATCACGTCCGATACAGATTCGTCCGGCCACGTCGTCTGGCAGGTCGGCGGGCAACTCGCCGAGGAAGGGGTGAAACTCGACCCGCCGGCGCTGATCGAGAAGGCTCAGCGAGAACTGAGCGAAGCGATCCCCGGCCTCGACCTGTCGCACTGCGAATGGGCCACCTATCGCGTGGACCGGGCCGAGGGCGACGCCGGCGGGATGCGGCCGGAGGACGCCCAAATCTATACCGCCGGCAACGTGCACACCTGCTGGCCGACCAAGCTGGCCCTCGCCCCGGTGCTGGCCGCCCGCCTCGCCGAACGGGTGGGACGCGGCGAACGGACCGCGTTCCTCCCGCCCGCCGACTGGCCCCGCCCCGCGGTCGCCGCCCCGCCGTGGGAGACCTGCGAATGGCGCACGCTCCACGCCCCGCTGCGACGCGCCGCCTAACGGCGACGGCGAAGCGGAGCACGCTGTGAGATCAATCGTCCTTTCCCCGAGAACGTCACGATGAACGCTCGTCCCCTCGGCCGCACCGGGCAGTCCGTCTCGCCCGTCTCGTTCGGGGCCTTTAAAATCGGCCGCAACCGCGGCATCAAGTATCCGACCCCCTACCCGCTGCCGACCGACGCGGAGGCGGATCAATTATTAAACGCCGCGCTCGACGCCGGCGTGACGCTGATCGACACCGCCCCGGCCTACGGCGTCAGCGAGGCCCGCATCGGCCGCTTCGTCGCCCATCGGCGCAGCGAATATACGCTGTGCACGAAAGTCGGGGAGCGGTGGGGCCTCACCCCCTCCGGCGAGACGGCCAGCCGCTACGATTACAGTCGCACGGCGATTTATTCCTCGGTCGTCAAGAGCCTGCGGACGTTGAAGACCGACGCGGTCGACCTGCTGCTGATTCACTCCGACGGCCGGGATGCTTACATTCAAAACGAAACGGACGCGGTCGCGACGCTGCTCGACCTGAAACGGCGGGGCGTCTGCCGGGCCGTGGGTCTCTCCGGAAAAACGCCGACCGGCTGCGCCCAGGCGTTGAACTGGGCGGACGTGGTGATGGTCGAATACCACGCGGACGACACGTCGCATGCCGCGGTGATGGCCGAAGCCGACCGCCGGGGCGTGGGCGTGCTGGTGAAGAAAGCGTTGGCCGCGGGCCGGCACGACCCGGCGGAGGCGGTGCGGTTCGGTCTGGACGGCCCGGGCGTGAGTTCGTTGGTGATCGGCACCGCCAGCGCCGCGAACCTGCGAGCGAACGTCGCCGCGGCCGAGCAGTACGAGCCCACAGCCGCCCCGGTGCGAGCGGCGGCCTAGGTGCCTACACTTCGCCCATGACGACCACCCTGCAAGACTCCGTCCGCGAGAACTACGGCGCCGTCGCCGCCAGCGCCCTGACCGGCGCCGAGGCCGGCGTGCGGGCCGTCGCGGAGGCCTTCGGCTACAGCGCGGAGGAACTCGACAGCATCCCCGCCGGCGCCAACATGGGCCTCTCCTGCGGCAACCCCACCGCGACGGCGAACCTGCGGCCGGGGGAGACGGTGGTCGATCTGGGCTGCGGCGGCGGGCTGGACGTGTTCCTCGCCGCCCGCAAGGTCGGGCCGACGGGCAAGGCGATCGGCATCGATATGACCCCCGCGATGCTGGAGCGCGCCCGGGTCAACGCCGCCATGGGCGGGCCGAACGGGACGCCGCTGACGAACGTCGAATTCCACCACGCCACCATCGACGCCCTCCCGCTGGAGGACGCCTCCGTGGACTGCATCATCTCCAACTGCGTCATCAACCTCGCCCCGGACAAACCGGCGGTGTTCCGGGAGATCGCCCGCGTCCTCAAGCCCGGCGGCCGGCTGGCGGTCTCCGATATCGCCCTCAAAAAGCCGTTGCCCGAGGCGATCAAGGACGACGTCGGCGCCTACGTCGGCTGCATCGCGGGAGCAATTCCGATCGAACAGTTTCAAACCGGCCTGGCCGACGCCGGCTTCAGCGAGGTGAAGGTCGTCGACGACCGCTCCGATCTGAACGCCTACGCCAGCGTCGACGGTCAGGGGGCGTGCTGCTCCCCGTCGGCGGGCGACGCCGGCGCGGGCGGCTTGGCGATCCTCGACGAAGGCTGCTGCTCGCCGGCCGAACAGGACGCGTCCGCCGACCCCACCCTGCACGCCCGCCTGGCAAAGCTGCTGGCCGAACACGACATCAACGACTACGCCGCCAGCGTGAAGGTGTATGCGGTGAAGCCGTAAATAACCGACCACCGTCAAATGAACATTGATTCATTCACCGCCGCGTATTCGCCTCCAGATCGATCACGGATTGCATTTGAATCAAACGGCCTGAAAGGACCAGAACTCCGCGACCGGAATGTCCACTTCCGCCGCCATGTCATCGCGGCGATCATTGAGACCCCGGTCATCGCAACGGACCAGTTGATTCGCGATCTTTACGATGCGGAGACCCAGTATTCGCAGAGTTCGTTCAGCGTCCACCACCCATCCGTCGCGGCTCTTGCCCAGGAATTGCTCACACGCGGCGGCGATGAGAATCTATCGCACTACCTACGTTGCGTAGATCGCGCCTTCGATTCTTATATGTCTTCGCAGTGCGTCACGCTTAATCGACGTGACGCGGTAGCCGCTATCGGATACATCGACAAGAAAATCGCCGAACTCGGCGAAGACGCCCCGGAGCACTACAGCAGAGTCCGAGGCAACATCGAACGGAGAAATCTCGCATAGCTTCACCCGCGTCGCAGGAGATCGGCGAGCCGGAGGGTTGATCCCTCCGGTCCGGTGAGCGCAGCAAACTGCTCTGCAACGCCGGCGAACGCCCGGACCGGGGGGATAAACCCCCCGGCTCGCCGCTTGGATCACTCCCCCTCCGCCCGCCCCTCGCCGTGGCCGTCTTCGGGGAGGGTCTTCAGGCTGGCGAGGTATTCAACCAAGTCCCGCATGTCTCGTTTGCTGAGCGCGTCGGGGATGTCCGCCGGCATGGCGCTGGGGCCGTCGGCCCGGTCGAGGATGGTTTCGGCCGGGATCACGACCGTCTCGCCGGTCGGCAGGACGAGCGTGATCGCCTCGTCGGTCTCGCTTTTGAGCACGCCGGTCTGCACCTGACCGTCCTCGGTGAGGACGACGGCGGTGGCGAAGCCCTCGGCGATCTTGGCGCTGGGCACGATGATCGATTCCAGCAAATACTTGCGGTCCCGTTTCAAGGCAATGCCGTCCAGCGCCGGGCCGACTTCGCCGCCCTCGCCCTCGGCGATGTGGCAGCGCCGACAGCTTGCGGCGCTGCGGCCGAAGAAGATCTCCTTCCCGACCGCGGCGTCGCCGCCGGTGAGGGTTTCGGTCCACTGGTCCAGCTTGTCCGGGCCGCGGTTCTCCTCGTACATCGCCAGATACTCGCCCAGGGCGCCGTCCTTGCGTGTCGAGGCCGCTTCGAGCAGTTCGAGGGTGATCTCCGGCGGCGATTCGCCCGCCATTAATTTCTCGAGCCAGACTTTGATGACGGCGTCGGCCTCGTTCGATCCGAGACCGGCGAGGGCCGTGACGGCCGCCTGGCGCTCCAGCGGGGCGCCGGTTTCGAGGGCGTCCGACAGCGTTTCGACGGCGGAGTCCGGGTCGCGCTTCACCAGCACCGTGCGGGCGGCGGCGCGGAGCGCCGGGCTGTCCGACTGCAACGCCGACCGGGCCACGGAGGCGGCGAGGGCGGCGTCGTCGGTCAGGGCGTCCACCGCCTTCACCGCGGCGACCCGCACCTCGACCGATTGCGTCTCGTCCACGGCGAGGACGCGCATCGAATCCAGCGACGCTTCGATCTTATACTTGGATAAAAGAGCGACGGCCGCCTCCCGCACCTTCGCCGGGCCGTTGAGCAACTGGGCGACGTTCGCCGTCAGCAACGCCGGGAGGAACGCGGCGTCGCGGGCGATCTCGCCCTCCCGATCCCCCTCGGCGACGATCTGGTTCGCCTCGGAGACCGCGGCCCACTCCGCGGCGGAGCGGAGGCGGCCGGTGACGCGGTCGAGCCGATCCGGGGCGTCCCACATCGTCAGATCCTCCATCGCTTCGACGCGGAGATGCGCGGGGAACGACGGATCCGCGGCGAGGGCGACCACCCGGGCGGCGTGCTTCTGGCCGCCCAACAGCAGGTTTGCGGACATCACCCGCCGGGCGAGCGGATCCCGCTGCGGGTCGTCCCCGAGGTCGCTGATCGCAGCGAGGGCTTCAAGCGCGGGGGCCGCCTCGGCCGGGGCGGGCTCGTCGGCGATCGCGCGGGCCAGCTCCAGCACGACCGTGTCGCGGTGGTTCCAGACTTCCATGCCGCTGACGAACGCTTTGCTGAGGGCGTCCCAGTTGCCGGTCCGCCGCAGGGCGACGGCCGCGGCGCGGTGCAGACGGGCGTTCTGGGCGAGCACCTCGTCTTCCGTCAGGCCGGGCCGCGAGAAGTAGGACGTGCTCATCATCGGGGCGAAGTCGTAGACGCCCGCGGCCCGGCTCAGGCCGACGGTCGCGGCGTGGAACAGCGCCGGGTCGTCGCCGCGCTGGGCGATCACTTCCCGCAACCAGCCCGCGGCGGCGGCATTGTTGAGGGGAGCGGCGAGAGCGGCTTCCCGCACCACGCGGGCGTCGTCGTCCTGCAATCCATCGAGGAACTGCGGGACGAACTTCCCGGGCGCCGTTTCGCCTAACAAACGCAGCGCCCACCAGCGGATCACCGGGTCGCTGTCCCCGCTCAACGTCGCCAGCGGAGCCGGATCGGCGCCGTGGGTTCGCACGCATTGGCCGTACCCCCACACGGCGTGACGGCGGGCGAAGGGGTCCGCGGTGGCGTCCTCGGCGACGGTCAGCAGGGCGTCGACGGCGTTCTGGTTCGCCAGTTCATATTGAGCCTCGGCCCGCACGCGGCGGTCGGCATGATTCAACAACTCCGCGAGACGATATTCGTCCAAGCCGTCGAAGCCGGCGGCTAACAATTCAGCGCTCTCCTCGGCAAGATAATCGTCCTGGGCGAAGCGATAGACGCGGCCCTTGCCGACGCCGGTCCAGCCGGTCACCCAGTCGGAAACATAGAGGCTGCCGTCCGGGGCGAAGGCGGCGTCGGTGGCGAGCACGCCCCAGATGTATTGCCCCTGATCGACCGGTTTAAAGGTGGCGCCGTCGCGTTCGTTCGTCCAATGACGGATGCCGCTGTTGCCCGGCGTGCCGCGGAAATCGCAGGCGAAAAAGTGCCCGCGGAGTTCCGGCGGCAGGCCGACGCCGGGGTCGTAGGTCAGGCCGCTGGGGCCGTCGCCGTTGTTCGCCAGCGGGGGCAGCACATGGCCGGGCTGGACCGCCGCGGCGGCGGTCTCCGGGGGAACGCCGGTCGCCCCGAACTTCTCGGTCGCCGGGGTGTCGCGGGGGATCCACATCATCTCCCGGTTCCAGGGTCCGCGATCGGGGAGGTACTGAAAATACATCCGCCAACCGCTGTCGGAACCTTGAATGACGTGCACCCAGCGGGCCTTGTCGCCGCTGTCGGAGTTATTATCCCAGGTGAAGAGGTTGCCGGCGTCGTCGAAGGCCAGCTCCTGCGGGTTCCGCAGTCCATAGGCGAAGACTTCCAACCCCGTACCGTCCAGTTCGCTGCGAAACACGGCGCCGGCGCTGGGCAACGACAGGGTCTCTCCTTCAGGCGTGACGACGTGATAGCCGCGGTCGCCGAGGGACCAATAAATCCGCCCGTCCGGTCCCATCGTCAGGCCGTGCATATCGTGCCCGCGGAAGGCCATCCGCACGCCGTAGCCGGTGGAAAGGCTGTCGACCTCGTCAGCGACGCCGTCGCCGTCGTCGTCCCGCAGCTTATAAAGGTCGGGGATGCAGGTGTAATACACGTCGCCGTTCGGCCGGGCCAGCACGCCGGCGCCGGTGCCGTCCAATAGGTCGCCGAAGCCGTCGGCGAACACGGTGGAGCCGTCCGCTTTGCCGTCGCCGTTGGAGTCGGTCACCAGGCGAATGCGGTCGCGTTCCGAGGCGAAGCGTTCCTGCCAGTCCGGGAAGAAGCGCTTCATATATTCGGCGCGGTCCTCGACGGTGTTCGCGGCGAGGTCGTCCCGCAGCCAATCCATATGGCCGCGGTTGTCCTCCACGCCCTTCGACTGCCGGAACGTCTCGCAGACGAACACCCGGCCGCGGTGGTCCACGTCGATCGCCACGGGGTTCGCGAGCAACGGCTCCGCCGCCCAGACGGAACCGGTCACGCCCTCGGGCAGCTTGAACCCGGCAAGGGAGTTTTGCGGTTCGTCGGAGGCCTCCGCAATCGCCGGGGCGTACGATTGCTCCGCGGGATTGTCCGGTCCGTCCGCAATGCTCAGCGCGGGGAGAGCCAGGACCGCGGCCGGGTGTTCGTCTGCGAGACGTTCCGGCAGTCGAAGGGCGTGGAGGACAACCGCGGCCATATGGATTGGCTGCGGGACGACCTCGCCGCGA
>NZ_WTPX01000187.1 GCF_013036045.1 Alienimonas chondri
GCTTCGGACGCGTCCGCCGACGCCGCTCCCGCGGCCCGCGTCACGCCCGCCGTCGCCGAGACGCCCGCGGAGCCGGAGGAAAGCGTCGATTGGGGCGCCGAGATGGCCGCCTTCGCCAATGAAGCCGCCCAAGCCGCCGCGGAGTCCCCGACTCCCGAGCCGGCCGTCGCGACTCCCAATGACTTCCCCGCAACTCCCGCGACCGCGTCAGTAGCCGACCCGTTCGCGGCCGCCGAAGTCGATCAGGCGGCGGAGCCGTCGGTCGAATCGATCGATCGCGAATCCCTCCCCTCCGCCCCGCTGTGGGGCGCCCCCTCGGAATCGACTGACGCTGAATCCACGGAGTCGGTCCCCGACGCCGATGCGGAAGGCGGCGGCTGGCAATCCCGCAAGAGCCTCGAAGTCGACCCGTTCGCCGGACTGTGAACCCTGACTGTGAACGAAGGGCCGAGCATCGCGCCCGACGCTGTGTTCACTGCGATTGAGGGCGAAGGTCGACCCGCCACGCATTCGGCATTCGATCCGTCACGGCGCCGGCGAGATCGCACCACAGATCGCAGCGATCGAGGATCCCCGCGTCCGCGGTGATCGCGACGAAGGGGCCGGATTCCTTGAGTTCTTCCCCGAGCGTCGCCCCGCTGCGTAACAGCACGTCCGGGTCCGGGACGCAGGTCGCGGCCCACGCCCGGGGTCCGGCGGCCTCGCGGATCATCGTCGCGAGCCGGCCGCTGTTGGAGACCGGGCGATCGAGCAGCCAGTGGACTGCTTCGGGTCGGACTTCGTCGAGCAAATCGCGGATCGCCTCTAACGCCGGGGCGGTTTCCGCGACGCGGCGGTAGTTGCCGTGCATCGACGCCATATCGCGGACCACGCCGTCGTGGCCGACCAGCAGCACGCCGCCGCCCAGCGCCGCCTCGACGGTGGTGACGAGGTTGAACCCGTCGATCCGCAGCGTCCGCCCGGTCAGATCGGCCGGTTCCAACCGGCGAGCGGCCCGATCGGCCCGTTCCTCATCGGGACAGGCGGAGCGCAGAACCGCGGTTCGCTGGCGATCCGTCAGCTCGAAGCGGTCGCCCACCAGCTTCAACGCCGACGGGTTCACATAACCGCGGCTCAGCAGCCAGGAGAGATGTTCGACCGCCGTTCGCAGAGCGGGCACGCTGTCGGCGGCGAACCGATCAACGTCGCGGGGGTGAGGTCCGCGGTGGGTGCGGGTGTCCGGCACTGGAATTTCTTTCCCCGGGACGACAGGTCAGGCGCCGGACGGGTCAGGCGCCGGGGGGCGGGAAGTGGCGTTGAACCACGTCGCGGACGCGGTCGAGGTGGTGATCCATTTCCGTGGCCAAGCGCTCCCGGGCCGGGCGCCCGTCGGGGCCGCGGGTGTAGCCGAGTCGCCGGGCGAGGAAGGCGAACTCCTCCGTGCCGGCCGGGGGCACGGTGAGGTCTTTGGCATTCCCCCGCACCACGCGGAGGGCGTTGATCAGGCTGCGGAGAAAGCCGTACGCTTCGCGGAGCACGTCGTGATCGGCGGTCGTCAGATGTCCCCCGACGTGCAACGCGGTCAGCGCCGCCAGCGTACCGGGGGTGCGGAGTTCGGCGTCGTCTCCGCCATGCTCCCACTGCAGGATCTGAACGAGGTATTCGACGTCCACCAGGGCGCCGGGCGACAGCTTCGCGTTGACCGTGCCCGGGGTAACGAGTTGGCGAAGCTGTTTCTCCCGCATCGCCAGGACCGCCGCCCGGTCCGCGGGGGGGCCGCCGTAGATGAGGTCGTCCCGCAGGGCGAGGATCTCCCGGCCGAACGCCTCGTCGCCGGCGATCGGCCGGAGCTTCACCAGCGCCTGCCGTTCGTACGGCCACGCAGCGCCGCCGGGGCCGAAGTAATCGGCGAAGGTGTCCTTCCGCACCGCGGCGCTGCCGGCCCGGCCGTAGGGGCGGAGGCGGAAGTCGAGTTCAAAGATGCCCTCGCGGCGCGCTTCGATGGACTCTTTCAGACGTTTCACGAGCTTGTTGTAGAACTCGGCGACGCCGATCTGGCCGCGGCTGCCGCCGGTCGTCTCGCCCCCGCGGTCGTAGACCACCAGCAATTCGACGTCGCTGGCGAAACCCAGTTCCCGCCCCCCGCATTTGCCGAGGGCGCACACGGCGACCGGGACCGTGGCGCCGTCTTCGGCGTGCGGCTCGCCGTACTCCGCGACGAGGTCTGCCAGCGAGAACCGCACGGCGGCGGACAACGTCACCTCCGCAATATCCGTCAGTTCTTCGGCGAAGGCGCTGAAGCCGGCGGCGCCGCCGGCTTTCGTCTTGCCGAGGATATGACGCATATCCGTGCGGAACATCGCGCGGTCCTTGAACCGGTTGAGCCGGCGGCGAACGGCGTCGCGATCGCTCTCGCCATCGCCCGAAGGCGCCGCGAGCTCCTTTGCGAGTTCCTCCTCCAACTCCGATCGCGAACGTCGACGGTCCAGCGCTCCCGGATCGGCGACGACCGGAAACAGGTTTTCGTGTTGAAGGCGGAGGAAGTCGTGCCAGAGGAAGTCGCTCACCCCGAGTATCCCCGCCACGGCGGTCAGCACGTCGCTGCGCCCCAGCCGCGATACCTCTTCGACCCAGTCGTCCCGACGGAACAAACTTTCGAGCAGTTCGCCGAAGTTGGTCAGCGCCCGTCGCGGGTCCGGGCTGTGCGGCAGCAGATGGGTGAACTGCCCGACCAGCGCCGTCGCGGCCTTCAGTTCGGCCAAACGGCCTTCATCGGTGATCTTCTGCCCGCGGCGATCCGTCAGATGCAACACGTCCGCGGCTTCCCCGCCCTGGGTGCGGACCGCCACCCGGCGGAGATCGATCCCGAACAACGCCAAGGCGTTCGTCAGGCCGTACATCAAACCGGGTTGGTCGGCGGCGCGAACGCGCAGCACGGTGGCGGAATCGTCGACCGTATTGTCGAGATCCAACGTCATCGGCGGCGGGGGCGTCGGGTCGAGGACGGCGTTTCGCTCCGCGGCGGCGGGCCGCACGGCGGTCGCGACCAGCGCGGCGAGATCCGCCCGGGCGCTCCGGCCTTCGCCGCG
Source organism: Alienimonas chondri (assembly GCF_013036045.1). Classification (GTDB taxonomy): domain Bacteria; phylum Planctomycetota; class Planctomycetia; order Planctomycetales; family Planctomycetaceae; genus Alienimonas; species Alienimonas chondri. The sequence continues at coordinate 3,069 of NZ_WTPX01000187.1, forward strand.
ACGGCTAGCTAGCAACAGCTCGCCCAGCTCTTTCTCAAACGCCTGCCACGAGGGCAACGCCTCCCGGTGCCCCTGCGCCGGGTAGAGATCGAGGGTCATGATGACGCCGCGGCCGGCTTCGGTGCCGAGCGCCGATTCGCAATACACATCCGCCGCCGCGATGTCCCAGCCGCGGGCGAACAGCAGTCCGCACACCGCCGCGAAGTCTCCGCGATGGTCGAAACAAGCGACCGTCAGCGTGACGCCCCCGTCCAATCCGCGTTCATCCGTTCCCTCGAACGGTTCTGTCAGCAAAGCGACCGGTCGGTCTTTGTCCAATCCCCCCAGCAGGCCGGCGTGCTTCGCGATCCGATCGGATGTAAACGCAGCTTTATAACTTTGCGGCATCCGGTCCGCATGCGGGGCGATGGACGGAATCGCCGGAGAGGCGGCGCCGCCCTCGGCGCCGTCGATCACGTATTTTCGGAATACGGCCCGCACGGCGCGGCAGTGCTCTTCATAGTGGGCGACGAAGGAGGCCGCGTCCGGGAAATCCAGACGCCGGGCAAGGTGTCGCAGCTCCCGCTCCCCTTCCGGCAAGGCGTGGACCTGCCGATGGTGGCGGAGCTGTAGAACGTGCTCGACCGTTCTCAAGAAATGATAGCCGGCGCTGAGGCGGCGATATTCGTCGGCCCACAACAATCCGTAATCCGCCAGCCGGGCGAGTCCGTTCAGGGTGCCCCTCGCCCGCACCCCCGGTTCGCCTCGACCGTGTACGAGCTGCAGGCACTGCACGGTGAATTCAATATCGCGAATGCTGCCGGCGCCGCTCTTCACCTCGCCCCAGGTGCGGCCGTTCTTTTTGAGTCCGTCTTCAATGCGTTGTTTGCTGGCGCGGACGCTCTCGCGGACCTCCTCCGCCGGCGTGCCGTAAATGAGCGGCTCCGCGGATTTTAAGAAGTCATGGCCGATCCGAAGATTCCCCGCGATCGGCCGAGCCTTCACCAGCGCCTGCCGCTCCCAGGCCCGGCCGTGCTTCTTCAGGTAGTTCAAATGCGCCTCCGGCGTGTTGACCAGCGGCCCACTGCTGCCCCACGGGCGCAATCGCATATCGACGCGATAGAGGAACCCCTCCCCGGTCGCCTGCGACAGCGCCTTAATCAGCCGTTGACCGAGGGTCCAATACACCGTCGCGTCGCCCTCGGCGAGAAACGCGAGGTCGATATCGCTGGAATAGTTTAGTTCCTCCCCGCCCAGCTTGCCGAACGCCAATACGCAAAAGCGGTTCGTATCGACGCCGAGTTCATTGGCCAACAGGTTCAAACCCGCCTGCGTGAACCCGTCCGCCAACAGCGAGAGCTGCGCGGTGACGCTGCGAAGATCCAGCAGCCCGAACGTGTCGCAGGCGCCGATCCGCAACAACTCCCAATGTTGATAACTGCGGAGTCCGTCCAACCGTCCGGCGGGCGTGGAATGCCCGTCGGCCATCGAGAGGGCTTCGGTCAGGAAGTCCTCTCGCGATTTAAACGCGGGCAGCCGGCGATGCTCCGTGAGTCGCCGGAGATAGTCCGGGTTCCGGATGAGAATATCGGTGAGGTACTGGCTCCCGACGAACAGCCGCACCAGGATCTCGACGGCCCGCGGGTGCGCCGCGAGGTAATCGAACAGCGAGTGCGGCGGCTTCTCCTCTCGGGCGGCGCCGGCGCGAACGAACCGCTCGAAGTTCACCAGACTCGCATCCGGCGCCGGAGCTTTGGCCAGCGCGGCGAGCAACGGGGGGAGCACCTTCTCCGTCACGCCGGGGGCGAGTTCGCCGGCGGCGGCGAGGGTGGCGTCCAGTCGACGGCGGGCGGCGGGCGGATCGTCGAACGGCACCGCATCCAGCGGATCGCCCAGGTCCGCCAGTTCCGGGGACGGCGACGTCATTCCGGCGGTCAGCGGCGCCGGATCGGCGGAGGGGCCTGAATCCTCAGCGGCGGAGTCGGATGGAACCGTCCGGTCGGCGGGCAAATCGGGTGCGGGCATGGATCGTTCGCTGGTCTGGCCGCAGGAGTGTAACGCAGGCGCCGTCCCTGCTTCGCCCGAGGACCGGTCGGTTCCCTCAGGGAATCCGGAACGCTCCCGCTTTCCACGCAGGCAGTTTCACGGGCCACTTTGGACAAGCGGTCAATCGGTCAGGGGACGCCATCCGCAAGCGCCCCGTGTCCTGCCGCAACCTCCCCGAGCGACCCCTCTCCCCGGGAGAACCCCTGCCGTCCTATTCGACGTGACCGTTGTTCGTAGCCCGACCCCCCCGGTAGGATGAGCGTGCCGCGTTCACCACTCACTGATTCTGCGAAAGATCCCGCTATGGCGATGCGCTCCAACCGCCGCGATTTTCTGACCACCTCCGCCGCCGGCGCCGCGAGCGCCAGCGCCGTGTGGCATGCCGTCGGTCCTTCCCCGGCGTGGGCTCGTCAGGCGACCGCCGACAGCCCGATGCAACGGCTGAACTTCGCCAGCATCGGCGTGGACGGCAAGGGTTCCAGCGACTCGAAGGACGCTGCCGACAAGGCTCAGACCGTCGCCCTGTGCGACATCGACGACCGCAAGCTTCGCAAGAGCAAAGCCCGCCTCAGCGAGTTCGCGCCGGACGCCAAGACGTTCGCGGACTTCCGCGAGATGCTGACGGAGATGGGCGATGAAATCGACGCCGTCACCGTCTCCACGCCGGACCACACCCATGCCTGCGCGTCCGTGATGGCGCTGGCCATGGGCAAGCACTGCTTCACGCAGAAGCCGCTGACCTGGAGCATGCGGGAGGCCCGCGTGCTGCGCGAGTTGGCCGCGGAGAAGGGCGTGTGCACCCAGATGGGCAACCAGGGCACCGCGACCGACGGCCTCCGCGAAGGCGTTGAGGTGATCCGCAGCGGCGCGCTGGGCGACATTAAAGAGGTGCACGTCTGGACCAACCGCCCGGTGTGGGCCCAGGGCGACGGCCTGCCGAAGACGGATGACGGCAAGGTGAAGACCGACAAGGTCCCGCCGTACCTGTCCTGGGATCTGTGGCTCGGCCCGGCGCCGTTCCGCCCCTTCACGGAGAACATCTACCATCCGTTCCAGTGGCGCGGCTGGCTGGACTTCGGCACCGGCGCCCTCGGCGACATGGCCTGTCACACCGCGAACATGGTGGTGATGGCCCTGGCCCTGTTCGACGCCGACAGCGCCGTCGCGGAGCACAGCGGCATCGTCGAAGGTCAGTACCCCGGCAACAGCAAGATCACCTTCCAGTTCGCCGAACGCGAAGGCATGGACGGCAACACCGTGCCGGCGATGCCGCTCTACTGGTACGACGGTGGCAACAAGCCGGACCAGGCTCTGCTGATGGGCGAGAAGATGGTGAACAGCGGCTCGCTGGTCGTCGGCACCGAGGGCAGCCTCTACAGCCCGAACGACTACGGCGCCCAGTACACGCTGATCTCCAAGACGGCGGATAAGTACAAGGACTACACCCCGCCGGAACGGACGCTGCCCCGCAGCCCCGGTCACTTCCAGGAATTCGTGGACGCGATCAAGGCGGGCAAACCGGAGATGGCGCTGTCGAACTTCGACTACGCCGCCCGTCTCACCGAGACGATCCTGCTGGGCAACGCCGCCCTGCGGGCCGGCAAGAAGGTCGAATGGGACGCGGAGAAGATGGAGTTCACCAACCTGCCCGGCGAAGCCGGCGCCGGCTTGGTCGGCCGCGATTACCGCGAGGGCTACACGATCGACCCGGAGAAGGCCGTCTCCGGCGCCTGAGCCCCCGTCGAACGGTCGGCTTGAACGACCCGAGAGTCCCCAACGCCCCCGCCGGTCGCCGGCGGGGGCGTTTTTTCGTACGGCGATCGCGAACCGCGAAAATCCTTATGTGGCCGGCACGTCGGTTGCTCGCCTCGAAGGAGATGCCGGATCACCGCCCCGGCGTCAGAAATTTTCGTACGTCAAGATCCACCGTCGCGCGGCGTCTGAGTCGTTCGACGGGCCAATACCGTAGGGCCATTTCTGAGAACGCCGGAGCGACTGTGGAAACTCGCCAACTTCACGGAACTGGGGCGATCGCCCCCGGCGCCCTCAATCGGAACCGAGTCGGAACATGGTTCTGGTGGCGACGATTAATCAGGCAGTCCGCCCAAATGAAAGTTTGACCGGCCGATCGGAGCCACTTAGCTTCAAGTCGTCCGATCATTCGTTCGCGAAGGACCGGGCAGCCCGCCGCCACAATCCGCTGAACGCCCCACGAGGGGGCCGAAGCCGGCCGGCGGGAACCGCAGCCGGGCCGACTGCAGGTCGTTTCCCACCAATTCACTTCTGGATCGCCGCCAAGGAGGCCGGCCCCCAGGTAAAACCTGTTTCCATGTCCAACGCCTCCCGTTCGACGTCTTGTTTGCCCGCGACTCGTCCCGCCGCCGCGCGGGCCGTGGTCGCGGCGCTCGCCGTTGTCTGCGGATCCCTGTTCGTCCCCGCCTCCGGCGATTTCTCCGCCGCGAACGTCGCCGTCGCCGGGCCGGGGCAGTTTGAGGATGCGGCGTCGCTGGCCGACGCGGTCGCGGACGGTCGCAACCTGGAACGGGCCCGCAAGTGGGGCGAGGCGATTCGCCACTACGAC
>NZ_WTPX01000188.1 GCF_013036045.1 Alienimonas chondri
CGGGCGGTTCCAGCCCCCTCACCCCCAGCCCCTCTCCCCCAAAAGGGGGCGAGGGGAGCCTCCGAGCCACGTCACTCGGCCTCGGCTCGCGCTTCGGGCTGCCGGCGGGTCCGCACTCGCCGCAGGCGGCGGATCAGGAGCCAGAACAGCAGGACGATCGGCAGCCCGATCACCACGGCGAACGGGGCGACGGCCACCAGGAACAACACCAGACCGCGGCCGAAGGAGGCGAGCGCCTCCAGCGAGGCGTCCCACGTCGAGGCGATCCGCTCGCCGAAGCCGGGGCGCCGCGGGGGGACGTAGTCGCGTTCCTCCCGCACCTGCAGCGTGATCGTGCTGTAGGCGGTTTGATTCGAGAGGTAACGCAGGCGGCCCTCGGCGGTTTCGATCTCCTCCCGCACGCGGGCCAGTTCGCGTTCCAGCTCCAACACGTCCTTTAATTCGCCGGGGCGTTCGGCGAGCAGTTCCAGCAATCGCGTTTCCAACGCCCGGCGGCCGGCGAGGCGGGCCTCGGTATCGACGAACTCCGCGGTCACGTCGCGGGCGGTTTCGCCCTTCTCCTCGACGACGCCCAGTCCGCCGGCGCCGGCCAGAAAGGCGTCGTAGCTCGCCACGGGAATCCGCACCGTCCACGTCCCCCGCAAGCGATCGCCCATCGAGCGATCCACGTCCGACGCCGCGACATACCCGCCGAACTTGTCCACCAACGCCGGGATCGCCTGCTCGACGCCCTCGAAGTTCTCCACCACGACGGTCAGGTCCGCGGTGTAAATAATTTTCGGTTTCGCGGCCGCCGGGCGGGCGCTGTCAGCGGTGGGCGCAGGGTCCGTGGGGCGGCCTTCCTGCCCGGCCACCATTTCGTCGATAGGCATTTGGATCGTGAGAGCGTTACTCAACCCCGCGGCATCCATCTCGTAGCTCTCCTCGGTCCCCCCCTTCATGGCGGGGGCTGATACGTTCGCCCGATCGAACGTCGCCTCCGCCCCGCACCCGGCGAGCAGGAGGAGAGCCAACGCGGCGAGCGGAAAGCGAATCGAACGGGACATGAGCGCCAAGACGGACGGGGGGCATTGAACGGGCGACGCCCCGGGACGCCGCGGCCCCGCTGGGAGTTCCCCGGTGTTCGCCATGGACCGAGTTCGCCACGAACCGGGGCGGGTTTGAGGCGTCGGGGGCGAGGGGTACCATGATGCGGGCCGTTCCGGTCGAACGCTCGCGTTCCGAAGAATTGCCGCCGCCGAGGTTCGCTGCCGCCGAGGTTCGCCGTGTCGCACTCTCTTCCCCGCCGCACGACGCTCGCCGTGACGGCGATCGCGGGGGCGTTATGGGCGGCGTGCGGCCTGGCGACGCTTCCCACGGCGACGGGTCAGGAGCCGCCTCCCGCGGCGCAGTTTGAGGAACCGCCGCCCGCGGAGGCGATCGACGCGGAGATGGCGACGTTCGACGGGCCGGCCGCGGCGGGGCCGACGACCGGGCCGGCGTCGGCCCGCGATCGAAAGAAGGCCGTGACGGAGACGGCGTACTATCTGTTCTTCGTCACCGCCGGCGTGCTGTTGGCGCTGGTCGGGGCGGTGTGGGGGGTCGGCTGGTACAAACGGAGCTTCCTCGAAGAGAGTCCGTTGCAGTCGGAGCTGTTCGACGCCGCCACCCGGGCGGAGATCGAACGGCACCGCAAGGAGCTGCAGGCCGAGAAGGAAGCCGCAAAACGGGCCGCGGAGGGGGACACCGTCCACGCCGACCAGAAGACCGTGCCGAGTTCCGGGATGGATGAGTCGCCCCGCGAGACGCTGTCGGAACAAACCGCCGCCCCGCCCGACCCGGCCGTGCAGCGTGACGCCGATGGGGGCTGAAGACCTCCACGGTTCGCCGTCGCCGGTAGGCGGCGCGCGTCGTTCCGGGGGCGCGCCGCCTACCGGCGACGGCGAACCGGGGGCGGGCGACCAGCGGTTTCCCAAGCATCTGCGGTTGCGCACGACGCCTCAATACGCCCGGGTCTACGAGGCGAAGTGCCGGGCCGCGGACGGCGTGCTGCTCATCTTCGGGGCGCCGCGGCCGGAGGACGATCCGGACCGGCTTTATCAGGGCCGGGCGATCAGCCGGGTCGGGCTGAGCGTCTCCAAGAAGAACGGCAACGCGGTGGTCCGGCACCGCATCAAACGATTGCTGCGGGAGGCGTTTCGCACCTCGAAAGCCGAGCTGCCCGCCGGATGGGATTTCGTGCTCATCCCGCGGCCGAAGACGGGCGCGGACTTGAAGCGGTTTCGCGACAGCCTTGTGAAACTCAGCCGCCGACTGCCGGGCCAGTGGGCCAAGAAACGGGGGGCGAAGAAACAACGCCCGCGGCAGGGTGCGGAGCGATGAAGGCGCTGCTCAGATGAAAGCGCTGCTCAAACGGCTGCCGGAGCTGCTGCTGGTGGGCGCCGTGCGCTGCTATCAGGCGTGGATCTCCCCGCTGTTGGGGCCGACCTGCCGCTTCACGCCGACGTGCAGTCAGTACGCGATCGAGGCGGTGCGGAAGTACGGCGTGCTGCGCGGCGGCTGGAAGGCGACCTGGCGCATCGTGCGGTGCAATCCGTTCGTCCGCGGCGGCTACGACCCGCCGTAGCGGCGGCGGGAAGCGAGCGTCGAGCAGCCGGCGTCAGGCCGAGACGAGGTTCGGATCGAGCGGGGCGAAGCTCGGGCCGGCGGCGGCATGGGCTTCCAGCAGGGCGTCCATCTCCGCCCGGTCCGCGTGGCCGCGGGCGATCAGGGCGTCGGCCAACGCCCGGGGGTCTTCCTGCTGGCGGGCCAGCAAATCGGCGAGTTGTTCCGAGTTCAGCAGGCCGAGTCGCACCGCGCTCTCGCCGAATCGTTCGCCCGGCTGTTGGACGTCGGCGATCATGTCGGTCTGGATTTCGTCCAGCACGCCGACTGCACGCGCCAGAGCGCCGAGCGGGCTGTCCGGAGGCGTCAGGTCGGTCAAGGCGGCGCCGACGTCCCGCACCGGGATCGCTCCGCTGGCGCTGAGCCAGCGAGAAAACCGTCGGCCGGCCACCGCGGCGTGCAGCCGTTGCTCCTCGGGACTCAACAGACACCGCAGGACCACGCGGTCGCGACCGGTTTTCTTAGCCTCGTACATCGCCGCATCCGCCTCCGCGAGCAATTTGTCCGCGGCGTCCTGGGTGTCGAGGGGCACGGCGATCGCCACGCCGAAGCTGGCGGTGGTCTTCACTTCGATGCCGCCCACGCTGCGGCAGGTGAAGGCGACGGCCTCTCGCAAGCGCTCCGCCACGGCCCGGGCGCCGGCCTCCGTCGGCCGGGAGATCATCACGACGAACTCTTCTCCGCCGAACCGGGCGGGCACGTCCGTCCGCCGCAGCACCTGAGCGAACGCCCCGGCGACGGCCCGCAGCACGCGATCGCCGACGGCGTGACCGTAGGTGTCGTTGACGGCCTTGAACCGATCCACGTCCGCGAAGATCACCCCGAGGGTGCTCCCCGTGCGGGCGCACACGGAGACTTCCCGCCGCAGCGCCTCGACCAGATACGGGCGATTGTAGAGCCCGGTCAGCGAGTCGCGGAGGCTCTGCTGCTGGAGATCGCGGTGTTCCGCCTCCAGTTTGCGATGGCGGTCGGCGAGAGCGTCCGCCTCGGCGGCGCGGCGGGTGGCCAGTTCGGCGAGGTGCTCGTTGGCGGCGGCCAGCAGATCGCCCGGGCTGCCGATCTGCCCCAAATCGACCTCCAGCAAGCCGGCGGCGGCGTCCGCTCGTTCGAGCACCTTCTCCAGGTAAGCGGTGAGCGCCTCGCCCTTCAGATCGAACAGCGTGCCTGCGACGTGGTGCAGGCGACCGAGCGCGGGGCCGGCGTCCGCCCCGCAGACATGGTCGCCGACGGCGCTGGCCAACACCGCCGCCCGCGCCAACGGAACCGCCGACGCCGGCAGGGAGCCGCCGGCAATGGCCGATTCCAACCGTTCGGGCGTATCGCAGTGCCGGGCGACGGTCGCGGCCAGATGCTCGGGCAGTCCCCATCGCGCCGCCAACGCGCCGCCGACCGCCGCATGGTCGAAGCCCCACTCCGCACGTTCCCGTGCCGACAGTTCCAAGCGATTCTCTTCGGCGTCGGACCAGAGCGCCGCCGCTTCCGCCGGACACGTTTTGAGCAACGCCAGCGTTCCCAAATCGCACAGCAATCCGGCGAGGAACCGGTCTCCCTTCGCCGGCGTCGCGCCCCGCCCGCCGGTCCCGCCCTCGCCGGGCAGATCGGTGGACAGTTCGGCGGCGGCGGCCTGCACCACGCATCGACGCCAATACGCCCGATACGCCTCCGCCGTCCGCCCCATCTTCAGGGCGTCGTCCGACAGGCTGAAGGACAGGGCCAACGACACCACCCCGCCGGCCCCCAACAGCGCCGTCGCCCGGTTGACCGTCGAGACCTCTCCGCGGAACCCGAAGAAGCTGCTGTTCGCCGCCTTCAGCAATCGCACCGACATCGCCGGATCCGAGGCGATCAATTCCGCAATCCGATTGACGTCGACGTCTTGCTGACGCGATTCCTCCAGCAACCGAATGGCCACCGCCGGCAGGCTCGGCAGCCCCGGAGCGGCCAGCACCCGTTCCAACGTCACCGGTCGGCCGACCGCTTGCGGCGCTGCGCCGGCAGACTTTGTCTCGCGAGACGATGGCGCCGGCGCGGGGGGGATGGTGGGCGTTGCGGTAGTCACGCCTGAAACGTCGGTCCGGCGTCCCGACCGGGCATGGACGAAAGATCGATTAAGCGTCGGATTTCCGACAGGGGAACCGACGAACCGGGTCGTATCGACCGTGCGTCGATCTGTCCCAAGAGGCGCCGAAATAACAAGAGACTGTTCAATCCGCGAACGTCGGGGCCAGCTTCTTCGGACCCGATCGTTCGCCGCCGCAGAACGGGGCGACGGCGTTCAGTTCGGTTCGGCGGCGTCTTTTAACGACTGCGCCAGCGCCATCTCCAACCGAATCAGTCTCTGCCACACCTCCCACGGGACGATGCGGGGCGGTTCGCCGCTCGCAGCGGTCCCCGCTTCCCGGCCCGGCATCCCGCTCGCCCCGGCGCTGGAACCGCCTCCGTCGCTGGGCGTCTCCTCGGGGGAAAGCGGTTTCTCTCGCTCCCGGCGGGGCCGGGGCGCTGGGGGATTCAGGAAGACCTCGCCCCCGATTTTCGGCAAGCGATCCGGCAGCGACGCCAGCCGCGGATCGGCCTCGAAGCCTTCCGTCAGCACGCCACGGATCTCTTCGTGGGCGAAGCCCAGCAGGTCGCAGAACTGGGCCCGCTGCACGAGGTCCAGGTCTTCCGGCACCGGCGGCCGCTCCCCCGGCGGCAGGAACGGCGGAGCGCCGCCGTCGTACCCCAAGAGGTCGTTCTCCGAGACGTTCTCCCCGGACTGCCCGGCGCCGATCCGGCCGCGGGTCTGTCGGGAATCATCCCCCTCCGCGATGCTTGGGGCGGCGGCGGCGCGCCGGGCGGCGGCGGTCAATCGATCCAACTCTTCGGGAACGCCGTACGCCAGCAAACAGCGTCCCACGGCGATCTGATCCCCCGGTCGCAACACGCGCGCGCTGACCGGACGGCCGTTGACGCGCGTGCCGTTCGTGCTGTCGAGGTCCGTCAGAATCACCCGCCCGCCGTCCTCCTGGACCTTCGCGTGGAACCGGCTGACGCGTTCGTCGTTCAAGCGGACCGCGTTCTCGTCCTCACGCCCGATCGACACCGGCGTCGCCAGTTCGCGGAACGTCGTGCCCCGTTCCAGTCCCTCCAACACCTGTAGGGTGATCTGGGCCATGGAAAATCGGCCGTGGGGCGGGAGAGAGGGAAAACGAGACTTGTGTACGTCGCCAATGCTTCGCAAAGCGAGATTGGAAACGAAAGGGGGACAATCTATCGCACAGCGTCCGTTTTCCGATAGGGCGCCTTGGCTGTATGAGCCGTCGCCCCGCGGCAAACGCCGGTGAAAAGAATCATAGCTCCGTCGTCCCCGAGGGGCACCGTTCAAATACGATGTAACCGGGTTCAACGAATCCGCACCGCCTATACGCCCGGTGCGCAGCGTGATTTTCACGCTCTGCGTACAGCCGCAGGCCCACGGCCCCGGCCTGCTCCGAGGCGGTCGTCGCGTGGTTCAACAGCGTGCGGAACACTCCCCGCCCGCGGTGGTCCGGGTGGACGTACACGCTCTGAATCCACCAGAACGCCCCGTTTCGCCAATCGCTCCACTCCCACGTCACCATCAGGCAACCGATCGGCGGCCCCGCGGGATCGGCGACGGGCCGGGCGACGAAGTACAGCGCCTTGTTCGGGTCCGCGAGCGCTGCGGAGACCCCCGCGAACACCACGTCCGGGTCCAACGTTTTTGATTCGGTCTCCGCGGCGAGGCGCACGTTGAAGTCGACCAGCGCCGCCGCGTCGTCGGGCGTCGCGGGGGCGGCGGCGTAGTCAGGCGTGTCCGTCATTCGCTCGGCTCTCCGGCCGGTTCGCGGCGGTTCGCGGCGGTCTCGTTCGTGACCTCGTCGGCGGTCGCCTGCAACTCGGCCAACAACCGGGCGAGGGCGGCATGTCCGCCGGGGCTTTGACGAATCACCAACCGCCCGCCCAGGCCGGCGATTGCCGCGGGACCGCCGTCCGTGTCCCACTTGGCCACGCCGGGCGCCGGGCCGACGCCGACCTTGAGGGCGTGAATCAACGGCGGATCGAACTGCTTCGGTTCTCCCCCGGCACCCCGTCCCGCGACCCGCTCGACGACCGTTCCCACGCGGTCCTCCTCCGTCAGTCCCAATGCGACTTCCAGCCCCCGCACGTCGTAGACGCGGGGTCGCAGGTTCGCCGCGGCGACCTCCGCGGTGGTCACCCGCAACAAGCCGGCCCGGTTCACCAAGGCCATCGGCGGGCCGCCCTGCGCATGCAGCACGGCGTCGAACGCCGCCCGCAACGTGGGAGCCTGTTGAAGAACCGCGGCGGGCGGACGGGTAAACGCCACCTTGAGCGGGTCGGTCCCGTAGAATGCGGAGCGATCGAACGTCAGCGGGGCTTCGGCGGCTTCGGCCAAAGCCGTCACCGTTTGCATGAAGTCGCCGTCTTCGAGGTTCAGGTCGGCCGGCGGGGGCGCGTCGAGTTTGGTTTCCAACGCCTCCTCCGCCGCCCGCTCCGCGGCGACGCCGGTCAACGGGGCGTCCTGCGAAAACGCCGGCGGGGCGAAGGCGACGACCGTGGCGGCGAGCAGCGACGCGCGGAGGAATGGGGCGGCGGTCATTCGGTCGGCCTCTCGGTCTGGGCTTCGTCCGACGGGGAGGTCGGCGGAGGGGACACGAACTCGGCTCGCAGGACGATCAGCAGGTCTGCGATCTGCCGATGGACGGCCTCCGTCTGGCGGACGACAAGGACGCCTCCAAACGCTCCGAGCCGGGCGTACCCGGCGCCGCCGAATCCGCCGCCGGTTCGTTCCCAGCCGCCGCCGTTCTGGGGGCCGCCGGTCGTGGTTCGGATCAGTTCGACCAAGCTCCGCTCGCCGGCCCAGATCAGCGTGCGGGGGGGGATGGACGGTTCGTCCGGCATGGGCGCCGGTTCGGGCGGCGCCGGCAGGGAGAACGCCCCCGCCCCGC
>NZ_WTPX01000189.1 GCF_013036045.1 Alienimonas chondri
GCGACAGGGGGCGGCGGGGCGACCGGGGGCGTCTCCCAGCGAAGGACGTGGAACCGCGGCGACGCTCCCTTCCACGCCCCGCCGACGATGCGGGACGACGGCGTTTCGCCCCGCGGCGCCCGCAACCGCTCCGCCGGGCTGAGCGTCAGACCCCTCACGTCGCTCCAGTCCGCCAAAGGCTCGCCGGAGTAGTTCTTGAAGTCCCCGGGCGAAAGTACGACCGTCTGCCGCTCCCCGCCGCCCGCCAGCGGCACGACGGCGACGGAATCATCGAGGCGGACGATCAAGTCGTTCGGCTGATCCGCGGAGACCTCCAGCGCCAGCGTCGCCCCGGCGGGCGCGGCGTACATCTCGTCATGGATCTTATACGTCGTCCGGGCCCAACTCTCGGGCTTGTAAGTGAACCATTCCCGCTCCCAGTCCGGGCCGAACGATTCAATGTCTGCGGAGCGTCGCAGCGTCGGTCGCACGCCGTTCTCCCGCAGCCCCTCTGGCGTGGCAGTGATGAGCAACGACGACAGATTGATCGTCTCCGCCGTATACGTCCCGTAATAATAGCCCGCCCCGGTCACCGGCTCGTCGAGGGCGTAGGTCACGTTCGCGAACGCCCAGAGGGGGCGGTCGGTCGAGCCGACGGGCAGCGCCGCGGTCCATTGTCCGTCGATCTGCTGTGCCGGAGCGTGTCGCCAGTAACGGGTTTTGACGTCCTCCCGCTCGGACGGCGTCTCGTTCGGCCGACCGTCCTGCGTGTAGAAGACGTTCACGTCGAGAATCGGCCGCGATGCGTCCGGCTCCACCGACAGCATCGGCACGCCTTCGGCGGCGTTCAACACAAGCGTCGTCCGCGGCGTCGCGGGGGTCTGAAACGTCCCCTTGAGATGCTGGTCGAACCACAACTGCGTGGCGACTTCGTATTGAGGGGTGTCCTGATGGTTGTGATGCGGGGAGCAAACGACCCGCCACTCATCGGAGGCGATTTCCTGAACCGCCTTCGGAAGATCGCCGATCCGCCCGTGGAAATCGTTCGCGGGGCTGAGAAAAATAATGGGACAGGAGACCTCCCGCAGACTGACGTCGTCGCCCAGCGTCGCGTTGAACAGCGGGCTGTCGTTGTAGCGATCGCTGATGCCGCCGCAGGAGGGCGCCGCGGCCTTCACGCGGTCGTCGACGGCGGTCATCACCGTGAGTTTCCCGCCCATGGAATGCCCGTAGACGCCCAGCCGGTCGGGGTCGACCGCGGGCTGATTCTCCAGAAACGTCAATGCCCGCCGGGCGGCCATGGCGGCGAGGAACCACCCGCTGTTCCGCGGCGACTCGACGGCATCCAGCGTCCACGCCGCCGCCTTGGCGCTGGGGAAGACGTTCCCCGGGTTGCGGCCGGGGGCGTGATAGCCGTCGACGGCGCCCCAGTCGGTGGTCGGTCGATAAGCGGGGTCGTCCGTCTCGCCATCCCAGAACAATTTCACCTCGGCGGGGCCGACTCGATAATCTTTTGCCGAGATGCGCCCCGCCCACGCGATCGAGACCGTGGCGTACCCGCGTTTCGCGTTGGTGATGCAGGCGTTCGCGTCGGCGAACTGCCCGCCGCCGTGGATCTGCACCAGCCCGGGGACCGTTTCCCCCTCCGCCAGTCCCGCCGGAGCGCCGTAGATCGCGGCGAGCGTCGCCTTCTCCCCTTTAAAGACGCCGATACGGAATCGCACGATCTTTAGAGCGACGCCCTCGTCCTCCCATTCACGCAGCGTTTCCGTTTCGAGCGGCTCCGCTCTCGGATCGAAGCCGGCCCACATCTCCTCGAAGTTCGCCGGCGCCCGGCCGTCGACCAGCGGCGGCAGGGTCTCCGCGAGCGGGCCGTCGTCGCCCGCCGCGGTCGACGGCAGCGCCGTCGCCGCGATCGAGACGAGCAACAGGGTCGGGACGAACGTTCTCATGGGAACAAACTCTCGGGGGGCAATCATCAGTCTCGCAATGAAAACTCCGGATTCACCCGGCTTTCAAGCGCTTGTTGAAGAAGGCGAGGGTGCGCTCCCACGCGAGCTTCGCGGCGGCTTCGTCGTAGCGGGGGGTGGTGTCGTTGTGGAACCCATGGTTCGCTCCCTCATAGACGAACGCTTCGAACGGCACGCCGGCCGCTTTCAACGCCGCTTCATAAGCGGGGGCGCCGGCGAGGATGCGCTCGTCGAGTCCGGCGTTATGAATCTGCACCGGCGACTTGATCTTGGGCACGTCGGCGGCGTCCGGCTGACGGCCGTAAAAGGGCACGGCGGCGTCGATCACCTCGGGGATTCGCACCGCCAACGTGTTTGCCATCCCCCCGCCGAAGCAGAAGCCGACCACGCCCACCTTGCCGGTCGAACGGGGGTGCGCGTCGAGCCACTTCGCGGCGGCGATGAAGTCTTCGGTCATCTCCTCCCCGTCGCGTTTCCGCTGCATCGCGCGGCCCTCGTCGTCGTTGCCGGGGTAGCCGCCCAGCGGGGTGAGCGCGTCCGGGGCGAACGCCACGAACCCCGCGACGGCCAACCGCCGGGCGACGTCTTCGATATACGGGTTCAGCCCGCGGTTCTCATGGATCACCAGTACAGCGGGCAACTTCACCTGCGCTCCAGCCCCGGCACTCCGCGCGGGCATGGCGAGCAGCCCGCGGATCTCCCCGCCGCCCTTGGGAGACTTGTAAGTCGCCATTTCCGCAACGATGCGGGGGTCGTCCGGTTTGACCTGCTGGGCGAGCGCGTAGTTGGGCGCCAGCGAGGAGATCAGCGCCTCCGTCCCGATGCCCGCCGCGACGAACGCGGCGGCTTTGCGCGTAAAGGTCCGCCGGTCGATCCGGCTGTGGGCGAGGTCGTCGTAGAGGTCCAGCAGCCGCTGGTCGTAGGCCGAGGCCGGCGGACGCTCGGCGGCGGGGTCGAGATCGGACGGTTGATCGGCGGCGGACATGGGCGAGGCTCCGGGGAACTGGGAGGGAACGGCCGGCAGTTTACCGAGTCCGCCCCGCCGGCAGGGAGCGACGGCGGATGGGCGGCCTCAGTCTCGCACGACGGGGGCGAGATAAATCTGGCGAAACGCGACGCTCGTATGATCGCCCTGCAAATAGATCGGGCCGGGCTTCGAAGGATCGGTATAAATCGCCCCGGCGGTCGGGGCGGAGATCGGTTGATTGTCGATCACCGTCGTCCCGTTCAAGACGACGGTGACGTGCCGATCGACCAGGGTGATATCGTAGGTTTGCCACTCCCCGCCGGGCCGACCGGCGTTCTCCGAGGGTGCGATCGCCCCGAAGATCGCCCCCACGCCCTGCTCCCCCTGCATCCGACTGTCCCGGTCGACGACCTGGGCCTCGTACATGCCGCGGAGATAAACGCCGCTGTTCCGGTTCTCTTCGACCAGAAATTCGAGGTGCAGCCAGAAATCCTCGAACTCCTCCACGGTCCGCAGATTCGCGTGGGCGCCGGTCGCGCTGAAGTCGGTCTTCGGCGTGCTGTTGACCAGCAGGCCGTCTTCGACGCTCCAACCATTAATCTTATCCGCTTCGTGCGGTCGCCAGCCGGTCAGATCTTTGCCATTGAACAGCGCGATCGGATGGCCGAACCGCACATTGGACAGGTCGGGGGCTTCGTCCGGCATCGGCGGAATCCGCGTCCCGGTGAAGGCTTCCCGCTCCTCGGTGCCGTCCGCGAGCCTGCGAATCAACACGCCGTCGAGCCGGCCGTCTTTCAATCCCGCATCGACCGAAGTCGCCGTTCCCACGTTCTGTCGACGGCCCCGATCGACCCGAAACCGCAACCGCCCGTCGGCCGCCGGCACGGCGTCATACGGTCCGTCCGGGCCGATATAACGTCGAAAGAACACCTGCGCCCCGTCGTTTTTCTCGACGACCCGCATCCACCCCGGCGTGCCGGAGGCGAATCGCAGCGACCAATCCCCCGCCAAGCCGTCCGGCTCCCCGGCGCCTGCCGCCGTCCCCGTGACGGACGTCCCCGCAACGAGGGCGAGCGCGGCGAGCCACAGCCCTCTTCGATTTGGTGCGAAGGAGAAGGTGCGGCGACGGGCGTGGAGCATCACGGGGCCAGTTCGTTCCGAGTCGAGTTCCTCCCAGTGGACACTGAAGAGAGGTCTGCGGCCACTCCCACCGTCCACAGTGGCGGCTCGGCCCGCCGGGGCGCATTTCTCCGTCGCTGTTTCTCGCATCGCGGGCGTATAGAATCAGGAATTCACGACTGCACCCATTCGTCTGTGAGGGGATCTCCGTGCGACGACTCTGCTTCATCCTTCCCGCCGCGGCGGTCCTACTCTGCGCGGCCCGGTCGGGAGCGGCACAGGAGGTTCAGTCCCCGGAGCAGCAGGCCGCCGCGGCCAATCGCATCCTCAACGACTGGCGGGCGGCGGAGCGGGACGACACGGAGCCGGAGGAAGCGGAACGGCTCCTCCGCATCGTCTGCTGGACCCCCGCGGACCGGGAGTTCCCCGCGAACTATCAGGAACGCCTCGACCGCATCATGAAGCACATCCAGGCGTTCTACGCCGACGAGATGGAGCGGCTCGGGTTCGGTCGGCGGTCGATTCATTTAGAGGTCGATTCCGAGGGAAAGACGATTCTCTACACGGTCCGCGGCGAACAGCCGACGAGCCATTACGGCAAATCGTCCGGCCGCGAGATTCGCGGCGAGTGCGTCCCCGCGTTGGCCGCTGAGGGGATCGACGCCGACCGCGAGACGATCGTGATCTTCTGCAACCTCGCCGACTGGGACGGAAAGGCGCTGCGGTTCTCCCATAACTCCCCCTATTACGCCGGCGGAACCGGCGCCCGCGGCACGGCTTGGCAACTGGATTCCCCGGAGCTGGACGTGATCCAACTCAGTCGCACGCGGCCGATGATGTTCGACGGTCAATACGGCCGCATTTCGCTCGGCCGTCATAATTCGATCTTTATCGGCGGGATCGCTCATGAACTGGGCCATGCCCTCGGCTTGCCGCACGGCACGGTTCCCCGCGCGCAGCAGGTTCGCGGGATGCCGCTGATGGGCAGCGGCAACCGAACCTATGGGGAAGAGTTGCGGAACGAAGGACCGGGCAGCGTGCTGGCGTTCCCGCACGCCTTGCGGCTCGCCTCGCATCCGCAGTTCTCCGGCTCGGTGAAGGCGATACGAACGGCGCCCGAGGCCCGATTCGAGGATCTGGCGATCGCGGCCGAGGACAAGACGATCTCCGTCTCCGGGATCGTGACGGGCACGCCCCCGGTGTACGGCGTGGTCGCCTATTTTGATCCCGCCGGCGGGGGCGATTACGACTCGCTCGTCGCCTCCGCCGTTCCGGACGCCGACGGCCGCTTTGCGCTGTCGGCGACCGACCTGGCGCCGGGCAAGGATGCCCAATTGCGGCTCATCCCCCTGCACTGCAACGGCGCCGTTCAAGGGGGCGCCGCGTCGCCGACCTCCCCCTTCACCTACGACTATCAGGTTGACGAGGAGGGAGTCCCCGACGTCTCGGCCGTGAAGATTCGCTGAACGCCGGCGCTTCCGAACGGTTCATCGCGTCGTGAAGGTTTCCGTCGCGGGAGTCCAAACCTGAGCGACTTTCCCCTGCAGGAGCAGCCGGAAGTAATACGTCGTGCCGGGTTCGAGGCCGTCGATCGTCACTTCGTTCCGCCCGATCTTCACCCCTTCCAAAGCTATGCGGTCGGCCCATTTCCACTGCTCCACGAAGGGATAGCCGCGGTCGTTGATGTCGTGGGGGAATGTCGCGCCGTCTTCGGGGCCGTAATACAACGTACCGACGCCGGTGAGGTCGCCTTTCTCGACACGATATTGAATCGTCGCGGAGGCGCCGTCGACGCTCACTCGGCTGGGGGCGGAGACCTCGATCGGTAGATTCAGCAGCGACCGCAGCTTCGCTCCTTGGAGATAATCCGGTCGTTCGTCGGCGGAGAGTCGAAACCGATCCGGCAGATCGACGTCCGCCTTCTCCACATCGTTCGGGAACCAGCCGCCGGTGGAAAGATAAAACCAGCCGTCGTCGGTCACGCCGTGCCGTCGATGGGAGAGGTCTTTAGCGCCGCGGTAGGCGCCGTGCGCCAGACGATCGATCTGGCTCCACTCGCCGTTCTCAGTCATCATCCAGCCTCGCACGTGGGATTCGCGGCGAAGGTGCGGGGAGGGATAGAGAACCTCCATAAAATGGCCGACACTCAGATCGTCGGACCGACGGGGCTTTTTCAGACTTTGACCGCAGCCGAACAGTTCCCACTCGCCGGTGTCCAAGTTGAGGAAGTGACAGGCGTACGTCTCGAATTGAGGGCCGGGAATCTTCGAAACCGTCATCACCTGCCGCCGCGTCGGCTTCATCGCGGCCCACGGATTCTCGCCGATCGGCTTCACGCCGATGCCCTCGTGCCCGAAAACCGTATATCGGGCATCGGCTCGATAGGCCAACAACCGCGAGAGTTTCGACACCTCCCCCGCGCGGGCGGCGTCGCCGTCGGACCACAGGGAGAAGTTGGCGCCGCCGAAGCGGTTCTCCAAGTTCTTCCAAGTGGACCCGAAATAACCGAACGGGGTCGTGACGGGGAAGTATTGTCCCGGCTGATCGGGCGTGGCGATGCGAACTTCGACCACCGCCAGCCGTACGCCCCGCGGGGCCGCCGTGCTGTGCAATCGCCCATGCACGGCGCCGGCCCCGGGGGAGCGGATCGACATCACGGTCGCGTCGGCCACGGCCTCGCCCTTGAGGAGCAGTCCCTCAATCGCTCCGACTTCGGCCGCGGGTTCGAACGACGTGCCCGCCGCAAGATGCACCTCATAAAAGCCCGGTTCCGGGACGTTCAACTCCACAGACGCCTGCGGTGCAAAGCCGTTCGTCGCCCGGGTTATGAATTCGGCGGCGTCGACGTCCGTGCGCTCGTTCGCGACGGAAACGCGTTTCAATCGCACCTGCACCGTCCGGCCGGCGTTCGCCCGGTCGATCTTCAGCGTCGCCGTCGCGTTGACCGTCCCGGCGTGCGGAAACGCGACGCCCCAGACGGCCGCGGAGCCGTCGGTCGACCAACCGTCGATGTGCGTGCGGAACCCCGCGTGGGCCGTGATTTTCTCGCTCCGCCGAGCCCTGTCGTACCGCAACTTCATCGTCCCGGGGGACTCGCAATAAGCCGCGTTCGCCGTCAGTTCCAAGCGCTCGCCGACGGCCCGCCCCGCGGGGGCGCCGGGGTCGATGCCCGGCTTCAGCGCCTCGTAGCCCTCTCCGCCGAAGCCTTGTGCGGGCAGGCTCGCGGGAGCGAACAGCAGAGCGACGAGCGTCGCGATCGTCGCTTCGAAGGCGTAAAGGCGGCGTGGAATCATGAACAATCGACCGTGTGCGGAAGGAACTGCGTGCGTGAGGATAGCCGTTCGGCGCCCCCGGCCCCGCGCGGGCGCGACGCGGGGGCGGGGTTCCTAAACTCCGCCCCCGCCC
>NZ_WTPX01000019.1 GCF_013036045.1 Alienimonas chondri
GTTTTGCCCCCCGCGCCGCCCGGTCCCCCGCGGATCGTGCGGCTGCCCTACGAGGGACCGGACCCGGCGGAACCGCTGCGCGTCCGACTCGCCTCGGCCCGTTCTTCTGCCGACCAATTAACCGCCGCGGTTCGAGCCGCGGAGGCCGAGCGCACCGCCGCCGCATCCCGAGCCGAAGCGACGCGCATGGCCGCCGCGGAGGCGACCGCGGCCCTCGCCGCCGCCCAAGCGCGATTCCGGGCCTTGGAGCGTTCTCGCGTCGAGGAGGAAGCGGCCGCGGCCCGAGCGGCGGGGGATGTCGCGGGTTTTCAGTCGGAGATCGAAGCGGCGGCGAACGACGATTCGCCCCGGTCGTTGCTGCCCGTGATCCGCACCGCCGACGGCGTGACGGCGGACCGGCCGATCCTGGTCGAGTGCATTGCCGCCGGGGCGACGCTGCACCCGTACGGCATCACGATCCCCACGGAGGTCGCCGGCCCCGCCCCGAACGACCTCGCCCCGATCGTCGCGGGAGTCAAAGCGGCCTCGGCGGCGACCGGCGAAAGCTACGTCCTGTTGATCGTGCGCCCGGACGGGCTGCCGGCGTTCTATCGCGTCGCCACGGCGCTCTCCGCCGCGAACGTGCCCTTCGGCTATGAGTTGCTGGACGAAGAGGCCGAGATCGCCTGGGGCGACGCGTCCCCCGACGCCTCCACGGCGGTCGCCGCTGCGGTCCGCGACGCGATGCGACGCGTCCCCGCGGTCCCCGTCGCCGTCGGCGGCTTCGTCAACGGTTCGCAGACACGTTTCCCGGGGGCCAAAGGCGGACCCGGTTCCTCGCAGGGGTCCGGCATTCACGACGGACCCGGTCCGTTCGTAGACGGCGAGGCGGACGTCGCGACCGGTGGGGGGCGCGGCGTCCCTGGAGCTGACAGACAGGGCATCGCCGCCAACGGAACGCCGGGGAGCGGCAATGGGAACTTCGCCCCGTTCGGCCCCGGACTCGAAGCCTCCGGCGCGAGCAGCGGTCGTGCTGGCCGTGGCGATCTCTCGAAGAACTTCCCCGGCGGCTCCCCCGCGGATCGCCTCTCGGTGGCCGGCCCTATCCCCGGGCCTCCGGCACGCCCTCAGCCGATGCCCCGCCCCGCGGGCCGACCGGGCGGGGGCGGCTCGAACCCGCCGACCTCGGATCGAGCCGGCTCGACCGAAGTGCCGCCCGGCGGTTGGCCTGCGTCCGACGACCCGTTCTCTCCGCCGGCCGGTGTGGCAAGGAATGGCGGGGAAAATCTCGCAACCGACGCTAGCGCCGGTGGAGCCGGTGGAGCGGGTCCGAGCGGACGGTCGCGCAGCGGAAACGTCGCCCCAGACGGCGAAGCCGGCCGCAGCCAACCACGCGACAGTTCTTCTCGCGACGGCACCTCGGATAGTCGGGCCGATAGCGGTCGCGTCTCGGACGGCAGCGCCCCGAGGGGCAGCGCGTCCGGCGCTCGGGCCGCGGGCGAAAGTCGTGGGCCCGGGGGCGGTCGCGGCGGGGGAGCGAGCGGCACTGACAATCGCATTCGATTCCTGGTGCGGACGTCCGCGACGGTCGCGGCGTCGCATCTGTGGATCGGCGGCCGCTGGGCGCCGCTGCCGGAGAACGACGATCAACTCGCCTCCATGTTGCGGGGAGAACTCGACCGCGTTCTGGCGGACCGCGGCGAGCCGCCCGCGGGGTTCCGCTGGAGTCCGGAACTCCGCTTGAGCGTTCGATCCGACGGCCGCGGACAGGTGCAGCGAATCCGAGATGCGGCGGAAAAGGTCAGTGCGACCGTGAAACTGGAAGGAGGCTCGCGATGAGTCGTCGCCGCCATGAACAGGAGGACGGGGGGAGCGACAGCTTCCTCGACGTGCTGGCGAATCTGGTCGGCATCCTCGTGGTGCTGGTGGTGATGACCGCTCTGCAGGCGGCCGTCGTGCCTGCCGCACCCGATGCGGAACCGATCGAAACGCCGGCGGTCGCGGTCACGCCGCCGCCGGCCCCGGAACCCGTCCAGCCGGTGCGGGCGCCGTTGATCGCGCCGAAACCCAACGTCGTCTATCTCCCGACGCCCGCCCCCGCCATTCCCGCGGGCTTGGAGCGGGAGGTGGCGTCCAAAGAATCCACCCTCGCCGCGTTACGCCGCCGGCTGGACGAAGCAAAGGCCGCGGCCGAGATCGCTCGCGAGGCGGCGGATGCGGAGCGAAGCGGGGTCGCCGCGGCGATCGAGCGACTCCGTCGCACGCGCACCGCGGAGGAAGCCGAACGAGCGAAAGCGGAACTTGCTGCGCGGGCCGCCGCCGCCGCACGACTGGACCGCGATCTGTGGGCCGCCAAGGCGGCCGCCGCGAAAGACAAGCCGTTGGAACGCCTGGAGCATTCCGCGTTGCCGGTCGGACGGAGGGTCAGCGGCGACGAACTGCACTTCCGCCTCACCGGCGACCCGAACGATCCCAAGGGCGGCCTCGTCCGTCCGGTCCCGATCGATGCGCTCACCGAGCGTCTTGAGCGGGACGTGCAGGGGCGCCGCATGGCGATCGTCGAAGCCGGCGGGTACGACGGCACGGTCGGACCGATGTCCGGCTACCTGATGAACTATCGGATCGAGCAGGAAGGCCGGGACGTGGTCAGTCGGGTTCGGACCGGCGGCACGCAGATCATCCGCTTTCGCTTGGCCGGTTGGACGCTGGCGGACTCCGGCGACGACCCCTCGGTCCCGGTCGCCACGGCGTTGAAGGAAGGTTCCGACTTCCGCTTCCTGTTGGCGACCGCCGGCCCGGGGGCGACGGCGACGTTCTGGGTCGCCCCCGAAGCCTTCGGGGCGTTTCGCACGCTGCGGGAAGCGGCCCGGACGGCGGGCCTGCGCGTCGCCGCCCGGCCGTTGCCGGCCGGCGTTCCGATCTCCGGCAGCCCGGAC
Organism: Alienimonas chondri; assembly: GCF_013036045.1. Lineage (GTDB taxonomy): Bacteria > Planctomycetota > Planctomycetia > Planctomycetales > Planctomycetaceae > Alienimonas > Alienimonas chondri. The sequence continues at coordinate 2,916 of NZ_WTPX01000019.1, forward strand.
GGCACGCGATCGGTCGCGCAATAGGCCTTCATTCGACTCGGTGTCCGCCGCCGGCCTATCGCGTGGGTAGATCGCCCAGGCGTTCGACCGTGACGTAATACGCTCCGCGAACCGAGCCGTCCTTTGACTGGAAGTTCGCGTGCAGCTTCTTGCCGCCGGGTTGCGGGATCTCGACCGTCAGAACCGCCGCCGCTGCATTGGGATCGATCTGCGAGTCGATGGACTGGGCACTGATCGGTTCCTCCCGCGGCGCCAGCGCCGCGTTGAGTTCGACCCAGGTTTCGCCAATTTTCACCCGACGAGGTTCCGTGAGGAGGACGCCATTCGGATCGGCGAGCGTGACCGCGGCGTACATGGCGCCGGTCGGGGTCGCGTCCGCCGCGGCTGGTCGCGACCGTAGCGTGAACCGATAAACGCCCGGGTCGGCGACATTCACGGCCCACCAGCCGAGGGACTGCGGATCGTTTCGGATCGCCGATTGACTCCACGGCACCGGCCGATTCTCCGGCTCGTGCCAATCGTGAGCGCAGAGCTCGGTCGCCGCTTCGCCCAGTTCAATGCGAACGAGATCATCCGACATCGGTTCGTCGAACGACGGGCGCAGGCTCTCCCACCAGTCGTCGTACGCCGCACTGAGCCGCTCCGCGACCTCGGCGTGTTCCTCGGCGACGTTCCGCTTCTGACCGGGGTCGGCGACGATGTCGTACAACTCGTTCCCACCGACGAGCCGCCAACGTTCCGTCATCACAGCGGCCTTGCGCCACTTCTCCGGCACTTCGATTCGCTGCGAATGAACCGCCAGCGTGCGAGCCGGCCACTCCGCCTCGCCGTCCTTAAGCAGGGGCGTCAGGTCGGCGCCGTCCAGCGGCGGGCCGTCCGCGGCGGGGGAGCCGCAGAGACTCGTGAGGGTGGGCAGCACATCAATATGAGCGGTGAGCCGATCGACGTCCCGGCCCTCGTCGAACCCGCCGGCGGGCCAGTGCAGGAAGAACGGAACCCGGTGGCCGCCGTCGTATTCGCTGCCCTTGTTGCCTCGCATGCCGGCGTTGAACCCGCCGTCCCGGTGACCGGCGGCGGTGCCGTTGTCGGTGGTGAAGATCAGGATCGTGTTCTCGGCGAGCCCTAATTCCGAGAGTCGCTCGCGGAACTCGCCCAGACGGGCGTCGATGCAGGCGATCATGCCGTAGAAGTCGGCCCGCGGTCCCTTCACGCCCGCTTCGCGATACGGCTCGGACCACTCCGGCGCGACGAGATAGGGACCGTGCGGGGCGTTGGTGGCGAGCGTCAGGAAGAACGGTCTGCCGGTCTCCGCGGGGTTGTTGTCTGTCACAAATCGGTCCGCCGCGGCGAACCATTCGTCGGTGCAGTAGCCGTCGACCTGCACCTTCTCTTCGGTTCCCTCCGGGTTCGCCGCGTTGCGGACGAAGCGGAAGTAGGTGTCGCCGAAGTAGTCGTTCCCCCAGTAATCCGGCGCCTGTCCGACGCCGCCGCCGCCGTGGATGAAGACGTCGTCGAACCCCTGATCGCGGGGCCGCAGGGGGGCGTTGTCGCCGAGGTGCCACTTGCCGATCATCCCGGTGCGGTAGCCGGCCTCCCGCAGCCGTTCGGCGATCGTCACCTCCGCGGGGTTCATCAGCGAACGGCCCTGGATCGTGTGCCAGACGCCGGTGCGGGTGCTGTAGCGGCCGGCGTAGATCGCGGCCCGCGTCGGGGAGCAGGTCGGGTCGACGTGGTAGTCCGTCAGCCGCACGGATTCGCCGTGGAGGCGATCCATATGCGGCGTTTTGAGGACCGTGTTGCCGTGGCAGGAGAGATCCCCGTAGCCCTGATCGTCCGTGATGATCAGCACGACGTTCGGTCGCTCCGCCGCGTCCGCGATCGGACCGACGACGAAGGCGAGGAGCAGGGCGAGCGCGGGACGTTTCATTCGGTCTCTTCCTCGGGGGGTTGCGGGGGCTCGGTCGGCTCCGCCGGCTCGGGTTTCGGCGCGACCACGGCGCCCTTCGGTTCGGGAGGCAATTCGACGCCGACGAATTCCGTTTCCGGCAACGCCTCCCGCAGGGCGAGCACGCCGTCCGTCGTGACCTGAGTGTCCCAGAGGTACAGCGAACGCAGATCGGGCAGCGCCCGCAGGTTCGGCAGGCCGGCGTCCGTCACGGCGGTGCCGTAGAGGTTCAGGTACTCCAGCTTCTCGAGCGTACCCACGGCGACGAGCGCGTCGTCGGTGATCTTCGTGCGCTCCAGGTGCAGACGCCGCAGGGTCGGCAACAAAGTGAGTTTGCGGCTGAGCTTGTCGTCGAACGCGGTGCCCCGCAGGTTCAACTCCCGCAGGCGATTCGCGAGGGGGACGAGGGCATCCAGATGCTTCGCTTCCAGCTTCACGTCGCCGAGGTGATAGGAGACGTCCAGTCGGGCGTCGGTCTGGGAGAGCGGCACGACCTGTCCGCCGAGCGCTTCGACCGCGGCGATCGCCGCCCGATCGGCGTCGGAAAGCGGCGGCACGTCCGCGGGATCATCGGGACTCTGACCGAGCGGAGTCAGCAGTGCGGCGGCGAGACAAGCGGCGAGAGGCATCATCGGTCCCTACGGGGGCGGGGCGATGCACCGTAACAGTCGCTCCCGGGCCGCGGGAGCGTCCGCGGATTCGCGATTCCGGCTCAAGTTCCGGGTTCGAGTCGCCCCCCAGTTCTGCTATGTCGCCGTCGTGTCCACCGGCTCGCCCTCCGCCGTCCCGAACGCCCCGTTCGCGGGGGCGGCCTCCGGGCTGACGGAACCGGTTCGCTGGCTCGGCGCTGCGTTACTGAACGTCACCCGGGACGTCGGCGGACTGACGACTTTCGCGTTCGCGGTGGCGTTCTCCCTGCTGCGCGCTCGTCCGTCAAAGCGGGTTCTGCTGCCCTGCCTGTACGAGATCGGCGTGCGGAGCATCCCCGTGGTGCTGATCACCGGCGGGTTCATCGGCATGGTGCTGGCCGTGCAGAGCTACGACCAACTGGCGATGATGCACCTGCAGAATCGGCTGGGCGCGGTGGTGAACGTCTCGCTGGTCAAGGAATTGGGGCCGGTGTTGGCCGCGGTGATGCTTGCCGGTCGGGTGGGCAGCCGGACCGCCGCGGAACTGGGCACGATGCGAGTCACCGAACAGATCGACGCCGTGAAGGCGCTCGGCGCCGACCCGATCGGGCATCTCGTCGTGCCCCGCGTCGCCGCCTGCGTGCTGCTGATCCCGCTGCTGACCGTACTGGCCGACGCCTGCGGGATGTTCGGCGGGTGGCTGTTCAGCGTGAAGCTGCTGGGCATCCCGGACTTTCATTATTGGCACCACACGCTGAACTTCATCACCGCGTACGACTTCGCCAGCGGGCTGGTGAAGAGCCTTGCCTTCGGAGCGTCGATCGGCGTGATCGCCTGCCATCGCGGCTTCCACAGCGGCGCCGGCGCCGAGGGCGTGGGCGCCGCGGCGACCGAGAGCTTCGTGCTCTCGTTCATGGCGATCCTCTGCCTCGACTTCCTGCTGGGGGTGGTGCTCGGCCGGCTGTATTGGATTCTGTGGCCGGCGCCCATGACGTTGATGTGAGGGCGTTCCCGCCATGACGGCCCCAAAACTCGAACTTCGCTCCGCCTACAAGCGGTTCGGCACGAATACGATCGTGCACGGCTTGAACCTGTCGGTTGCCGTGGGGGAGACGCTCTGCCTGATCGGCGAGAGCGGGTGCGGCAAGAGCGTCTCGATGAAGCTCGCCGCGGCGCTGCTGCCGCCGACCTCCGGCGAGGTGCTGTGGGACGGCGAGCGGGTCGACGACCTGTCCGCCGCGGAGTTCCGTCGGCGACGGATGAAGTTCGGCTATCTGTTCCAGGGGGCGGCGCTGTTCGACAGCATGACGGTCTTCGAGAACGTCGCCTTCGGCCCCCGCCAGCTCCACGCTGCGGACGGGCCGGCGTTGGCGGCGCTGGTCGCCGCCCGCATCCGGGAGGTGGGATTGCCGGAGCACGTCATGCACCGCAAACCGGCCGGCCTCTCCGGCGGACAACGGAAACGAGTCGGTCTCGCGCGGGCGTTGGCTCTCGACCCGGACGTGATGCTTTACGACGAGCCGACCACCGGTCTCGACCCGGTGATGAGCGACGTCATCAACGAACTGATCCTCCGCGTCGCCGCCTCCCGGGACGATGATCCGAGGCCTGATCGTCCGCCGGTCACCTCGATCGTCGTCACCCACGACATGCACACGGTCCGCCGGGTGGCGGACCGCGTGGTGATGCTGCGACCGGCGCCGAATCTGGCGCCGCACGAGTCGCAGGTGCTGTTCGACGGCCGCGTCGAGGATCTGTTCGTCAGCGACGACCCCGCCGTCGGCCCGTTCGTGCGGGGCGAGGCGGGGGAGAAGCTGCGGGAACTGGCGGCGTAAACGAAGGCGTCACTCCGCCTCGGCAGTTTCGGCGATCGTCGAATCGCTCTCAGGGTCCGGGGCTGCATCGGCGGCTTCAAGTCGCTTCAGCATGCCCAGCAGGTCGCTGTCGGTGGTGAGGATCAGCCGCGTGTCGCCGGAGAGAGCCGTGCGATACAGCTCCAATTTCTTTTGGAAGCTATAGAAGTCGCCGGTCTCCGTAATGGCGGCCGCGAACTCCTTGATGTTGCGGGCGTCGACCGTGCCGCGGATCTCTTTGCTCTGGCGTTCGCCGTCGCCCTCGATCTTCTGCACTTCGGCTTCGGTCGCGTTGAGGATCTCCTGTTTGAGACGCTCGCCGGAGGTGCGGTTCGCGGTGGCGTAGCTTTCCAGTTCGGTGCGGAAGCGGTCGAAGCTCGCCCGACGCACGTCCGGGACGAATTCGATGCTGCTGATCCCCACGTCCACCAATTCGACGCCGCGATTCAGCGTGGGTTCGCCCTCTTCTCCGGTCAGGCGGGCGGTAATCCCTTGGCGGATGCGTTCGGTCAGCTTCTCGCGGCCGATCTCGATCGAAGTCACTTCGCCCAGCGCGGCCGGCTCGCCCTCGACGGTTTGCTCTTCCTTCGCGGCGCCCTGACTGCCGAAGCTGTAGGTCAGTTCGCGGTTCGTGCTGCGAACCGCTTCCGCGAGGTCCACGCCGGTGACGACGTTGCGAATCTCGCTGCGGACCCGCGTGCGGATCACCCGATTCTCCGCGTTCTCAACGGTGCGAAGCACTTTGAGGAACTCCATCGGATCGGTGATGCGCCACACGGCATAGGCGCTGACTTCGATCTTTCGCGCGTCCGCGGTCGGCAGATCCTTCAGCTTGTCGCTCTCGCCGGTGCGGTAGAACTGAAAGGTCCGTGGGAGCCGGCGGACGTCCTCGATAAACGGGTACTTCCAATAGAGGCCCGGCTCGGTCCGGCTGGCGACCGGTTCGCCGAACTGCACGACCACGGCGTACTCACGCTCGTCGACCGTGTAGGCGGAGGAGTAGAGCAGCACGAGCAGGACCACGACGAGCGCGGCGGCGCCGGCGAGCGCCGTGGCGGCAAGGGAGGAGCGTCGACGGTTCATCAGTTCGCCCCGTTCTGGAGGTTCAACAACGGAAGCAGCGATTCGAGATCGCTGTCGAGAATCGTTTTCGAGGAGACGCCGGAGAGCACCTCCTGCATCGCTTCGAGGTACAGCCGCTGCCGGGTCACGTCCGGGGCGGCCCGATAGGCTTCGTAGCGGGCGCGAAGGGCGACGATCTCGCCGTCGACTTCGGCCTTTTCGCGGTCGGCGTAGCCTTCCGCCTCGCGGACCAGCTTGTCCGCCTCCGCCTTCGATTCGTTCAGCTTTCGAGCCCGCTCCCGGTTCGCTTCACTCTCGAACTTACCCTGATCCTGGATCGAGGCGACCACGTCATCGAATGCCGACTTCACCTCCGCGGGCGGGGTGACGGTTTGCAGCTGAAGATCGGTGATGGTCACGCCGCACTCGTAGCCGTCCAGAATCGCCTGCGTGCCGATCTCCGCGGCGGCTTCGATTTCTCCACGCTCGCTGGTGAGCACTTCGTCGATGCTGTAATCGCCGACCAGGCGGTTCATCACCGTCTGCGACACGGTCGCGATGATCCGGCCGAACTCGTCCGGCGAGCCGGCCCGGTCGAAGGCGAACAGGTACTTATCGGCCTCCGCCTCGTTCACCTTCCATTGCAGCGTCCACTGCACGTCGGCGGCGTACAACTCGCCGGTGAGCATCAGATCGTCGGAGGAGGCGACGCCGGCCATGCCGTTCAGTCGAACGCCCTCCGGCAGGTTCAGTTCGTGTTCTTCGACGGAAACGATCTCGACCCGATCCGCGAACGGGACGCGGAAATGCAGTCCGGACGAGGCGATCTTGGAGAATTCCCCGAACCGCAACACGACGGCCCGCTCGTTCGGTTCGACGGTGTAGACGCATTGCACCGCTGCAAGCAGCAGGAACAGCGCCGCGAGGCCGATCAGCGTCGGCTTCACGAAGCGGGTCAGGTCGATCTCGTCGGGCGGTCGCCGGGTCGGGCGGCCGAACGGGTCGGTGGGCATCGGGAGCCTTTGGAGAGGACGAGCGATTCGCGAGCAACGAGTCGCGAACGAAGAAACCGGTCCGTCGGTTCAGAACTCCATCCTAGGTCACGGAGGTCGGCCCGGCGGCGGTCGTCGAGCGGTACGCGGCAAGGAGGACGTCGAAATCGCTCGGCGGACACCGCACCGTCAACGGGGCGCCGGTGATCGGGTGGCGAAATGAGAGCGACGCCGCGTGCAGCGCATGTCGGCGGGCCGGGTTCGGACATTCCCCCGGCGGCCACTTCAATCCGCCGTCGGCGGCGTAGAAGGCATCGCCGACGACCGGGTGCCCCAGCGACGCGAGGTGCACGCGAATCTGATGGTTCCGCCCGGTATGTAGATCGCATCGCAGCAGCGTCGCATCGCCCATCCGCAGCAACACCTGCCAGTCCGTGCGGGACCGTTTGGCCCTGCGGGCGTTCGGCCCGCAGGTCATCAACGCGGAGTCCAGCCGCCGGCCGATCGGCGCAGAGCAGCAGCCGGCGTCGGGGCGAACGTCGCCTTCGACCAATGCGAGATAGGCCTTTCGCGTCTGACGATCTTCGAACTGCCAGCAGACGCCGGCGTGGGCGTCGCCCGTTTTGCAGGTCAGCAGCACGCCGCTGGTCGCCCCGTCCAGACGGTGCACGATCCCGGGACTGAGCAACCCCCGCGGCGCCTGTCGATCGAGATGCGCCTGGATACGGTTCAGCAGCGTTCCGCTGGTGGTCGCGCCGGTCGGGTGGCAAATCACGCCGGCCGGTTTATGCACGGCGAGCAGCCACGGGTCTTCGTAGAGCACGTCCAACGGGTCGTCCTCGGCTTCCTCGGCCCAGTCCGGCGGATCGCACAGGCGGACGAGAAACGTGTCTCCCTCCGTCACCCGCCGCCGCGGGCCGACCGGGGCGCCGTCGTCCAGCGTGACGCCGCCGGTCGTCGCCGTGCGGGACAGCCGCGCCGGGGAATGATTGCGGAAGTGCTTGTGCAGAAACGTGTCTACCCGCACGCCGTGCGCGGCGGCGGGGACGGTCAGCCGGATCGGTCGCGGACCTTGGGCGCGGTCAGTAATCGAGATAGCTCGCCACGAGCATCGTCCACGGCCACGCGATGAGCCCCATCAGCGTGGCCCACACGAACGATCCGGCCAACCGGAACGGCCATTGGCAGGGCCATGTGGCCAGCGGATAAACGCCTGCGGCGACGGACACGCACCCCGCGGCGAAGATCAGCGACATCGTCGTCGTCTCGTCGGAGATCGCGTCCAGAGCGAACAACCAGCACGCCAACAGCGGCGTGTAGATCCAGAACGGCAGCATCAGAGCGAGGATCAGCCGCAACGCCCCCCGCCACCAGCGCCCCAGCGGCGGGACGGGACCGAGCACCAGATAGCCCCGCACCCGCCGCGCGGCGAACAGGCGTCCGGATCGGTTCTCGCCCGGCGTCATGGCTGCGAACCCGCGGCGGCGATGCGTTCCAGTTCCGCCCGATCCGGGGCGAACACAGTCCAGACGTCGCGGGCCCGCGTCTCGACGCCGGCGTCGAACAGTTTCAGCGCCCGCTGTGCGTCGACGGCCGCCTGCCGTCGGTTCCCCTGTTTGAACCGCACCAGCGCCCGCCCGCCGTAATCGGCCGGGTCGGGTTCCGCGGATTCGTCCATCAATGCTTCGGCGTTGATCGATTGCGGCGGGGGGCGATCGCCGAGGGCCTGATCGAACAGGCGTTCGGCCTCGCTGAGCTCGCCGTTGCGGCGCTTGACCTCCGCCAGCCAACCCACGGCGGCGGTGCGGACGATCCCGGTGGAGATGCTCTCGGCGAAGGACTGTTCCGCGATCTTCCACTCCGCCTGCTCTCGCTTCTGGAGGGCGACCGCTTCTTCGTCGTTTCCGGCGGCGGTCTCTTTGGCGATTCCCTCGCGGAACATCGCGATCCGCTCCAAGGCGCCGAGGCCGTCGGAGTAGCCGAGCGCCGAACGATTCAGCACGTTCGGATCGCCCCGCATGAACTTCACCGCGGTGAAGCCGGCGGTAATCAGCAGCGAGCCGATCGCGACCCCGATCACGATGTACTTTCCCGGGATCCCGCCCGGCTTCGGCGGACCGGGGGCGGGGGCGTCGGGATCGACCGCCTGCGTCACCGCGTGATCACGGCGGTCGGCGGGCGCGGGAGAGGGCGAGTCGGGCATGGGGGGATGATACTGCGGCGGCTCACGTCGGCAGCCCGCCGGTCTGTCGCACCGCCTCGTAAAGCGCGGCGGTCGCCGTGCTGGCGAGGTTCAGGCTGCGAACCTCCGGGCGCATCGGTAGGGTGAGGTTGCGGTCGGGATCCCGGGTCATCAACGGCTCCGGCAGTCCGCTCGATTCGCTGCCGAACAACAGCGTGTCGCCGGGGGCGAACTCCGCCTCCCACATCGGACGGGACGCGTGTTTGGTGAACGTCCAGATCGTGCCGCCCGGTTGCCGCTCGCGATACGTCGCCCAATCGTCCACCGCCTCCCAATCGAGCAGCGGCCAGTAGTCCATCCCGGCCCGCTTGAGATGCTTCTCGTCGAGCCGAAAGCCGAGCGGTCGAATCAGCCACAGCTTCGCCCCCACGGCCAAGCAGGTCCGGCCGATGTTCCCCGTGTTCGGGGGGATCTCCGGCTGATGCAGGACGACGTGAAAGCGGGGTTCGGTCATCGCGGGGCGTCGTCGGGCGTGCTGCCGACACTCTACAGACAGGCCGCGGCGGGGTCGCCCGCGGCCGGCGGGTTCGGTTCGCTCTCCGCGGCGCTCGCCGCCGTCGAGCCGGTTCTGGCGAACGCGTCTCGCATGACCCAGGTCGCGAACAGCCCCGCGAGAAGATTGCCCGCCGCGATCCCCCACAGGAATCCGACGAAGCCGCCCCAATGGATTCCCAGCCACGCCAGCGGCACGCAGAGCGCGAACAGCCGCACGGAGATCACCAGTACGCTCCGGGACGGCTGCTTCAAGGCGTTGTAGACCCCGCTGACCAGCGCCGTCGCGGCGAACCCGGCGTAGCCGGCGGGGACGATCGCGAAGAACAGCGTCGCGGCGGCCACCGTGTCGGCGGCTTCGGGGCCGTCCTTCACGAACAGCGCGGCCATGGGGCGGCGAATGAGGAACAGCAGCGCCCACATCGTCAGGCCGTACAGCAGCGCGAACCTCAGCACGAGCGTCGCCGCCCGTCGAACGCGGTCGCATTGGCCGGCTCCCCAGTTCTGCCCGACGAAGATCGAGTTCACCCCGCCCAACGCCATCACGCCGACCAGCGCCAGCGACTGCACCCGTCCTCCCACGCCGAACGCCGCCACCGACGCGGTTCCGAACCCCGCGGCGAAGCGGGTGAGAATCGCGCTGCTGACCGGGATCAGCAGGTTCGTCCCCACCGCCGGGAGACCGATCACCAGCACCTCCGTCCAACTGTCGCGCCACCCGCCGCCGGTCGCCGCGGTCCAACTGACCAGCCCCCGCCTGCCGAGGAGATATAGCGATGCGAACAGGGTGACCGACCAACTGATGACCGTCGCCCACGCCGCGCCCGGCAGTTCGAGACGGGGGAACGGACCGAGGCCGAAGATCAGGCAGGGATCGAGGACGGCGTTGATCGCCCCGGCGACCAGCATGACGACCGTCGGGCTGACGGTGTCCCCCACGCCCCGCAGCGCGCCGTTGCCGACCATCGGCACCACCAGTAGCAGGATGCCGCCCAGCCAGACCCGCATGTACGGCTCCGCGAGCGCCTTCAGGTCGTCATCGGCCCCCATCGCCGTGAACGCCGGATCGAGGATGACGAACCCCACGGCGACGATCGCCGCGACCGCGATCAACGCCAGCCCGAGGCTGTGCGTGCCCAACCGGCAGGCGGTGTCGTCGTCCCGTCCCACCGCTCGCGCGACGGCCGTACTGGCGCCGACGGACAGCCCCATCGCCACGCCGCTGACCAGAAACGTCAGTGGAAAGGTAAACGCGACCGCGGCCAGTTCCTCCTCGCCCAACTGACCGATGAAATAGGCGTCGACCAAACTGAACGCCAGCACCGCGACGATGCCCACCAGCATCGGCCCCGTCAGCCGGGCCAGCACGGGGACGATCGGGCCGGAGAGAATCTCGTCGCGGGTGGGGCGGGGCATGGGCGATGTTAGACGCCCTCGGCTCGCGAGCCGCTACTGCCCCGCTTTTTGCCCGTCGCTCCCCACGATGGCGCCGCGGACGCCGATCAATTCCGGGTTTCGAGCGATCTTGTCGCTGAACACCCGCAAATCGCGCATCACGGGGCCGAGGTTCGTCAGCAGCAAGTTGAGGTTCTCCGCGCTCGCATCGAGGTTGCGATACAGCGACGGGTCGGCGGCCAATTGCCCCAGGCTGCCGTCCTTCTTTTTCAGCAGAGTCGTGAGGTCGGCGAGGTCCGCGGAGACCTGCTCGAAGTTCGCCAGCGTGGCGTCCATCCGGGTGGCGACGCTCGTGCCCTTCGTGGCGAGGGGTCGGGTGAACCCTTCGACGTTCGCCAACGTGGCGTCCGCCCGGACGACTGCGGAGCGGGTCGCGGTGATCGTGTCGCGGGTTTCTTCCACCAACGACGGCAGCGCGGCCATCGTGCGGCTCAGATCACGCTGGATGTTCGGATCGCCGACCAGCTTCGCGGCGCTGTCCGCGGTCTGCCGCAGCGCCTGCATCGACTTGGCGGTCTCCTCCAACGCGACGGAGGCGTTGGCGATCGCGGCGTTCAATTCGCCGCGGTTGTCGCCGAGCACGCCGTTGACGTTGTCGCCGACCTGAGCCCACTGCGTCGCGGCGTTGTCGAAGCCGACGAGGGTGCGGTCCAGGCGTCCGCCCAGATCCGTCACCAGCTTCATCGGATCGACGGGGGAGACGCCCTCCAATCGGGCGCCGGGTTGATGAAAGCTGCTTTCCGTCCCGGGCACGAACTCGATGGAGCTGTCGCCGAGCAGACCTCGCGAGAGGTGCGGGACGGCGTCGCTGCGGAGGCGATACTGCGGTTCGATCGACACCGCGACCAGCACGCCGCCGCGTTCCTGATCGAACCGAACGGCGGCGACTTCGCCGATAATGATCCCGTTCTTGGAGACCGGCGTGCCCGTGAACACGCCCGGAGCGTGATCGAAATGCACCGCCAATGGGTAGCGTTCCTTCAGCAGCGAGGCGAGATCGCCGAACTTCACCGCCATCACGGCCGCGAGGCAGAAGGCGACGATCGCCATCAGGCCCACGCGAAACTGCATCTGCTGTTCGGACATGCGATCGCCGGGCGGAAGAGAAGGACGATCGCGTCCTAGTTCATCTCGCTCTCCTTCGGGTACCCCGAGCCGGGCGACCTTAAGGGGGGAAACCGATGGTCTCGCGAAGGGGACCGCGGAGCGCCGAAGTCGAGGCCGTGACGGATCACGCCGCCCGCCGCTGCGCCCTCGTCCTGCTCATCGCGGCGGGGATCAGCGTGCCCCTCTTCGGCGTGCTGGCCGCCGGACTGCCGGTGAACAACGATCCGGAGGCGTGGCTGCCCGCCGACGGATCGAACCGCACCGCGTACGACGCCTTCCGTCGCACGTTCGGCACCGAGGAGGCGATTCTCGTCGCCGTCCCCGCGGACACCTCCCCGCGGACTGTCGCCGCCCTGCGGCAGAGGTTGGAAGCGTCCCCGTTCGTCCAACACGCCTGCACACCCGCGTCGATTGCGGCGGTGATGCGGGAGATGAACGTGCCGGAGGATCAGATCGAACCCCGGCTGACCGGTCTGCTGCGGAGCCAAGACGGCCGATGGTCGACCGTCGCCGCGGCGCTGTCCGCCGAGGGCGCAGCCGACCGAGCGGGCGCCGTACGAGCCGTGCGGAACGCCGTCGCCGCCGCTCGGCTGACCTCCGAAGCGAAGGTCGCGGGCGGGCCGGTCGTCGTGGGGGAACTGGACCGACTCAGCCGCCCGGAGGCGGTGACGCCCTATCTGGCGGGCATGTTCGCTCTCGGCTTGGTCGTCCTGCGGCTGGTGTGCGGCCGTTGGGGTTTGGCCCTGGCGCTGGGCGGGACGGTCGGTTGGTCGGTGTTGGGAGCGTTGGCCGGGGTGCGGCTGGCGGGGGGCGAGATGAACCTGATTCTCGCGGCGCTGCCGGCGCTCGTGCTGGTGTTTGCACTCACCGCGAGCGTGCACTTCCTCCACTACCACGCCGATGCGGCCGGCGACGGGGTCGCAAGAATCATCGTGGCCGTGCGGGCCGCGGCGAAGCCGACCGCTTGGGCCACCGCGACCACCGCCGCCGGGCTGCTGAGCCTCGGCTTGAGCGAAGTGCGGCCGGTCGCCTGGTTCGGTCCGGCTGGAGCGTTGGGCGCGGTCTTGGCCGCGTTCGGCGGATTGGTCCTCACCCCCGCCGCGGTCCTGCTATGCGGCGGGCTGAAGCCTGTGACGCCTCATGCCGCGCCGCGTATCGACTGGGCCGGGTGGGTCGTGGGACGCCGACGGGCCGTGTTGGCGCTCAGTGCCGCGGCGGTCGCCGCCTGTGCGATCGGACTCCCGCGGCTCTCCGCGAAGGTGGACGCCGCCGATCTGCTGCCGGGTTCGGGGCAGGTCTCGCGCGATCACCGCTTCGTCGGCGAGCGCATCACCCCTGCGGAGTCGCTGGAGATCGTGCTGCGGCCGACGCCGGGAACTCCCTTCGGCGAAACGCTGGGCCGCGTTCGCACGATCGCGGAGGCGTTGGGCGAACGTGATTCGGTGCGACACGTCGCCAGCGCGGCGCTGTTTCTCGGCGAAGTCGAGGGGATGGGCGGGGCGCGGCGGATGTCGCAGGCCCGCACGTTGCCGGAAGCGGCGGCGTTCGTCACCGCCGACGGCGGCGCCTGGCGATTGAGCGTCCGGGCGATCTGCCCGCCCGGCAGACGGGCCGCGGTGGTAGAGGATCTGCGAGCGGTCTGCCTCGCCCATGCCAGAGCCGACGAGATTTCCGTGACCGGTCTCGCTCCGCTGCTGGAAGCGGCGGAGGTGGCAATCTATGTGGGGTTCCGCGACAGCTTGCTCGCCGCGACGTTGCTGATCGCGTTGGCGGTGCTGTTCGCCACCGGCGACTGGCGGGTCTGGCTGACCGCAGGGATCGCGAATCTGGTGCCGCTAGTCACGATCTTCGGCCTGCTCGGCTGGGCCGGACGTTCGGTGGACGTGGGCATGATGATGACGGCCTCCGTGGCGCTCGGACTGGCGGTCGACGGGACGTTCCATCTGCTGGTGCGGCATCGCGCCGAGGTCCGCGGCGCCGAAGGCGAAAATCGCGGAGCGGACTGCGCCGCCGCGGCGGCGACCGCGGCGGGACCGGCCGTCGTGCAGGCGGCGGTGATCGCCGGCGTCGGGATGCTGGCGCTGACGGCGTCGCCGTTCCCCCCGACCGCGCGATTCGGTTGGCTCACCGCGGCGTTGATGGCCGCGGCGGTGCTCGCCGATCTGCTGATCCTGCCGGCGCTGCTGGCCGGATTGTCCGTCCGCGGTCGGGTCGTGGAGAGGGCGACGGTGCCGTTCCACCCGCTCATCGAATACGTCGGGCTGACGACGGAACCGCTCCGTCAGGCCGCCTGACCGGCTATTGCAGCAGGCTGCGGGTCAGCACTTCCTTCGCCGGATCGAAGTAGTCCTTCCACTCGATCTCCGGCTTACCGTCGCGGAGGCAGTCGCGGGTTTTTTGCAGCGTGTTGCGAGCCATGTGCGGGCAGCGGTTGCAGGCGCAGGTCTCTCCGCTGTCCGTCATGATGCCGGGGACCGGGATGAACGTATGCCGCGGGGCCGCCTTCTCCAGCGGGTGAATCATCGCGGCCTCGGTGGCGACGAGGAACGTCCGCGGCTCCTCGATGCCCATCACGTACTGCTTGAGCCGCTCCGTGCCGCCGATGAAGTCGCTCTCGGCGAGGATGTTCTGCGGACACTCCGGGTGGGCGATCACCTCGCTGCCGGGGTTGTTCTTCTTGGCCCGCCGCATGTCGGTCAGGCTGAAGATCTCATGCACCATGCACGAGCCGGGCCAGAGGATCATCTCCCGACCCGTCACCTCGACGAGGTAACGCCCGAGGTGCTGGTCCGGGACGAAGAGAATCTCCTTGTCCTTGGGAACCCGATCCTCGATCACCTCGCGGGCATTGCCGCTGGTGACGATCCAGTCGCACAGGCTCTTTACCGCGGCGCTGGTGTTGATGTACGCGACGGTGACGACGTCGCGGCCCTCGGCTTTCAGCTCCTCCTGCCGCGCCTTCAGCGCCGGGTAGGTGCAGCTCTCCGCGAGGGAACAGCCGGCCAGCAGATCCGGGAGCAGCACGCGCTTCTCCGGGTTCAAGATCTTGGCGCTCTCCGCCATGAAGTGGACGCCGCAGAACACGATCGTCCCTGTCGTCACTTTGGTCGCGTCGCGGGCCAGTTGGAGGCTGTCCCCGCAGAAGTCGGCGACGTCCTGGATCTCGCCGTCCACGTAGTAGTGGGCGAGGATTGTGGCGTCCTTCTCCTTCTTCAAGCGGTCAATCTCGTCCATCAGGTCGAGCGGGTCCTCCTCCGTGCGTTCGTCCGCTTCGAACGACCGTGGATCCATCACGGGGAGCGGCGAACCAAGGGTGGCGGTGGTCATCGGGAGGAACCTGAGTCGCGAGGCAATATGGGTGCGGCATTGTATCGTCCGGCCGCCATGGACGGCGACGGCCCTACAATCAGCCGCCCCGTTCCCGACAACGCCGCTGCCGTGCTGCCGGTTCATCTTGCGCTGCTGATTCTCGCCGCCGGTCCGGCGGACGTCGTGCCGTCTTCCGTACGGGCCGGCGACCCGGATCGCGGATATGAGGTGCTCCGCAGCAAACCTCTCCTTCCCCCGGACTTCGACCGGGAAACGCTACTGCGGCTCGGTCTGACCTGGCCGGGCGAGATGAAGGCGAAGGCGAAAGCGGCCGGCGAGGAGGAACGCATCGCGATGGCCCTCGCCCGTTACGGCCTGGTCGCCCCGCCGGCGGACGACCCCATCGGCGGGGAGGTGTTGAACTACGTCGAGACCCCGAACGGCTGGGTGATGAACTGCTTCGCCTGTCACGGCGGAAAGGTAGCGGGACGCACGATCCCCGGGCTGCCGAACTCCCACTACGGTCTCGCGACGCTGACGGAGGAGGTTCGCACCGTGAAGCTGATGACAGGCAAGTCGCTGAGCCATCAGGACGTGGGACAGATGAAGATCCCGCTGGGCGCCTCGCACGGCACGACGAACGCGGTGGTGTTCGGCATCGTGCTGGACGCCTTCCGCGAGCCGGATATGTCTGTGAACACCGGCCGCGATCCCGGCCCGCTGCTCCACCACGACATGGACGCCCCGCCGTGGTGGCACGTGAAGAAGAAATCGCGGCTGTACATCGACGGATTCAGCCCCAAGAACCATCGCGTCCTGATGCAGTTCATGCTGCTGCCGACGACGGGCCGCGAGACCGTGCTCTCGTGGGAAGACGACTTCCGCGACGTGCTCGCTTACATCGAAAGCGTCGAAGCTCCCCCGTACCCCTACGAAGTCGACGCCGCCCTCGCCACGAGCGGCAGATCGGTTTTCGAGAAGAACTGCGCCGAGTGCCACGGCACCTACTCGACAGATTCGTCTGCGGAGACCTACCCGGAGGTCACCGTCCCGATCGAGGTCGTGGGCACCGATCGCGTGCGGCTGGATGCGCTCTCTGTCTCCCACCGGCGGCACCTCGGCACGACTTGGATGAGCCGGTACGGCGAGGACCCGGTCGTCGAAGACCCCGGCGGCTACGTCGCGCCGCCGTTGGACGGCATTTGGGCAACCGCTCCCTACTTTCACAACGGCAGCGTGCCGACGCTCGCGGGGGTGCTCTCGCCTGAGGAGCGCCCTACGCGCTGGCGACGCACGGAGAACGGTTACGACCGCGATCGAGTCGGGCTGGAGTTCACCGCGGTGAACGAGGTTCCAGAGCTCGACGCCCGCTACGTGTTCGACACCCGCCGCGCCGACATCGGCAAGACGAACGGCGGCCACACCTTCGCCGCGGACCTCTCGCCAAGCGAGAAGCGGGCGTTGCTGGAGTATTTGAAGACGCTCTGATTTGCTTTGGCGAGCGGTGGGCGTCAGCCCTCCGTGTCTTCGGGAGCGGGACGTCACACGGAGGACTGACGCCCACCGCTCGCCTTCTACGCAGCGGCTCGCTCGCAGATGGCCGTCGCCTCCGCGGCGAGCGCCTCGGAGACGTCGGCGCCCGGCGCTTCGGCGATCACGCGGGCGATCGGCTCGGTATTGCTTGCTCGCACCTGCACCCAGCGGTCCGGCCAGTCGAGCCGCAGGCCGTCGCCCCACTTAGCCTCCGCGTCCGGGTAGGCGGCCGCGAGCGCGTCACAGGCGGCGTTCACCCGGTCCGGCGAGGGCACCGCGAATTTCTTCTTGACGATCGCGTATTGCGGCAGCGAGTCCGCCCAGGCGCCGACCGAACCTCCCCGCTTCGCAAGGCCGTCCAAGAGGTAGGCAATCGAAACCAACGAGTCCCGCACCGGGCCGACTTTCGGCTCGATCACGCCGCCGTTCCCCTCGCCGCCGAGCGCGGCGCCGACCCGGTTCATCTCCCCCACCACGTTCGCCTCGCCGACCGCGGAGCGGTGGAAGGCGCACCCGCGCCGCTCGGCCACGTCCGCATTCACCCGGCTGGTCGATCCGTTCACGACCAGCGGCCCCTTGCAGGTCGCGAGCACGTGGTCCGCACACAACGCCAGCGTCAGCTCCTCGCCGATATAGCGTCCGTTTTCGTCGACTACCGCGAGCCGGTCGGCATCGGGATCCTGAGCGAAGCCGACGTCGGCGCCGTGCCGGCGGACTTCGTCGCACAGCCCGGTGAGATTCGCCTCGGTCGGTTCCGGCGTGTGCTCGAACAGCCCGTCCGGCGTTTCGCCCAGCACCACCACTTCGCAGCCGAGTTCGTCCCGCAGAAATCCGGGCGTCGCTGCCCCGCCGCTTCCGCGATTGCAGTCGAGCACGACCTTGAACCGCTTCGCCCGGATCGCTTCCCGGTCGACCAGCGCCAAGACGCGGCGGAGATGCGGCCCGTGCGGGTCCGCGAGCGTTTCGACCGAACCGACGCCGTCCCATCCCGCGGCGGCGAACTCGCCCGACTCCAGCAGAGCGACTAATTCTTGGCCCTGCTCCGCGTTCAACACGCCGCCGGACGGGGAGAACGGCTTGAGGCCGTTCCACTCCAGCGGGTTGTGCGACGCCGTGATCTGTAGCCCCGCCGCGGCGCCGTGATGCTGGACGAGGACGCCGCAGGTGGGGGTCATCGCGACGCCGCCGTCGAGCACCCGACAGCCCGCCGCCAGCAACCCGCCGACCACGCAGTGCCGCACCATCGACCCGGTCGGTCGGCCGTCGCGGGTCAGCACGACGAGACCGCGGTTCACGCCATCGCGGACCGGCTCCCGCATCGCCAGCGTGCCGACCGCCTGCCCGAATCGGGTGAGGAAGTCCGCGTCGAGTCCATCCCCGACGACGCCGCGGAGACCGGAAACGGACAGGATGCGGGGCACGGCGCGGCTCAAAGAGGGGGGCGGGGCGGGGGGTTTATCCCTTCGAGCCGATCGCGTCCACGCCCCCCGGCTCTTCGCCTGTCTCCCGCCAAGACACCGCAAGCGCGTGGGCCGCGGCGATCCGTTCCGTAACGAGCGACACGATCCCGGCGGCGCCGCCGGCCGCGGCGATCTCTTCAGTCGGGATCGGCTCCCCGAAAACGACGCACACCCGCCCCGGCGACGGCAGGGGAATCCGTCGCGAACGGGGCAGACATTCAAACGCTCCCGCGATGCCCACGGGATAGATCGGGGTCTTTCCCCGCCGCGCGAGCGTGACGAATCCCGGCTTCAAATCCCCCAACGAACCGTCGGCCGTGCGCGTTCCCTCGGGGAACAGCCCCACGAGTTCCCCGCGTTCCAACGCAGCCAAGGCGTCGCGCATCACGGCGGTCGCGGGGGCGTTCCGCGCGATCGGCAACGTCTTCATCGCCTTCAGGTAGCGACCGAACAGCGGGACGCGGAACAGGCTGTCCCGGGCGAGAAACGTAATCGATCGATCCAGCGGCAAGCCGAGCACGACCGGGTCGAGAAAGCTCTGGTGGTTCGAGAGCAGCAGCCCGCCTTGGTCCGGCCGGATCTGTTCCTGCCCGACCGCCCGCACGCCGAGGTACGGCGCCGCCGAGAGTCGCAACACGGCTCGGCTCCCGGTCCACGCGGCCCCCTGCGGGGGACGTGGATTTGAAGGCGCACTCGAGCGCGTGTTGGAGGAGGGGGGCGGATCGCTCACCCTCGCAGAATGTCACGCCCGGCGGTGCATGACGACCCTGCAGGAATCGCGACGAACTCAGAATCGCGGCGAACCCGAAGCGTTGCGAAGGTGTCCGCAGACGGTACACTACCCGACCGGTCGCATCGCGGCCGGAAAGAGTCGCCCCTGTAGCTCAATCGGTAGAGCAACTGACTCTTAATCAGTAGGTTCAAGGTTCGATTCCTTGCGGGGGCACTGGCCGGGCAAACGCCCGGCCTTTTTCGTAAACACCGCCGAACGTTGAGTTTGCGTACCGCCGGGAGTTCCGGCGAGCGGCCCCGACAAGCATCACCCGAGGGTCGTAGTACTCTCGGCAAGCCCGGACCGCGTCGTGCTCGACATACCCCCAAGCTCTGTCACCACAAGGCGAGCGGACAAGCCCGGGTTCGCCTGGACGGACGCGACATCGACCTCGGTAAGTTCGGCGCTCCCGAAGCCGAGGCCGCCTACCACACCGTGATCGGGCAGTGGCAGGCTACGGGGCAGACCCCGGCGAAGGCGACGACCGCGACGGTCCGTTCCCGCCGCATCGCCGCGGAGGTCGGCCCGCCAGTGAACGACGTGATCCTCGCGTTCTGGCAGTGGGCGGCGCGTCGTTACCCCGAGCGCCAGCCGGGACGGATGAACGGCGAACCGGTCGGCTACAAGATCGCTCTCAAGCTGCTGCGGTCCGGCCGGGAACCGACGTCGGCCACGTCGTTCGGACCGATCGCTGTCCGCGAATGTCAGCGGATGATGGTCGCCGAGGGGCGATCGCGGACCTACTGCAACATGAACCTCTGCCGACTGAAACGGGTGTTCAAGTGGGCGGTTTCGTGGGAGATGATCCCGCCGTCCGTGCTGACGGCGCTGCAAACCGTCGAGGGTCTGCGGAAAGGCGAGCCGGAGGCCAAGGAGCCGGAGGCCAAGGAGCCGGAGGCCAAGGAGCCGGAAGCCAAGGAGACGGCAGCCCGCCGCGGCGTCGACCCGGAGCACGACGCCTCGGCGTGGAAGCGGCTGGGGCCGCGGAATCGCGACCTGATCCACCTGCAGCTGTGGACCGGATCGCGTCCGGCCGAACTGCTGAATCTGACGACGCGAGACATCGACCGAGCCGGCGTCGTCTGGCTCGCCACGCTGGGCGACCACAAGACCGCCCACCTCGGCAAAGCCCGGACGCTCTGTTTCGGTCCGAAGTGTCAGAAGATCCTCGCGAAGTATCTGGACGATCGGGCGCCGGACGTGCGGTTGTTCCGTACGTCGGTCAACACGTTGCGACAGGCCGCCGCGGGCGCCTGTCGGCGGTCGGGAGCGCCCAGGTGGACGCCGTATCAACTGCGGCATTCATTCGCCTACCGGGCGCGAGCCGAGGCCGGGCTATACGCCGCTCAGAAATTGCTGGGGCATTCCTCGGCCAAGATGACGGAGGGCTACGCATCGGCCGACCTCACGTCCGCGATTCAGTCCGCCGCGAAAGCGGGCTGAGCGAATGCGGACATGCTGCCAGGTTTCACCCTACGCCCCCCGGAGGGCGGGGCGGCGATAGCCAGCCGCCTCCGGTCCACAGACCGCAGACCGCACATTGCTGCTGTCGGAACGGGTGTCGCCCCACGTGAAAGGTGCAACGGCGGAGGCGAACAATCCCCGCTGCTGCGCCGCGTTGGTGCCGTGCCTGATTCACCATGCGAATCGGCGGCCTCTGGGCGGACGCCCTCGATCGCCGCGGCGATCGCCTTCGCCACGCCGGCGACCTTGCGGGCGGACAGATTGTCCATCACCACGACGTCGCCGCGGTGGTGCGCCGAACGCGGGGTGAAGGGCAAGTACAGCGTGGTGCCGAACCCCGCCTGCGTGGGCTGGCTGGACCGCACGCTGCCCGGCTGGTCTGCAAAGGCCCTCGCCGACAGCCTGTCGCTGGTCCGCGAACTCATGCTGCCGAACTGGGACCTTCACCCGGAGATGCTCACCCACACCCGGATGATCGATCTCAAAACCGGCCGCCCCCGCCCGCTGACCGGCCCGGCGGACATGGAGAACTGGTACCCCGGCCGGGGAGCCGACGTCTCGACGGACGAACTCACGGCGTACCTCGCCGCGGCGCTGCGGGTGTTGAAGAACTGCGGTCTGCCCTGCGCGGGCGTGACCACCCCGGGCGGCTTCGGCAACGGCGTGGAGGATCGACTCGCCGTCGCCGTGCGGGAGGCGGTGGGCGACGTGTTCGGAACCGAAAACGAACGCGACTCGGACGGGCTCGTGCGGCATTTCTTTAAATACGTCCGGCTGGGCGAGGACCCGGTCGCCGCGGAGGTGCGGGACGTGCGGGGACTCGACACGGGTCGACCGGAGTGCGTCGTCACCGTGCCCGCCGCCACGGGCGACTGGTTCGGCGGGTGGACCGGCGACGATCCGCTGCGCGACGCCCTCTATTGCAACGTCGACGCCGACGCCGGGCGGATGGTGGAGCTGATCGAGCGCGGCGACCCGGCGGTGATGCTCTGCCACTGGCCGGGGCTTTATAATCACGGCGCCGAGACCGGCTTCGCCGCCTTCCGCCGGATCGTCACGGCCCTCGACGCCCGGTTCGGGGAGCGGACCGTGTGGATGAAGCTCAGCGAGATCGCCCGCTACGCCGCGGCGAAGAACTCTACGACAATCGCCCGGCAGGCGGCCGGCGGCGTCCGCTGGTCCGTCGACCGCGGGACGCTCTACGTGCCCTCGCCGGTTCTCGTGGACGACCGCCTGTATTTCACGCAGTCGAACCGGGGGATCCTCACCTGCCTCGACGCCGACACCGGCGGGACGATCATCGATCGCACGCGGCTTGCCGGACTCAGCAACGTATATGCCTCCCCCGCCGCGGCGGACGGGCGGGTGTACGTTACCGGGCGGGACGGCCGGACGGTGGTCTTGGAGTACGGGGCCGCGATGAACGTCCTCGCGAGCAACGCGATCGACGGTCGCGTCGACGCTTCGCCGGCCCTCGCGGGGGACGCCCTGTTCCGCCGCTCGCACGCCGCGCTGTACTGCTTGGCGCGTCCGGCGGACCTATCCAAAAACCGGTGAACCCGTCCGTCCGGAAACGCTGTCCGCGCGGCGTTCGCGCGACAGGCCGGGACCGACCGGTCAGAACTCGCCGGCGACTTCGCCGCCGGCGCGGGTGAGGATCGACTGCCACACGCCCGGCCGGGCGGGGCAGCCGGTCTCATTCGGGTCACGATCGAGGGCGGAGTCGGCGTCGATCGTGTCCGCCACGTACCGCACCCACCCGTCGGCCAAGTCGATGTTCCCCCCGCCGGCGTGCAGGCCTCGGTGCAGTCTCCCATGTCGTTGGAGTTTCGGCCGGGGCGGTTCGGCGTGCCGGCGTGTTTGAACAGGGCGGCGGCGCCGGCGGCCAGCCCCGACATCGTGGGCTTCAGCCTGTGGAAGAGATCGGGGAGGGATGAGGCCGGGGCGCCTTCAATCGCGGCGCCCCGGCTGGAACGCAGCGGCCGGTCAGTCGTCCTCACCGCGTTCGAGTTCACGTTCCTGAAGATCCAGTTCACGTTCCCGGAGCTCCAACTCGCGTTCCTGAATATCCAATTCCCGCTCGCGGAGCTCCAACTCGCGTTCGCGGAGGTCGAATTCACGTTCGCGGAAGTCCAACTCACGTTCCCGGGACTCCATCTGGAAGTCCCGCATCTCCCGTTCGCGGTCCCGCATGTCGGCTTCATGGGCCTGCACCTCAGCGGTCTTCTCTTGGAGCATGGCGACCTTCCGCTCTGCCTGCTCGGCGGTGATCTTGCCGGAGGCGGCGGCCGCCCGCGTTTCGGCGATCGCCCGCAGGATCCGCCGCTCGACGTCTGATCCGGCGCTGCTGCTGACGTGGTCCGCTCGAACGGCTTCCAGCTTGGCCCGGGCTTTGTCCTCGGTCAGCTTACCGGCCCGCAGAGCCTCACGAATTCGGCGGGCGACGTCGCGTTCGGCACGCTCGCCAGGTTCGTCCTCGCGGAGCAGGTCCGTGCGGACGATGTCCATTTTCCGTTTCGCCTCCTCGGGGGAGAGGTCGCCGGACTCAACGGCGTCGCGGATCTTCCGGGCCACGTCGCGGAACTCTCGCTCGCGGTCCGGCGGCTCGGCGGCGAACGCGGACGCCGTCAGGCCTGCGGCGGCCATCAGACAGGCGGCGAACGGAGACAGAATGCCGCGGGAAGGGCGATTCATCAGTTTCTTCAACTCGGTGGGGGGAAAGGAAGTAGAACGACGCGCCGCGACCCGGCCGAGCAGGTCGGCTGCCGCCTAGGCGTCGGGGTCACATTCACCATGTCAGTTCGCCGGTACTTGGGCCGAACTGCTCCGCCGGCAGGCCAGCCCGGTTCAGCAGAGTGACGAACAGGTCGCTCAGCGGCACGTCGGCGTTGTGCTTGACGAACCGGCCGTGGTCGAACCCGCCGCCGGCCAACAGGATCGGCAGGTTCGTCGCGTCGTGGGCGTCCGCCGGTCCCCCCGCGTCCGCCGCCGGCGCCGCCAACGGCGCCGCGAGGACGGTCAGCGCCAAGCTCAAGGACACTTCAGTCGGCCTTGCAGTTGCTGCCATGTCATTGACTACCCGGGCGGCGGTCCGTCGGTTTCGCGGGCCGTGCGTTTCCTCTTTGTGACGGTCGCGTTCTTCCGACCCGTCTCGGCCGGCCGGCGCAGGATTTTCTCCATTTTGCGGCCGCGGGCCAGTTCGTCGACCAGCTTGTCGAGGTAGCGAGCCTGCCGAGTCAGCGGGGTGACGATCTCTTCGATCCGGTAGCCGCAGATCGTACCGGTGATGAGCTGTGCGTGCGGGTTGAGGTCGGCCTCGGCGAAAAATCGCTCGAAGGTGGCTTTCTCACTGATCAGCCGCTCCAGATCGGCCGGCTCGAACCCGGTCAGCCATGTGATGACCTGATGCAATTCGTCCACGGTCCGCCCCTTTTTCTCCACCTTCGAGATGTAGTGCGGATAGACGGAGGCGAACGTCAAGTTCGCGACCCGCTCGTCGTGGTCCTTCGTGGTCGTCATCGAGAAGTCCGGGGTGCGGGTGAGGAGCTGCGGAACGCCAGCAGGCGACCGGCGGTGCGAACGTACAGCGTCTCCGCATCGAGAGCCGGCGTGGCGGCGACGGGCCCGGGGAACGTCGCCCGATGCACGACCTCCGGCACTCTCCCCGCTTTGAGAACAGTCATCGCGCCGGCCTGTGACAGCAGGAACAGATGAGCCGCGCCGTCCGGTCCGATCGCCGCGACCGGCGAGGCCCGGTAGTGCCCCCCGGCGCCGATCCGCCGACGATCGACGACCTCCCCCTCCGCGAGGCTCACGACCGTCAGCACGCCGCCGTCGGCGATCTGGTAGAGCAGGCCGCCGAAGGCCAGCGGCGTGGGGATCTCCGCCACGCCCCGCCGCACCGTCCAATCGAGATGCGAGTCGCCCACGTCGCCGGTCCCGCCGGGCCGCACGCTGACCAGCTGCGGGCCGCCGCGGTCGAAGTTCAGCCGGGCGAGGAACTCCTCGCGGGTCCAGGCGCCGTCGCCGTCGGCGTCGACGCCGGCGTGCATCCGGTCCAGCGATGCCGCCCGCTTCGCCGGGTCCTTCGGCAGCGGCATGCCGAACCCCGGGTGGCCGGGCGGCAGGTGCGGACGGAAGGGGAAGGTGAAGTGACCGGTCATCTCCGACCGCCGCAGTCGGCCGTCGCCGTCGGCGTCGAACGCGATCACCGCCTCCCAGAACGGCGCCGGGTCCGGGGAGTCGTCCGCCACCCCGCCCAGCATCGCCGCCGACCCGATCGCCCGCGTGCCGCCCCCGTCCAGACGCACCACGAGCGGCCGGGCGATCGTCTCCCGGCTGAAGCCGCCGACCGACCACAGCTCCCGGCCGTCCGCCGCGTCGTAGCCCCGCAGCCGACCGTTCCCCAGGACGACCAGTTCGGTCCGTCCGCGGTCGTCCCCGTCGGGCCGCTCCCAGATCGTGGGCGTGCTCCACCCGCTGCGGTGCGTGGGCCGCGGGGCTTCCCAGATTGTTTCGCCGGTCTCCGCATCGAGGACCAGCAGCCGCGACCGGCTCAGTTTCGAATCCGGCAGGGTCGCGTCGTCGTCCCGCGCGACGAACACCCGCCCGCCGTGCACAATCGGGGAGGCGGACGTTCCGTACAGGCTCTTGGGAACCGGCAGCGGCCTCCGCCACAGCTCTTCGCCGTCGGCATCGAGGCAGAGCACGCCGAAGGAGCCGAAGTCCACGCACAGTCGCTCGCCGTCGGTGCAGGGCGTGGAGGCCGCGGCGCTGCCGGAGGCGTGCACCGATTCCAGCGGCACGTCGGGGCCGCGGTACGTCCAACGTTCCGTCCCGTCGCCGCGGTCGTGGGCGCGGACGAGGAACCGGCCGTCTTCGACGCCGGTTAACACGACGGCGTCGCCGAACAGGACCGGCGAGGACTGCCCCGCCGGCGCCGCGACCGCCCAGGTCGGCGCCGCCGGGTCCGGGTCGGCCGGGGCCGCGCAGTTTCTCTGCACGCCTGACCCATTCGGGCCGCGAAACTCGCCCCATGCCGGGCCGTCGGACGGCAGGCCGGCGAGCAGGAGGACGCTCATCAGGGGGATCGCGGTCACAGCGGCTTCGTCCGTTTCAGAGGGACGACGGCGACGGGGGCGTCGCCGCCGGGAACAAAGACCCGCATCGTCAGCCGATCGTCCGTCTCAAACCGGTAGCGGATGATGAGAGCCCCCTCCCGTCCTTCGCCGTCACGGTAGCCGAGGCGGTGCACGGCCTGCCCCCCTTCGAACGCGACCCCGCCGAGGGTCGCCGTCCCGGCCGCGTCCGCGGAGAACCAGCCGACCTCCCGCGCGCCGCCGCGGAGCGACAGCAGCCCCATGGACTTCTTGCCGCGTTCGTCGCTCGTTTGCTCCAGCACGCAATCCTCGATCGCCCAGCGAAACGTCGTCCGATAGTCCTCGCCGCCGCTCTCCCGATCGACCCAGGCACCGATCAGCCGGTCGAACCCGGTTTCTTTCAGCAGTTCGCCGAGCGTTTCGGACGGGGCGTCGGCGGCGGGTTCTTCGGGCCGTGCGGCGGCGGGATCGGCGACGGTGAAGAGGAACTCGTTGCTGGACCGGCCGCCGGGGTTTTGCACCTGCAGGAAGTGCGTGCCCGGGGGCTGAAGATCGTCGAGAGCGACCGTGAGGGTCTCGCCCTCCCCGAACGACAGCGCCCCCTCCGCCCGTCGCCCGTTCACCAGCAGGAAGGCGTCCGATTCGACGTGACGGGCGCTGAGGGTCATCGCAGTTCGCCCTTCTTCCTCAGAAATCGGATCGAGAACCGGGAACTCCTGCCGGCCGCGTTGTTCGTGCAGCGGGCCGAGCGTCCAGAGGGCGGGTTGCGGGGCGTTCGCGTCGACCTTGGCCCCGTGTCGGCCGGTGAACGTGCCGACGAAGACGCCGTCCGCCGCCGCCGCGGCCAGTTCCTCCCGGGTGAACGTCCCGTCGGCTCCGGCATACGCCTCCGCGGCCGGATCGAACCGCAGCCGCACCGGCGTACCGGCGTCTTCTCCGATCCGCACGCCCTCGCAGGTGAGGACGACGGCGCCGTCGTCCGCGGCCCGTTCAATCGCGTCCAGCAGATCGGCGGCGAGGTCGTCGCCGGCCGTGTCGCGGTTCAGCGTGACCTGTCGGCCGAACGCCCCGCTGAACCCGGTGCTCATCTGCATCACCATGTCCCAGATCGGATCGAACCGTTCGTTCCCCCGCCAGGAGAGCCGCCACAGTTCGCGTTCGGGCACGCCGCGTTCGGCCAGCGAGCGGAAGAACGGAAATTCGACGAGGTTCAGCCGCCCCTGCGGGAGGATCAGCGGTCGGTCGTAGGCGCCCCGCCAGGTGGGGGCGTCCATCCCGGTGCCGGGCGTATTCGTGCTGGTGAGGAACGGCAGCCGGTGGCAGTCGCCGCAGACGTTCGGCCGGGGTTCGTCCAGTTCGATATTGCCCTCGACATGGAACAGTTCAAACCCGCGACGGGCCCGGTCGGACAGTTCGTCCGTGTAGGCCCGCTCCGGGGCCGGCGGGTACGGGACGGCGGCGAGGAACACGGCGAGGTCGTCGCGTTCGGCTTCAGTCAGGTTCCCGGCGAGGCCGGCGTCGTTCGCGCCCTCGTCGCCGACACGGGCCATCGTGCCGCTCAAGCTGCCGTCGATCAGGTGCCGCACCGCGGCGAGGGCGTCGCCGGGAGCGATGTTCGGATCGACGCTTCGATGAACGCTCGCCGAGTTCGTCCCCCCGTACGGGTCGCCGGGGATGCCGTCCCAGTGAAACGGCTCCGTGTCCCGCAACCCCCGCAGCGGCATCGTGGACCGCGGCATGATCTGATCGCCGCCGCTGACCACCGGCGTGTTCAACACCCAGAGCAGTTGGTCGGTGTGGCCGTCCGGATGGCAGCTGGCACAGCTGAACGTATTCGTGCGAGAGGAGGAGGCCGACTCGAACGCGATCCGCCCCCGCTTGATCGCCGGGTCGGTCGGGTCCGTCAGCGGGATCGTCTGAACCGGCTTCGGCGCGGCGGGGTCGGACAGGTCCACCAGCGACACGCTGTTCTCGACGGCGTTCAACACCCACGCACGGCAGGCGTCGCCGGTCTCCTCCAGCACCACGCCTCGCGGCACCGCTCCGACGGTGGCCCGGCCCAGCACCGTGCCGGTCTCCGCATTCACGGTGAACAACGTATCCGATCCGGCAGCGGTCGCCACGACCGTGCGATCGTCCGCGGTCACGGCGACCGCGTACGGCGTCGCCAGCGCGGCGCCTGGCTCGGGATCGACCGGCGGGGGCGGTTCGAGGTCGAAAAAGGTCGGTTCGCCGCCCTCGACGTTCACCCTCGTGATCTGGTTGAGGAATGCGCGATTCCCCAGTTCCGCGAGACCGTGTTTCTTCGTGCCCGCCCGGCCGTTGGCGTCGTTGCGGGCGTCGGTCTGGGCGAGGAACGCCCGGCCCCGCGAATCGACCGCCAGCCCGTACAGCAGCGTGCCGAGCGAATCGACCGTCGCGACCGGCTCGTCGGTCGTCACATCGAACACGAACAGGTCCCGGTCCGGCACGTCCGGCCGTTTGACGATGTCCACCACATGCCCCAGCGACAGCACGTTGTTGTGAACGATCGAGTGCTCCCAGGCATCGAACGTGACGAGGTCACCGTCGTCGTCGTCCGCATCGATCGCGTCCGCCGACCCGCCGGAAAGCTGCGTGCGGTTGCCGGACTCGAACGGCGCCACGTACAGCCGCCCGTTTCGTACCGCGAGCGCTCGCGGATCCTGAGCCGGGATCTCCAAGTGATCGACGACGCGGCGATCAGCCACGTTCACGACGGCGACGCGGTTGGTGGAGGACAGAGCGACGTAAGCCTTGTCGTCGCTGGCGAACGCGATTCCGACCGGCTCGTCGAACGCGGTGGCGCGGGTCACGGGGTCGAGATCCTGCACCGTGGCGACGACGTGCAAATAAGTCAGGCTGCCGGGGCGAACGTCGATCACGCTGACGGAGTCCGAGACGTGATTCGAGATCCACACCTCGCCTCCGTCCGGGCGGACGGCCAACCCCACCGGATCGATCCCCACCGGCACGCGAGCGACGACCTCTCGGGTGTCCGCATCCAGCACGTCCACCGTGTCCGCCGGCGTGTTGCACACGAACACCCGCCCGCCAACGACCGCGACCGGGTTCGCGTGCGGGCTGGCGAATGTCGGGCGCCCGACCGCCGCCGGGGCGGAAACCCTTTCAGGCAGCGGGGGCGAGGCCGGGGCGGACCGCCCGTGATCGGCAGGCATAGGCCCAATCGCCAGCCCGCAGGCGAGACTCACGCTGAGAGCCGCGAGCGGCAGCGAGACGAACGCGTTCGGCATCGGCGGGCCTCTCTTCTTGCTTGGTGTGATCGAGGGCGGACCGAAGAAAGACAGCCATACACCAAGCGGTGCACGCGATGCGGCAAGTTCCCCCCGACGTAGACCTCGGTACTTCGAACGAACGCCTTCGGTTTCGCAGAATGCGGCTGCCGTTTCGTGCGACGCGCGACAGCGTCGACGTTTGGAAGCGTCCCAGCAGAACGGAGGATTGGATTCCGCCGAGGACGCAGACGGGCGGTCGGGCGACGATCCGACCTCGTTCGGACTTCCCTCCGACCTCCGAGAATGCCGGCTGCAAGTCCACGACGGGCGACGGCCAGACGCATTCGATCGTCTTCGGCGTGCGGCCAAACGCTAAAAAGAAAACCCCGCCCCGCCCGGAAGTCCGGGCGGGGCGGAACTCGGCGGCGGTCAACTCGGTGAGGGTCTCGCTCGCTCTTTGAATCGATCAATGGCTTCGCTCGCCTGCCGGCGGTTCAGTGGCGCCGCGGTGGTGACGCCGAGCCGCCGCAGTTCCTCGGTCAGCTCCACGCCGGCCCTCCGGACTCCGACCAATTCGTGCGTTGACTGCGTCGCCGCGTCGTCAAACACTCGATCCGTCGACGCATCGATGCAGTCGACGCAACTCACGGCCGAATTCCGGAACGCCACAGCGGTTCGCGACGACTTCAGCCCACCTCCCGCATCATCCGCTCCGCGGCGACGAGGTCGCGTTCGGCGTAGATCTCGCTCGTGCCGATGTCGCTGTGTCCGAGGCAAAGCCGGACGGCTTTTTCGCTGTCGGCGGCGGTTGGCTTTGGGGGCGCCGGAATCGACCGCCGGACTATAAACGATGCTGTTTCCAGTCGGTCCGTCGCTTCGGGGCGCCGTGGGAGGACGGCTCTCCGCTGCCGGCAGGGTTCACCGTTCCCGCGTGGGTCCATAGGACGGTATCGCGTGTTTCGGAGCCTCGTTCGAAAATTGGTTGTGCTCGGCGGCTCCACGGGGCTTCCATCGCTTTGACAGCACAATGCCCGTTGACGCCTCGCTCACTCCGCGGCGCTGCCTTGAAGCGAGGGCAGTCGAATATGCCGGGCAATTCCATGGGGACCGCCAACCAGCAGGGCGGTCCCGGAGGGGTGCACCGCCACGGCGTCGACCCAAGCGTCGAACGCCGGGAGATCGGCGACGACGCGGACCGTCAGCGGGTCGATCAGTCGGACACGACCGTCGCGGCAGCCGACGGCGAGCCGCGTTCCATCCGGCAGCCACGCGGCGGACAAGCCCGGCGACGGCAGGCGAGCGAACCGCACCATCCGTCCGATCGTCGGTTGCCAGAAACGAACCGTTCGGTCGTCCCCGACTGATGCCACAATCGGCAGTTCGTCGGCGGCCGGTCGGACTGCCACAGCGTGAATCGGGCCGATGTGCAACGACAAAGATCGCAGCAGTTCTCCGCCTTCGATCGCCCACACTCGCACGCTGGCGTCGACGCCGGCACTGACCAGCGCTTCTCCGCCCGGCAACGCGGCCAACGCGGTCGCCCCTTTTGAATGGCCTTCCATGATTTCGGGCGAAACATCGGCCCCGTCGACGCGTCGCACCAGCACGCGGCGATCCAGCGACGCGGTCGCGAGCCGATTTTCGTCGAGCCAGAGAACGGCAGTGATGGAGTCGTCGTGCCGGCTCGGCAAGCGTTGGACGACCTCGCCCGACGGCCAAGTCAGGATCGCGACGGCGCCGGCTTCCGCGGGTCGGCCGCCGACGACGGCCAGCCGGTCGCCCGAAGGGGAGAACGCCGCCGCCCGCGGATCCGCGACGTCGACTGCCAGTCGCCGCCGGACGGCGAGGGTCGGCCAGTCGATCTCCCGCACGCCGTCCTGGGAGCAGACCAACGCCGAGTCGCCGGCCGGCGCGAAGAGCGCCGCGGCGATCGGTGCGCGAGGCGGTTCGATCTGGTCGAAGGGCGTGAAGGCCAGTAGCAGGGCGAGCATCGAGCAGGGTCGATTGCCGGGGGGAACGAGGGTGACGGGGCGGGGCTGACTACGCGAGCAGATCCGTCAGCACGCGAGCCCCGTCCGGGGCGACGCGGACGGGACGGCCGTCGGCGGTGTGAAGTTCACGGGCGGGGTCGACGCCGAGCAGCGTGAAGATCGTCGCCGCCAGATCAGCGGGTGTGACGGCGTCCTCCGCGGGGAACTCGCCCAGTCGATCGCTCGCCCCGTAAACCTGACCGCCGCTCACCCCTCCGCCGGCCATCAGCATGCTGAAGGCGTTGGGCCAGTGGTCGCGTCCGCCGGCGGCGTTGATCCGCGGAGTCCGACCGAACTCGCCCGCCACGACCACCAGAGTTTCCTCCAGCAATTGACGCTCGTCGAGGTCGGTCAGCAGCGCCGCGAGCGCCCGGTCCAGCGCCGGCAGCTTCGCCCCGCCGTCCCCCGGATAACGAGAGGCCAACGCAGCGACGTTGCTGTGGGTATCCCACCCCGAGGAATAAACGGTCACGAACGGCACCTCCCGTTCGACGAGCCGTCGAGCCAATAGGCAGCCGGCGCCCGGACCGTTTCCGTTGCCGACCCCGTAGCGGTTGTGAATCGCAGCCGGTTCTTCAGTCAGGTCGAACGCCCGCTTCGCAGCTGCCGAGGCGATGAGATCGTAGGCCCGGCGAAGGTCGGGGTTCTCGCCGACCGCCGCGTCGGCGTCGCCCGCACGGGAAAACCGGTCCAGCGCCGCCGTGATGCGCTTCCGTCGGGCGAGACGGGGTAGGTCGAGGCCGGCGTACGGATCCAGGTCCGGCACGCGGAACTGCCCCGGCGGCCGCTTGCCGGCCGCCTCCCCGCCGACGACGAACGGCGTCGTGTCGGTTGGCAGATACCCGCGGCCCGACACCGCCCCGGTGAACCCGCCGACCGCCATGTGCGGCGGCAGTGCCGTGCGGCCGACGTTGTCCGCGCTACCGCGGACGTGGGCGAGCGTGGCGCCGAACGTCGGGTACTCCAGCGCCGGCGTGGGCCGGTAGCCGGTCATGAGGTAATGCGTCCCGAAAACGTGTTCGCCCAGCGGGCTCGTCATGGAACGCACCACCGCCAGCCGATCGGCCAGTCGGGCGGTTTGCTCCAGACACTCGCCGAACCGAACGCCCGGCAGGGCCGTTGCGATGGAGCCCAGCGGACCGCGGACTTCGACGGGGGCGTCCGGCTTCGGGTCGAACGTCTCCAGGTGGCTCGGTCCGCCGTCCAGCCAGATCAAAACGCAGGACTTCGCTCGCGGCTCAGGACCGGTCTGATTCGCCGCCGCGGCGGGCCGGGCGAGGTCCGCCAAGCTAAGACCAAGGGCCGACAGGCCGCCCACTCGGACGAAATCGCGGCGTCGCACGCCGTCGCAGCGGATCGCGGAGATCATCTCGGTCGCCGGGTTAGTGGTTCGTGACGAATTCGTCGCAGGTCAGCAGGCCCCAGACGAAGTCTTCGAGGAATGTCGTCCGGGCGGCTTCATCGGAGATTCCGGCCAACTCCGCCGTCCAATGGGCGGCCTCCGAGGCCGTCGGCTTCCGCGTCAAAGCGACGAGGTAAAACCGCTCCACAATCTTCTCGGGCGACGTCCCGGCGGCGAGCAGTGTGCGCAATCGCCCGTTCGGAGCGGTAATGCGGGCGTTCAACCACGGCCCGTTGAAGAGGTGCAGGCCCTTCCGCAGGCCGTCGGGCGTCGCGGTCGATTCGCAGGACTCCTCCCGCCCGCACCGACCCAACAGGTCCAACGTGAGAGAGGCCGCGGTCGCATCGGCGAGTTCCACCGCCCGCGTGCCCGGCGGGGCGTCGCCGTACCGCTCGCCGACGCCCAGGACGTCCGTCACCGCGTCTGCCAGCGCCGCGGGCGGCAACGGCGTCCGCGGAAAGTGCGAGAGGAACCGGTCGTCCGCGGCGTTGCCCGGCAGGGCGGCGGCCGACCGGGCGTACGCGGCGCTAAGGGCGATCGTTCGGAGCGTGTGCCTTAGGTCGTA
Source organism: Alienimonas chondri (assembly GCF_013036045.1). Lineage (GTDB taxonomy): Bacteria > Planctomycetota > Planctomycetia > Planctomycetales > Planctomycetaceae > Alienimonas > Alienimonas chondri. The sequence continues at coordinate 35,581 of NZ_WTPX01000019.1, forward strand.
GCCGTGAGCGACGAAATCATTCGCCAGTTCTTTCAGCAAAGCGGGGTGCGTCGCGGGGTTCGTGGCCCGAAAATCGTCCGCCGGCTCGACCAGCCCGCGACCGATCAACGCTTTCCACAAGCGATTGACGAACGCCTCGGCGAGGTACGGATTCTCCGGCGAGACCAGCCAATCCGCCAGCGCCTCGGGTCCGTCGTCGCCGGCCGCAAGGTAGGCCCCGCCCGGCAGCTTGGGGCGGGCCGGCTCGCCGGTGCCCGGATGGAGAACCTCCGCGCCGGGGTCCGGCCGCACGACGGATCCAGCTTTGAAGCGGGCGAGCGAAGCCGCGAGGCCGTGGAAGTCGTCTTGGGTCCAGCGATCGAGCGGATGGTTGTGGCAGTTCGCGCACCGCAGCCGAACGCCCATCAACGCCTCCGAGACGAATTCCGCACGGCCCCGCGGGTCACCGCCGACGCGGTGAAAGTTCGGCGGGCCGTTCTCCCGCGCATCGCCGGTCGCCCGGAGAGCCGCCCTGACGATTGAGTCCAACCCGGCGCCCTCGCGGAGACGGTCAGCCAGCCACTCGTGATAAGCCTGCGCGTCCGCTCCGCCGGGTTCGCGGGGGCGAACGCGGAGCAGTTCCGCCAGCTGGTGCGTCCAGTACTGCACGAACGCTTCCGAGGCGAGTAGGGCGTCCACCCGCTTCGCCCGCTTGTCCGGGTCGCGGTCGGCGAGAAACGTCTCGGCGATCGCCGGGGTGGGCAATCGGCCGGTCAGGCCGAGCGTGACCCGACGGAGAAACGCCGCGTCGCCCGCCGGCGGGGAGGCCGGCAGATGCAAGTCGGCCAATGCAGCCAGCACGTGATCGTCGATGAAGTTCGCCCGCCCGACTGCGGAAAGATCAGGAGCGGCGCCGACCCGCGGGGCGATCAGTTCGACCGCATGCACGCGGTCGCGGTGCCGAGCGACGACGACGTGTCGCCCCGGTCGCAGCGCCGCGGCCGTCGGCGCCGCGGGGTCGGCGTCCGCCTCGACCCGTACGACAGCGGGATCCTCCGCCGTGAACGAGGTCCACCGGGTCACATCCCGCTCCGTGCCGTCGTCGTACTGCGCAAGTGCCCGTAGCGGCGTCGCCTGATTGACCGGAACGGTCCGCCGCTCCGGGGTCACGGTTAGTCCGATCAGCGACCGCGACGGCGATCGAACGGCTCCCGCGGCGATCCAACGTCGCAGCAGTCGATGGGCCTGCCCGTCAAATTCCAGCACGGGGCCGCCGCCGTGCCCGATCGACTCCGTGCTTTTGAGCAGCAGTAGACTGTCGTTCGGCCGGCCCGGATTGACCCGGCGACCCTTCAACTCTCGGGCGATCGCCGCATAGTCGGCCGCCGGATCGCCGCCGTAGAGCGACAACGAAAAGCCGCCGCGACCCGCTGCGGCCCCGTGACACGCCCCGGCGTTGCAGCCCGACCGGGTGAGGATCGGCAGGACGTCCGTGTCGAAGTCGACTGCGATCCCCGGCTCACTCGCCCCGGCCGGATCGGCCGCGGCGGCGAGGATGAGCAGGGCGAGCAAGGGGAGCATCACGTGCGGCGGATCCACGCTTCAGTTGCGAGCGTCACGACCCGGCGCCCCGTCCGGGTCCGGCGCGCCATCGCGATTACGCATTGGGGCGTCGGGCGGGGCGGCGGCGTTCAGCTTCGCCTGCAACGCTGCCGGGGTTTGTCCGATCGCTTCCGCGACCGCACCCAGCAGGTAAGGGTCCGGCCGCAGCATGCCTTGTGGGAAGGCGAAGTTATGCGACGTCTTGCCGTCCTGCACGACCAGCACGGTCTGGACGACCTTCCGGTTCAGACCGAGCGCCCCGGGACCGTCGGGACCGTCCGCGGATGCGAACACCGTCACGCCGTTCTTGGGCAGCAGCCGGAACCAACGGCCCGCCTGCTCTTTCAACGTTGCCGGGTCGTCACCCAGCAGGACGACGGAGGTGGAGATTCGGCGGTCGGTCGTCCGCTGCACCTGCTCCAGAACGCGGGTGAACGCGAGCATCCCTCGGAGTGACGTGCCGGACTCATTTTGGAAGAACAGAATCCGCACGCCTTTGCCCGCTCCGGCAGTCGGGTCGGCCGACTCGCCGGCGTTCGGACCCGTCAGGGCGGTGGCTTGGAACGACGGCGCCGGCTCGCCGGGCTGCGGCCCACTAAATACGGGCGTCTCGCCCTCTTTTTTGAAGCCGGACGGGGCTTTCGCCTCAATGGGTCCGCGGCCGCGGCGGGCGGGATCGGCAGCCCGCATTCGGTCGCCCCGCATTCCGCCGCCGGTCGTCTCGGCGACGCGGCGGAGCAGCTCGTTCAGCCGCTCGGTCGCTTGGGCCTTGGTGATTTCGTCGCGTTCGAGGGCGGCCCGAACGTTCGCAACGGCGCCCATCAGTCGGACGGCCTGTTCCTCGGTCAGCGGACCAGCAGGCGCCGTGGCAACCTGTGCGGACGGAGCCGGTTCGTCTTGGGCGAATGCTCCGGGCAGACACGCCGAACACACGGCAAGGACCGAGGCGGCGAGGAAGGGACGGAACATCGACTGACTTTCGTGAGACGAAACGACGCGGCGGAGCAAACGCTGGACTCATCCTACCCGGCATCTTCCGTCCGATGGGAGCCGTCCATCACTAGGACGCAGATTCCGCCCGTCGATCGCCCCGCTGACGACCAGCGGCGCGACCGGGCCGTCGGCCCGCAGTCCGCAGTCAGCACAGAAAAGTGGTGGTGTGCCAGTGGCCGTGCGGGACCGAGGCCAAGAGTCGCCGGCCGCGCACCGCCCAGCCGCGGGTCGGCGTCATGTTCGTTTTCGCCCAAGTCTCGTCCAGAAAGACCAATCGCCCCGCCCGGAAGCCGCCGCGGGCGTACTTCCGACTCCGCCGGGAATCGGCCACGTCGGGGCGGACTGTTCGCAGACGATCAGCGTCTTTCTTTCGGGCGGAATCTCAGCCGGTGCAGCTCCCGCCGCAGGGCCTCCTCGGAGCAACTCAGACCCAGATCGGCCTTCCGCTGGCGGACGGTGCGGTCGGGGTCGGCGGTCGCCGCGGCGGCGATCTCCGCTTCGCGGCCGGCCAGAACCCGCGTTCGACCCGGCGCGGTCCGGGCGGAGGGCACGTCGCCGGAGCCGCTTTCGCGTCGCCGCTGGACCAGCCGCCGCACCCACGCGGGGCTGACGGCGAAGCGGTCGGCGACGACCTTCGTTGGTTCGCCGGAATCGCGGGCGGCCAGCACGCGTTCCTTCAGATCCTTCGAAAACGCACGCACCAGATCGCCTCCATGAGCGGGATGAGCGGACATATTGCCGTCGCCAAACTCGCTACGCCATAGGCCGGCTTGCTCTGAGGTCTACCGCACCGCGAGACGGCGGCCATGATGGTTGTGCTACTCCGGCGGCTTTGTGAAGGACGCCCAAGCTCACGGCGAAGTGGAATGATCGGCCGAACCGAATTCGCGGCGCCGGCGTCAGCCCCGCCGCAGGCGGAGGGCGTTGCCGATCACGCTGACGCTGGAGAGGCTCATCGCGGCGGCGGCGAGCATCGGGGAGAGCAGCCAACCGGTGAACGGGTACAGCAGGCCCGCGGCGATCGGCACGCCGGCGGCGTTGTAGACGAAGGCGAAGAAGAGGTTCTGCTTGATGTTGCGCACCACGTCCCGGCTCAGCCGGACGGCCCGCACGATGCCGCGGAGGTCGCCCTTCACCAGCGTCACGCCGGCGCTCTCAATCGCCACGTCCGTGCCGGCGCCCATCGCGATCCCCACGTCGGCGGCGGCGAGGGCGGGGGCGTCGTTGATCCCGTCGCCGGCCATCGCCACGGTCCCCCCCTCGGCCTTTAGCTCCGCGACGCGGTCGTGCTTCCGCTGGGGGCTGACGCCGGCTTCCACCTCGTCGATATTCAGTTCCCGCGCGACCGCCCGGGCCGTCGCCTCGTGGTCGCCGGTCAACATCACGATCCGCAGGCCCATCGCGTGCAAATCGCGGATCGCCTCGGCGGTGGTCTCCTTGATCGGGTCGGCGACCGCCAGCAGTCCGGCAGCCTGCTTCTCTCCGGACGGAGCCTCGATGGCGACGAAGAAGACCGTGCGCCCGTCGCTTCGCAGGCGATCCGCTGCGGCCGTTAGATCCTCGGGGAGGTCGACGCCGCGATCGGCCAGCAGGGCGGGGGCGCCGACGAGCACGGTGCGTCCCTCGACCGTCGCGGAGACGCCGCCGCCGGTGATCGATTCAAACCCCTCCGCGGCCGAGACCGTCGCCCCGCGATCCTCGGCCCCCCGCTCGACGGCCCGTGCGAGCGGATGTTCGCTGTGCCTCTCGACCGCGGCGGCGAGGCGGAGCAGGTCGTTCTCCTCGAATCCGTTCACGACACGCACCTCCGTGAGCGTCGGTTTGCCCTCCGTGAGGGTGCCGGTTTTGTCCACGACGAGTACGTCGCAGGAGCGGAGCGTTTCCAGGGCGGAGGCGTCCTTGAACAGCACGCCCTCCCGGGCGCCGCGGCCGACGCCGACCATCACGCTCATCGGCGTGGCGAGGCCGAGGGCGCAGGGGCAGGCGACGATCAGCACGGCGACCGCGTTCACCAGCGCGAAGGCGAACGCCGGCTCCGGCCCGACCGCCCACCAGACGACGAACGCCAAGGCCGCGGCCGCCAGCACGAACGGGACGAAGTAGCCGGCGGCCCGATCCGCGACCCGCTGGATGGGGGCGCGACTCCGCTGGGCGTCGGCGACGAGGGCCACGATGCGCGACAGGACGGTGTCCTCTCCGACCCGCTCCGCCTCGATCAGCAGGGAGCCGGCGCCGTTGACCGTCCCGCCGATCACCGAGTCGCCCTCCTCCTTCCGCACGGGAACGGGTTCGCCGGTGACCATCGACTCGTCGACGTCCCCGCCGCCGTCGATCACGCGCCCGTCGGTTGGCACTTTTTCGCCGGGCCGTACGCGGAGCCGGTCGCCGGTCGTCACCTCGTCCAGCGGAACCTCCCGCTCGTCGCCGTCGTCGCTGACCACGCGGGCGGTCGGCGGGGCGAGCGAGAGCAGTTCCCGCAGCGCCGCGCCGGTCTTGCGGCGGGCCCGCAGTTCCATCACCTGACCGAGCAGCACGAGGACGACGATCATCGCCGCTGCTTCGAAGTAGACGCCGATCAGGCCGCTGTGCTCCTCTCGAAACGTCTCCGGGAAGAGGCCCGGGGCGACGACCGCCGCGACGCTGTAGGCGTACGCCGCGGCCACGCCCAGGCCGATCAGCGTGAACATGTTGAGATGTCGGTTCACGACCGACTTCCACCCCCGCACGAAGAACGGCCAGCCGCACCAGAGCACCACCGGCGTCGCCAGAGCAAGTTGGAGCCAGTGGGAGGTTCGGGCTCCAATCCAATCGTGGACCGGCAGCCCGACCATCGGCCCCATCGCCAGCAGGATCACCGGCAGGCCGAGGGCCAAGCCGATCCAGAACCGGCGAGTCATGTCGACCAGTTCGGGGTCCGGTTCGTCCTCCGCCCCGCGAACCGCGACGGTTTTCGGTTCCAACGCCATCCCGCAGATCGGGCAGTCGCCGGGACCGTCCTGCTCGATCTGCGGGTGCATCGGGCAGGTGTAGACGGTCGTCCCGCCGCCCGGCTTCGTCGGCGGGCCGGATCGCTCCAACGCCATCCCGCACTTCGGGCAGTGGCCGGGCTCCTCGGCGACCACCTCCGGGTGACAGGCGCAGGTGTACGCCCCGGCCGCGGTTCCGGGGGGGAGGGGAGACGACGAGCCGCCCTGTCCATGACAGCAACCGTGCGCCTCGTCGGCTTGGTTTGACGGGTCGAGGTAACGCTCCGGATCGGCCGTGAACTTCGTTCGGCAGCCGTCGGAGCAGAAGCGGTACGTCTCGCCGGCGTGCCGGACCGTGCGGGGAGCGTCGACCGGGACCGTCATGCCGCAGACGGGGTCGGTGACGGTCCCCTCCGTCGCGGGAGCATCGAGAACCGGAAGGTCGTCGTTCATCGGTTCGAACTGGGCGAAGCGGAAACGCCGGGGCCCGGCCGGGCCCCGGCGTCATGGGACAGAAGGAGCCAGCTTGACTCAGGCGGCCATCGCGCCGCAGGACTCCGCGCACTTGCGGCACTGGGCGGCGCAGTCGCTCATCCCGACCTTCTCGCAGCTGTCCGCGCACCGCTGGCAAACCTCGCTGCAGGCCCGGCAGACGAAGTTGTGCAGGTCGCTGCCGCGGATCATGAAGTCCGCGCAGGTCGCGCAAATCTGGATGCAGTCCAGCATCAATTTGACGTGCTCCTTCTCGACGTGCTCGCCGCCTTTCTCAAGGCAGACGTTCGTAAAGTGCTCCAGGCAGGTGCGGTGACATTCCTGACAGGTATCGATGCACTGTTTCATCGCGGCGTCGCTCATCGTCGGTCCTCGTGGTCTTTGGGGGAACGGGTGGTCCCGGGGAACGGGTGAGTCGCGTCGGTCGCCCGACGCACCGCCTGTTTTTAGAAATACCCACAGAGGGTATGAACCGTGAAACGTCGAGACCTCGGGTGGGGACGTTCCCGGAGTCGAGCTTCCCCGAAGCGCAACGCTTTCCGTAGAGAACTTTTCCGGGCGCGAGCGAGGCGGCCCGAAAGGGCGTCGAACCGGCGCCCGCACGGCGTCAGCGACCGCCGAAGTTGCCGTACCGGGCGAACACGCTCATCAACTCGCGAATCTTCGCCTTCCGCTCCGCGTCGTCCTCGGCCATGAAAGCGGCGGAGACGCAGGTGTCCATGTGATTTTCAAGCACGATATGGCCCACCTTGCCGAGGGCCGCCATCGCCGCCCGAACCTGCATCAGCACGTCCACGCAGTACTTGTCCTCCTCGATCATCCGCCCCACCGCGGCCACCTGGCCCTCGGCGCGGCGGAGCCTTTTGCGGAGGGCCTCTTTCTGGTCGTCGTCGAGATTCACGAGGCTTGCGGACGGCGGACGGGCCGGAGGCTGAGAGAGGATGCTTACCGGCCGTGAGACCGTCAGCCCCTATCCTACCGGACCCGGGTAGGACCGGCGAGGGGTCGCCGCGCCGGGCGGCCTGCAGTCGCCTCGCTGTGCCGCGCGAGACCGCGCGGCAGGGCGGATCAGCGATCCGCTTCGAGGTCCGCGATCAGCCGGTTCATTTCGGCGATCTCCTCCCGCTGGGTTTTGATGATGCGGTCGGCCAGATCACGGACGCGGGCGTCGGAGATCTCCGCCCGCTCGCTGGTGAGGATCGCGATCGAGTGGTGCGGGATCATCGCCTTCATCCATGACGAGTCCTGCACCGTCTCCTGCGAGCGGACCAGCCACAGCGACCCCACGAAGACGACGACGGCCCCGGCGAGAATGCCGACGTTCGCCTTGCGGTTTTCATGCATCGACCACATGAACCCAATCATGATCACAGCCATCACCGCGCCCATCAGCAGCGCCATATAAGCCCGCGTCTCGCTGAAGAGGACGTGATCGAGGGCGTAGGTGTTCAGGTACATCAGGCCGAACATCACCACGGTGGACGTGGCGATCATCAGGCCGAAGCGGACGTAGGCGTTCATGGAATTCGATCGAACGGAGGCAAAATCAGGGAGGGAAGCCGCTCGGAGAAAGCCGGACGGCCTGATACAGCAGGAGTAACGCTCCGGTGGGCGAGACGCCCAGATCTAGGAGCGGCACATCTCGGCACATTTGCGGGAGGACTCCGCGCACCCCGCGACGACGGCGGACTTACCGAAGGAAGCCAATCAAACTTCTGCGGGCCTGTTGTAGCACCCGGGGCTGGGCCGCTGCCTTGAACTCGACAGCGGGCAGGGCGGCGGCGACGGCGGACGGAATGTAACGGCGGTTCATGGGAGTCTCCGGGAGAGAGAACGGGGGAAGATCGAGGGGGCGACGACCCCGCTCGTCTTGAGAAGAACACGCTGACGAATCGGACACGCGACCGGGACGGGGGCCGGCTTCCCTACGCTCATGGGGATACGGCCCGGGGGTATCTTCGATCCGCGCTCAAGGGAATTCGCCGGTCCCCCGCCGGCCGGAGGCGCGTTTGGGTGACGATCGTTTCGTCGCCGGCATCGGCGACCGCATTCCCCCCTCAGGAGATCCGCGTGTTTCAGCTTCTCCACGCCGCGGCGGCCTTGGTGCTCGCCGGCTTGTTCCTCGCTCAATCGGCCGTCGCGGCCCCGCCCGCGCCCGATCCGGCCGCCGCGGAAGTGGCGGAGGGTTACCGCATCGAGGTATTCGCCGACGGATTGGACTATCCCACCAGCGTCGAGCCGGACGGCGCCGGCGGGCTGTTCGTCGCCCTCTCCGGCGCGGCCCCGGGCGATCCGTCTGCCGAGCCCGCCCTGCTGCACTTCGCCGCCGACGGCGCCCGCCGCAGCGTGCCCGTCGACGGCCTCCAGGCGCCGGTCAACGATCTGCTGATGCGCGACGGCAAACTGCTGATCTCGCACCGGACGAAGATTTCGACCCTCGACGACCCGCTCGGCGACGCCCCGGCGCTGCGAGATCTCGTGACGGGGCTGCCGAGTCTCGGGGACCACGAGAACAACCAACTCACGGTCGGCCCCGACGGCGGGCTGTACGTCGGCCAGGGCACGGCGACGAACTCCGGCGTCGTCGGTCTGGACAACAAGAAGTGGCTCAGCAAACGCCCAGACGTCCACGAGATCGCGCCCGTCCCGCTGCGGACCCGCGGCGCGGTCTTCCAGACGAAGGACCCGCTCTCCGACGGCGAAGCCGACGAGACGGCCCGGACCTCCGCCTATCAGCCGTTCGACACGTCCACCCCGGACGGGGCGACGATTCCCGGGGCGACCAAGGCGAACGGGACGGTGTTGCGGTTCGACGCGGACGGCTCGAACCCGTCGGTCTACGCCTGGGGCTTGCGGAACCCCTACGGCCTGTTGTGGGCCGGCGACACGCTGTACGCGACGGAGAACGGCATGGACGTCCGCGGTAGCCGGCCGGTGGCGAACGATCTGGAAGACCTCTATGTCGTGAAGCGGGGCGCCTTCTACGGTTGGCCGGACTTCGGGTCCGGCGATCCGGTGACCGATCCGCGGTTCAAGCCAGAGGGCGAGCCGCAGCCGACGTTCCTGATGGCGGAGCATCCGCCCGTGGAGCGGCCCGCGGCGACCTACCCCAAGCATTCCTGCATCGTGAAACTGGATGCCTCGCCGGGCGGCGCGTTCGGCTTCGAGGGGCAGTTGTTCGTGGCCTTCTTCGGTCACATGACGCCCCGCACCGGCAATCCGCCTGAGGAGCACGGCGGCCACCGCGTGGTGCGGTTCGACCCGGCGACCGGCGAATCGACCACTTTCTTCGGCCCAAAACACCACGGCCACGGCGGTCGCGGCGAGAAGAGCCAAAGCGGACACGGCGATCACGGCCAAGGCCATACGCCGGGCGGATCGGCCGGGCCGCGCCGCCCGCTGGACGTCCGCTTCGCCGCGGACGGCTCCGCCCTGTACGTCGCCGACTTCGGCTTGATGCCGATGGACGAATCCGGGCCGCACGCCAAGCCCGGCACCGGCGTGATCTGGAAGATCGTGCCCGCGAACGCGGACTGAGCGACGCGGGCGATCGCCGCTCCCGCCGTCAGCGGTCGGCGGGAGCGGCGACCTCGTCCCAGTCGTAACGCATGAACGTGGTAAAGCGGCGGACGGTCGCGTTCCACTCCGCCCGCCGCAGCGCATAGCGGGAGAAACCCTCCTCGTCATCCCGACAGGCGACGCCGGCGGCCCGCAGCGTCGCCGCGGCCCGGAGGTAGTGGGCGTGCCAGCGGTCCCGCTCCACCGCGGTTTCCTCCGAGACGTCCTCTGATAGTCGGTCCGGCAGAAAGAGCGGGGCGAGTTCCTGCACCGGACGCAATCCCCCCCGCCACAGCGCTTCGACGGCGGCCGAGTCCGCCAACGTTTGCGCGTCCGGGCCGTCCGGAGCGGAGCGGATCAGCGAGGCGGCGTCGAGGGCGACGAACAGGATGCGGGCCATCGCGTACCGCGGTTTCGGCAGGCGGAAGTAGTGCAGGACGGGGTAGAAGTGGTGCGCCTCGAAGAGCTGGGCGAGTTCCCCGGACAGCGTCGTCAGATCCTGCGAGGCGACCGCCGGCGGTCCGGGCAGGAGGCCGGCGAGGTAGGTCGCGGCGTCGCCGGTGTCGCCGGTTCGTTGATGCAGGCCCAACGCGAAGACGTTCCGTCGGTTCAGGGCTTCATAGACGGACATCATGTAGGTCAGGGCCAGCGTCAGATAGCTGAAGCCGACCGCCGCCTCCGCGACCATCAGCAGGCGGTAGGCGTCGGTGCGGGGGACGAGGTCGCCGGTGCCGAGCGTCGTCAGGTTGAACCCGGAGTAGTACAGGGCCGCAACGAAGTCGGTCGGCGTCTCCGCGTCGCCGCTGGCGGTCACCCCGTTGCCCAACGCCGGCCAGGTGACGAGCGCGAATCCGAACGCCAATAGCGCCCCCCAGGCTGCCACGCCGGCGACGACCGTGAGCGGGCCGGCTTGGCCCTTCGCACGATCTCCGCCCAGCGACGCAATCCACCAGACCCCGCGGCAGACCCCGCGCGTCACGGGCCCGCCGCGGCCCCGCGGCATCAGGACCGTGCGGTACAGGTCAAACGCCGCCAGCAGAACCAGTAAGCCGCCTGCGACCGAGCACAGGGCCTCGCTCATCGCCCCGTCCCGACGCTCCCCGTTGCGCCGCCACCCATCGCCGCGTCGTTCATTCCGCCGCCCATTTCCATCTCCATCGGCGCCCAGTCGTAGCGGTCGTAGTCGCCGAAGCGGCGGACGATCTCGGCGAAGACGGCTCCTTTTTCGACCGGCTCGTCGGTTTCCATCACCAGCCGATACAGATCGTCCGGCAGCACGCGGAGGGCGGTGAACAGGCCGCTGATCGTCTTGGGAGCGGTCGCCCGCATCCCCCTCATTTCGCGGCGGCTCCAGACCTTCTTCATCGCGGCCGGGTCCATTTTCATCCCCTGCATCATCTGCGGGTAGCCGGGGGGAACGTCGCCGAGCGCCTTGGAATTCAGATCGACCGCGGGGCGGGTCTCCAGGTTGGCGGTATAGCGACTGGTGTCAGTCTGTCCCCGCATCCGCGGGCCGACGTGCTGCACCATATGGTTCATCATATGGTGCGTCATATGGCAGTGCAGCGCCCAGTCGCCGGGGTTGTTGGCGATGAACTCCAGGTTCGAGGCCTGGGCCACGGCGATCAGCTCCGTGTTCCGCGGAATCCAGGCGGTTTTGGGAACCCGAGCTCCCTCGTGACCGGTCACCCAGAAGGTGTGCCCGTGCAAATGAATGGGATGATGCTGCACCGGGCTGAAGTCCAAAATGCGGATTCGCACCCGCTCCCCGTGCCGGCAGACCAGCGGCGTTGTGTAGGGCCCGCTGCGGCCGTTGATCGTGTGCCAGTTAAAATCCATCCCCCAGCTGTCGACCACGGTGGTCATCGGGTCGATGCGGAAGTTTTGAAAGATCAGCCCGAAGTCGCGGTCCACCGGCGGATCGAACGGCTTTTGGGGATGGACGATGAACCACCCCACCATCCCGAACGTCTCCTGCATGGCGACGTGGGAGTGATAAAAGAACGTTCCCTCCTCGTGCACCTGGAACTGATAAACGTATTCCTTCCCGGGCTGGATCATATTCTGGGTGAGGTGCGAAGCGCCGTCCTCCTGGACCGGTAGTTCGAACCCGTGCCAGTGCACCGAGGTCGGTTCCGGCAGATCGTTTTTGACGACGAACCGGACCCGGTCCCCCTGCGTCACCTCGATCGTCGGCCCGGGCATCGACCCGTTGAAGCCGTAGACGTTGATCTGGTGGCCCGGGAGGAACTCCCGGCTGACGGGCGTGCAGCTGAGATGGAAGACTTTCCAGCCGTTCTCCATCGTATACGGCAGTTTCTCGACGTCCGGAGCGACGAAGGGCGCCGGCCCGTCGACGCCTTTGCGGAAGCCCGGCACCTCTTTGCCGAGATACCATTTGGAATCCGGGTCGTGGCCGCGGCTGGGCTTATAGCGGGAGAAGCCCTCGTAGTCCGCCCGCACCTCGTGCTCGTCCTGCGGTCGGGAACCGCCGGGCGGATCGGTCGGGCCGCCGGGGACGCGGAGCGGATCGTGCTCCGGGCTCTCCTGAGCGACGGCGCGGGCGGCGAAGGCTCCGGCCGCGGCCGCGGTCCCGGCTTTGAGGAAGGAACGACGAGCTTCGGCGGCGGACATCGAAACGCTGGGGCAGGGAAAAGAGCGAGAGGTCGGATTGTACCCCGTGGGGGTACCCGCGGGTCGCCCGTTCCGGGGCGCCGCGGCTTGGTCGCCGGGGGCGGATCACCGCGGCTGGGCGGTCACGTCCAGGTGCCCGGGCGGCAGCGGGGCGGGGACGTTCAATCCGTCGTGGAGGAGGTATCCCCGGATCAGCGTCTCGCTGGTCCGCAGGGCGACGAGGTGCCCGATATAGCGTTGCCGCAGATCGAAGTAGCTGCTCTGCACTTTGAGGACGTCGGTCCACTGCTGGCGGTCCTCGGCGTAGGCGTCGAGCTGATTTTTATACGCCGCTCGGGCCTCCGGCAGGATCACCTGAGCGAACTGCTCGACGTGCTGACGGGCGGTGAGGTAGCGGCGGTATTGCATCGCCAGATCGCGGCGGAGCAGCATCTCCGTCCGCTGAATCTCCCGCCGCTGCCGCACCAGATCCGCTTCGGCCCGGCGGATGTTGCCCTGGTTGCGGTCGAAGATCGGAATGTCGAGCGACACGCTCAGGGCACCCGTCGTCTCCAACGCCTCGAAGTTATACCCGCTGCCCGCCTCGACGAAGACGTTGGGGATCGGTTCGACCAGTTCCCTCTTGAGCGTGATCTGATCTTCACGCAGCTTCTGCTTGGCCATGATGACCTGCGGAGCCTCTTCCAGGTACTCCTGATACACCTGCTCGAAATCGATCTCCGCGGTCTCGCCGTCCAACTCGCCGACCACCGCCCCGGTCTCCAGCGGCAGGCCGATCAGGGAGGCGAGGGTTTGGAACTGCTCCAGATAGTCGTTCTCCGCCATCAGGAGGTTCAGCCGCGCCTCTTGCAACGCGACGTTCGCCAGGTGCAGATCGGAGCGCGTCGCCTGGCCGAGGTTCCACTGTTCCCGGGCGGTGACGAGGGCGTCCTCGGCGGCTTTGAGCAGATCTTCGCGGATCGCGACGGTCTGCTTGGCTCCGAGCGCCTGATAAAAGTGCACCCGCACGTCGTTGCAGACCCGCCACTGCTGGGAGACGGCCGCCCACTCCGCCACGCGGGTGCGTTGGAGGAACTTCGCCCGGCTGATGTCCCGCTTGTCCGCGGTAACGAACTCCTGCGTGATCGTCGCCCCCTGGAACTCGCCGGGGGTGTCCGTCTCGCCCTCGCGGTCGACGCCGATCTGCTCGCCGATATAGCGGAACGTCGGATTCGGCCACAGTCCTGCCTCGACGGCCAGCCCCAGCGTACCCTGCACCTGGGCGCGGGCCTGCACGAGCGTCGGGTTGTTGGCGGCGGCCATCTCCAACGCCTCTTCGAGCGTCAGCGGGACCCCGGCGAAGGCGGCGTTCCGCCCTCCGTCCGTCGCGACGTCGAGGCTCCACGGGGCCTCGGGAACCGGCGGCGGCTCCACGAACGACCGCCCGATCGGGCCGTCGTCGTCCGCGTGCAATTCGGGGATGTCTGACGGGACGGGGAGGTTCCCCCGCGTCGGGACCGGCGGCGGCGCGGCGAGCGGGCCGTTCAGCGACGCGCGGCCGAAGTCCTGAGCGACGACGGTCGAGGTCAATGCACCCGCGGCGACGGCAGAGGCGATTGCGTGGCGGAAGAGGAAGGGGCGGGGCATCGGGACGTCCGTGTCCGGGGGGGCCGCGGCGGGCGGCCGAGAGGGGAAAGCGTGCGGGAGCCTCGGGA
>NZ_WTPX01000190.1 GCF_013036045.1 Alienimonas chondri
TGAGGTTCGCATACTCCAGCGGGGCGAGGTTCGGCGATGTCAACGACAGACCTTCGAGCGAATCGAGCCGATTGCCGACGGCGCTGAGGAAACGGAGACCCGGCAGAGCGGCACGACCGCGGTCAAAGAGCGACGTTAGCGGTCCGCGGCGCGTCTCGCACCCGGACCGGGAACGTCAGCGAATTTCCCGACGGATCGCCGGTCCCGTCCGGTTCTCGCCATCTTGCCCCCTGGGCGCCCGCGGCAAAATATGCGTGTTGATACGGTCGGATCGGCCGCGACTATCACGCCGTCCGCCAAGGCTCTCGACTGCCGATTCCGAAGCGGTTCCGTCCCTCGTTCCCGCCGCTGAGTATGGCCACCTCCCCCGCGGCCCTGTTGATCGTGGCTGCGGCGTGGCTCGCGCCCGCTCCCGCGGCCGTCCCCGTCGAGCAGGCCGCTGAAGCCCTCGCGGTTCGCCCCCCGGCGCCGTCGTTGGCGGACGTCTTTCCGGAGAGCGTGCCCGCCGCGATCGACGCCTTCGCCTTCGCCCCGCTGGGCGAACGTTGGTCCGACTGGGGCGCCGCGACGGCGAAGACCGCCACCATCCTCTATCTCCCCGACGCCCCGGCGACGCGGCAGCGTGAGGCGATCCGCACGCTGCGCGGCGCCGTCGCCCAGTTGGACGCCGCCGCGGCCGATCCCCGGTTCTCAGCGATCCGCCCGGCGCTGCGAGACCTCCGCGGACCGCTCGAACGACGGGCGCTACTCGCCGAGGCGGCGCTGGACGCGCGGGCCGCGGCCGAGTCCGTCTCGATAGAAACCGCCCGCCGCGGGGCGAACGAGCGTTTGAGCGACGCGATGGCGGCGTTGCGGGCGGAACTCGCGACGATCCCCGGCGGCGACCGGTGGTTGCAGGTCGCCCGGGCGGATCGGCTCGATGCCATCGCCGCGGGTCAGACCGGCCCGTCGGTTCATCGGACGTTGTCGGCTCTCGTGCACGACCTCGCAGACCCGACGATCTATGCCCCGGAGCAGGCGGCCTTCCTCGCCCGACCCGAATGGCGCCGGTTGGCGTCGATCGCCGACGTGCGGCTCGCCCTCGTGACTTATTCGGGAGACGACGCCCGGCCGGCGGACGGGGCGACGGTCGCGATCCGACAGTTCGTCGCCGCGTTCGAGCGGTTCGAATCCGATGCGACGGACGAAGCGGCCCGCGCTCTCGCCGGCGCCGCCGCGGATCTCGCCGCCGTCGCTCCGCGGGCCGGGGAGGCGCTGCTCGACCTCATCGACGACCTGTACGACGGCGACAACGTCCGCATCGCGATCGGCGAGGACTTTCTGCGGCGGTTCATCGCTCAGACCCGCAAGGAACGCGGGGCGATCAGCCAAGTGATGTTCGGCGCCCGCGTCCGCGGCGTGCAGGAGACGGACGTGGACGTCGACGTGGACGTCGTCCCGGAGGTCGGTGCCGCCCGGTTCGACGTCGTGCTGCGGGGTTTGGCGACGACGGAGACCGTCTCCCGCACCCGTCAGGCCCGGGTGGAAACGACCGGCCGCCACCGCTTCGAAGCCCGCAAAACGCTGGTGTACGACGGCACACGCTTCCGCAACGGCCGCACGACGGTGGACGTCGACCCCTTTCTGCGGAACACCCGGATCAACACGATCTACGACGACGTCGCCGGCGGCCTGCTGCGGGACGTCATCCAGCGGGAAGCCTTCGCGGAAGCCGGCCGGCGCCAACCGGCCGCCCTCGCACGGGCGGAGCGGGAACTGGAATCCAACCTCCGGCCGCAGCTCGACCGTCAACTGACGGAACAATTTGACGTCGTGAACCTCCGAGCCGGCGGAGCGCTGCGGCGGCGGGCGACGAACCTGGGACTGGCGCCGTCGCGGGAATCGATCTCCAGCACGGAGCGGGAGATGCGGATCTTCGTGCGACTGTCGGATCAGGACGAACTCGCCGGCACGCCCGCCCCGCGACGGCCGATCGCGGAGGACGGCGTCGTCGCCCAGGTTCATCAAAGCGCGATGAACAACTCCGCGGACCGACTGAACCTCGCCGGGCGGACAGTCACCCCGGACGAGCTGGGCGTGATCGTCACGGAGTTCGCCGGCGAGCTGTTCGGCCGGGACATCGCCCCGCTGACTCCGTCGGAACCCAGCGTCGGCGAAGAACCGCCGCCCACGCTGACCTTCGCCGCCTCCGACCCGATCCGCGTGTGTTTCGAGGCGAACCGGCTGGTTCTCATCGTGCGGGTGGGTCTGGCGGCGCCTGCGAACGAGGACGGCACGTCCGGCGAAGACGTGCCGCCGCAGCGGGTCTCGATCCCCTTCGACGTGACGCTGACGGAAACCGGCGAGGTCGTGCTGACCCGCGGCGGTCTGTCAGTCGCCCCGCTGGGTCGGCCCGAGAGCCGCTTCCGCCAACAGGCGATCGGCCGAGTGCTGCGGAGCCGACTGGGCGACGCGATCCCGGAAGAGTCCGTCGTGCCGGCCCGCACCGTCGTCGCCACGGACGCCCGCACCCGCATCAAGCTGCGGCTGGCCTCGCTGGAACTGGCCGACGGCTGGGCGACCGCGGTGCTGCGTTAGCCGGTTCGCCGTCGCCGCCAGGCGGCGCGCGTCTCTCTCTCGAAGCGCGCCGCCTGGCGGCGACGGCGAACCGAACGCGTCAGATCACGTGCAACACCTCACGGGCCGCGGCGACGGTCGCGTCGATCAGTTCCTCAGTGTGGGCCGCGGAGACGAACATCGCCTCGTACTGGCTGCACGGCAGGTAGACGCCGCGGTCCAACATGCCGTGGAAGTAGCGGGCGAAGCGTTCGACGTCCGACTTTTGCGCGTCGATCAGGTTTGTGACCGGACCTGAGGTGAAGAACAGCGTCAGCATCGACCCGACCCGCTGGATGCAGGCGGGGGTGCCGGTCGCTTCGATCGCATCCGTCAGCCCGGCTTCGAGGCGGGCCGCGAGGGCTTCGAGGCGTTCATAGACATCGCCGTCGCGCAACGCCTTC
This sequence comes from Alienimonas chondri, assembly GCF_013036045.1. GTDB lineage: Bacteria > Planctomycetota > Planctomycetia > Planctomycetales > Planctomycetaceae > Alienimonas > Alienimonas chondri. Next base: position 3,000 of record NZ_WTPX01000190.1, read on the forward strand.
AACGTGGCGACGCCGCAGGCCATCGCGACCGGGTTCCCGGAGAGCGTTCCGGCCTGATAGACGCTGCCGACGGGGGAGATGTGCTTCATCACCTCCGCCGGCCCGCCGTAGGCGCCGACCGGCATCCCGCCGCCGATCACCTTGCCCATCATCGTCAGGTCCGGGGTCACGCCGAACCGGGCCTGCGCCCCGCCGTAGGCGACGCGGAAGCCGCACATCACCTCGTCGAACGCCAGCAGGGCGCCGTGCCGCGTGCACAAGTCGCGGAGAGCCGTCAGGAATTCCTCGGTCGGAACGACGAGTCCCATGTTCCCGCAGACCGGTTCGAGGAACACGCCGGCGATCGCGTCCGGGTACTTCTCGAAGGCGGCGGTCAGCTGATCGACGTCGTTGTAATCGAGCACGATCGTGTCCGCGGTACACCCCGCCGGAACGCCGGGGCTGGAGGGATGCCCGAGCGTCAGCGCCCCGCTGCCGGCGCTGACCAGCAGGGCGTCGACGTGCCCGTGATAGTTCCCCGCGAATTTGACGACCTTGTCTCGCCCGGTGGCGCCGCGGGCGAGCCGCACGGCGCTCATCGCCGCTTCGGTGCCGCTGTTGGTCATACGGACCTGCTCGACGGAGGGCACGGCCTCTGCGACAAGTTCCGCCAGTTCCGTCTCCGCCGGCGTGGGGGCGCCGAAGCTGGTGGACCGGGTGAGGGCGTCCGCGATCGCCTCCATCACCGCCGGATGGCGATGGCCGAGGATGTGCGGCCCCCAACTGCCGACGAAATCGACGTAGCGATTGCCGTCGACGTCCGTCAGCCACGGCCCCTCGCCGCTGGCCATATGCACCGGCGTCCCGCCGACCGCCCCGAAGGCCCGGGCAGGGCTGTTCACCCCGCCGGGGATGACTTTTTTCGCGCGCTCGAAAGCGGCGTCGGACTGCGGACGGGAGGACGTATCGGCGAGCATGGGGGCAGTGTAACTCGTTCCCCGATTCGTTGAGACCGGAGCGCAAGCTCCGGCCGTGCGTCATCCTCTCCCGCCACGACGGAGCGACCCTACGCTATTGGCCATTCAGCACGTAATCCACTTTCTCGGCGACCGCCGCCTCGTCATAGAGGTATGTGATATCTCCGCCAGCAGTCCACCACTTCACTCGCCCGCTCTCATCGGCTGCCCTTAAGGTACGAGTCGACCAGCTCTTCAGTTCCTCTCTCACCCGTTTCGGCGCCGCGTCGCCTGAAAAGACGACGACATGAACGTGGTTCGTTCGCACGTTGACAGCATGCAGCGTCCAGTTCCGCAGCTCGCAGTGCCGACGAATCACCTGTTCCACGGCGGTTCTCTGCTCGACCGTCAGCAAACAGGGCGATTCCGTCATCGCTCGTTCTGCTCGCCGCTGGAGTGACTCGTCCGGAGACACCGGGCGGCCGCCTCGGGACGTGGAGCCTCGGGCGTCGCCGGGGAGCCAGCTTCCGTAGGTCGTCCAAGTCAGAAACAGAGCGATCGATTCGGTCATCAGATAGCCTGACGTTCGGGGACGCACAGCCGGAGCTTGCGCTCCGGTCTCAACGCGTTTTCCGCTGCCGGAACATCCAGGCGATCAAACCGTCCGGCGTGGCGTAGGCGGGGGTCCAGGAATCGTGGCCGACGTCGGGGTATTCGATGTAGATCGGGGCGCCGCCGGCCGCGACGGTCGCGGCGACCATGTCGCGGCTGAGGCGCGGCGGGACGACGTTGTCGGCACCGCCGTGCACGACCCACAGCGGCAGGTCCTTCAGCGCCGCGGCGTCGTCCGGGTTCCCGCCGCCGCAGATGGGAGCGGTCGCGGCCCAGAAGTCCGCCTTCCGCACTGACCAGTCCCACGTCCCGTAGCCGCCCATCGACAGGCCGGTCAGATACAGCCGGTCGGTATCGATGGGGAACTCTTCCAGCGCCGCATCGACCAGATCAGAGGCGGCGGCCATCGGCGCGGACATCGAACCATCGGCGTTCTCCGGGTCGCGCCAATCGCGGTTCGCCCAGCGTCCGTCCTTCGGACACTGCGGGGCGATGATGTAGCAGGGGAACCGCTCCCGGTACTCCTCCGAGAGCATCGCGGGGAAGAAGTGCTTCGCCAGCACGGTCGGATCGGAACCGCGCTCGCCGGCGCCGTGCAGGAAGACGACCAGCGGGTACTTCTGGCCCGGCTTCACCTCCGCGGGCCGGACGAGCAGGTGTTGGTACTCCGTCCCGTCGGCCCCGGCATGCGAGCGGACTTCGATCCCCTCGGGGAGATCGGCGGCAGCGGGGAGTGCGGACATCAGCAGGGCGGCGGCGAGCATCATGGGCGAAGGAGTTCAGCGAGGGACACCGGGGCGGGCCGATGCATCTTGACCCCCGAATCGCGGCGGAACTAGCGTCGCGGGGTGTTCGCTCATCGCCCCACGCTGCGCGTCGTCGCCGTCCTCGCGTTCTCCGCGGGGCTTTCGTCGGCCGATTCGCTCTTCGCTCAAACGCCCGCTTCCGCCGAACGACCGCGGGTGCTGGTGCTGACGGACGGCGGGGTCTACGGCGGACTGGTGACCGAATACAGCTACGGCGTGAAGGTGCGAACGGCCCGCGGGTCGATCGTGCTGCCCAGCGATCGCGTCCGCGTGAACGCCCCCAGCCTGGACGACGCCTACTTCCAACTGAAGGCGGAGATCCCCGAGAAGGACGCCGCCGGGCACGCGAAGCTCGCCGCCTGGTGCCTGACGAATCGTTTGACGCTGCGGAGCCGCGAAGAACTGCTGACGGCGCTGGAACTCGAACCGGACAGGGACGACTGGTCCCGGGCGCTGCGACGGGTCGAAACGGTCATCGCCGCGGCGAACGCTCGCGCGGGCAAGCCGACGCAGGCGCCGACGCACACCTCGTCCGGCGTCGTGCCGGCGTCGCATGTTGCAAACGCCTCCTCGAAAGCGCCGGCGACGGCGTCCGCGGCGGGGCTGTCCGCGGAGACGCTTCGGAACTTCACCGGCCAAGTCGAACGGGTCTTGCTGACCCGCTGCGGGAATGCCGGTTGCCACGGGGGGACGGAAAGCGGGGCGTTCCAACTGAAGAATCCGTCCCGGTCCGCCGCGACGACGCGACTGAACCTCGCCGCGGCTCTGGCGTTCGTGGGCGACGGGAACGCGCTCCGCTCGCCCCTGGTGGCGACCTGCGTCGACCGCGCCGACCGCCGCGGCCGGACGCCGTTCCGGGTGCAGGGCGGGCCGGCATCCAAGGCACTGTTGACCGCCTGGGTCGCCCGGGTCGCCGCTGAACGGCCCGATCTCGCCGCGAGCCGCACGGCGCCCGTTTCGCCGGCTCCTCAAACTTTGACCGAATCCGGTGGAGCGGCGCCGCCTGCCCGACCGATTCAACCGGACACGTTCGATCCGGCGGAGTTCAACCGAACGTTCGCCTCACCGACCGCCGATCCCGAGGCCGCCAACGCCGCCGCCGCGGCGCCGCCTTCCTCGCTTCTCCCCCACGCGGACCTGCCGGAATGATCTCCGCGAAGCCTTTCGTTCCCAAACGATCCGTCCGCGACGCCGTTCGGTGCGCCCGTCGCCCCGTCGCCCTCGCGGTGACGCTCGCGGGGTGCTGTGCGGGGGTCGGCTGCGAGACGGTCAGCAAGCAACTGGCCTTCCTCTCGCCCCGCTCCCAAGTCTCCGGGGAGTCGATCGCGAGCGATCCGTTCAATCAGGCCGAGAGAGCGATGGCTGCAGCCTCGCAATCGACGCGGTCGGCGGGCGGCGAAGGTCGCGTGAGCCTCGACGGGCCGATCCGCACCGTTTCTCTGGACGGCGCCCGCACCGCGGCTCGCCCGGCTGAGGTCACGCGGGTCGATCCGACCGTGTCCCCGCGTCCGGCGGCCGGCCGCTGGCAGGCCGGCGAGGGCAGCGACGACACAGCCGTCGTTCGTACGTCCCGCCCGGTCACCCCCCCGGACGCCGGATCCGCCAAGC
>NZ_WTPX01000191.1 GCF_013036045.1 Alienimonas chondri
CTGCGGGCCGGGCGAGCTGCGGGTCGGGCCGGGCTCAGCCGGGCCGGCCGGCCCCCGCCCGGAAGCGTCCCAGCGAAAAGACGGCGAACCCCGCGACGGGCATGCGTTTGATCCAGTCCGGCTCGGAAGCCCCGCCGCGGAACTCCGCGAACGCGTACAACTTGTCCTTCCCGGTCTTGTCGTTCTCTCGCCGGTAGGAGACGCCCCGGTGAACGAGGGAGAGGACGGGGACGTCCCGGTACAGCACGACGGGGGCGGCCGATATTTCGCGGGACTCCTGTCGGTACGCCTCAATCCGTTCCTGACCGGCGAAGGTGTGCCGGACGGACTTCCGGCGGGCCGCCCCGGCCAACGGGGAGGCCGTCACCCAGTCGGGGATGCGACCGGTCCAGACGATGAGGACGTCGTTCGCGACCTCGGGGCGCTGCTCCGGGTAGCACAACCCCTCCTCGGCGAAGATCAGCTTCTTCGACCGTTTCGCTTCGCCCAGCCAGACGGCGTACGACCCGGGCCGGGCCCACGCCTCCGGGACGGCGACATCGCCGAGGGATCGCCCGGCGTACCCGGACGGCTCCCCCGGGAGAAAGACGTCGAACAGCGGCAGGACGCCCGAGACGATCGCGGTCTCGACGGGCCAGCCCCCCGAGCGGTCGAGCGCAGGCCAAGGTGACGCCCCGCTCTCCTCATGCCGCCCGCTCGGCGGGCCGGGCTCCGCGAACGGCGTCGGCTCGCCCGGCTCCCGTCCCGCGAGCAGCAACGCGTTCACGTCGACGCCCGCAGCGGCCAACGCCTGAAGCAACGGCGCCCCGGGCAGTTGCTCCCCGGCGAGAACCCGCTGGAGCGTGACCCGCGGGATGCCGAGCGCCTTCGAAGCCCGCAGCTGCGACCCGAACCGCTTGTCGACGAGGGCGCGGAACGCCGCCGCGACCTCCTCCGTCGACGGGGCAGTCGCGGCAAGCTGCGGGGAATTCGGCGATCGACGGTCTTTCCGGTGGGTCATAGGAGCTGTCTGCGTGGCGGGAAAACGACTCTAGCATGCCCATGCCCGTTATCGGGAAGTGTGTGCTGTCGTGTTTCTCAGGTGTAAAATGTTGCCGACGGTTGTGACAGTCGGGAACTGTGCGCAAAATGTCCCCGGGTGAGACGTGTTGCCGACGATGTGAGCGGCGCCGGGCGTCCGGCGTCGTAGCGGCGTTCGCGACTCGCCCGAACGGCCGAACTCACGGCCGTCGAGGAGAACCTATCGGCGGCCTCCCAGGACGGGCGGGTCGGACGCCTGCGGTCAGGACGCCCGGGCCGATAGACGATCGCGCGTGCGCGATCCCAGGAGAACGTTTCCCGTTCCATTTCACCCGTTCCATTCACCCGCGGACAGTCCCGGGGGCGAGAAGCAGCGATCAAACAACCTTCGCCCCCGGAACCCACGACGACGCCCAGCCGAAGCCGCGCGTCACGCACTCCCGAGCGTACTCTCGGGAGCGGCGGGCGCACAGCGGCGGCTCGGGTCCGACTTCTGTCTGCTCAACGCCGATCGGATCAAACCGATGCCGAAGACAACCTCGCTGGCCGCCGGCCTGCTCACCACGAAGCAGACCGCGGCCCTGATCGGATCGACCGCGCAGCACGTCCGGGACCTCGTCCACGGCGGGGCCCTGACGGCGATCGACATCGCCATGCCCGGCGCGAAACGCCCCCGCTACCGGTTCCACGAGGCGGAGGTCGACCGGTTCCTGAAGCTCCGCACGACCGAACCCCCGGCCAAGCCGACCCGCCGGCGGACGTCCCTCCTCCCGGGCGTCAAAGAGTATTTCTGAACGAGCGTTTTTGTTCGAGGTGACTGGACGCTGCGGTCTGCGCCCCCCCCCCGACCCTACGTCAGCTCCACCACTTGCCGTCAGCATCGGTCGACGGCAGGTGTGGAAACGCCTCGCCCCCGGCTCGGCGGCGACAGCGTCGAACGGTCGCCCAAGTCCAAGTTCGATTTCCGATACGTATCGGAAGAACAGGATGCTCCGGCGGAGGCCGGCCATGAGCGCGCGTCGCCCACCACGTCGGCGTGATGCCTGAGATCCGCTGTTGCGACACGCTCGACGACTCCGCGTCGCCGGTCTCGTGAGCTTTCCCCCGACCCCGATCAAACAGGTCCCGCGGCAGAGATGTCCGACCCTCATTTCCAAACGCTGTCGACCCGTCCCCCCGGCTTGGAAGGGCTCAGGGAGTCCGACGACGAGTGTCTATGGCCGCCTTACCCGTTGCCGCCGACGCTCGAGTTGGCCGACCGTCTCCGCGCGGTTTCCGGTTACGACCACGTGCCGTTCGGGGTCATCCGCGAGTTCAAGTCGCGGGCGATCACCGCGAGCGTCCTGATTCGTTATCGAAACCGGGTACGGAACGACGCCTTCCCGAGCGTGGATCTGATCGCGAGGGAGATGTCCTGCGACCGTCGTACCGTGCAACGCCACCTCCGGGCGCTTTCCCAGCTCGACGGAGGCCTGATCCGAGAGACGGGGGCGAGGGGGCAGAAGTCGACAGTCTACGAGTTCACTGAACGAGCCCTGGAGCTCAACGGGATCGACACCACACGCCGGAGGCAGGGGCGGGACGGCTACGGCGTGCTGCCGCGGTGGGTACATCGATACAAGGTGCTTCCGTTGACCAAGCTGCTCTACGCGTACCTCCTGAGTCGCGCCCTCGTGCTCCGTAGTCAGTGGGTGGATCGCGCTCGGAACTACGAAGAGATGGAAGTCCCGTTGCACTTGGAGCCGTACCCGACGCTCGACCGCGCCAAGATGATCGATCGGCTCGGGATCGACCGAAAGACGATCGACAACGGCCTAGAGCGACTCGTCAGGGGGAGGTGGATCGGGGTTCTTCCGCCCGAGTCGTATTACGAGTACCAGTTCGTCATCGGGCCGGGGCCGGATCTCGACGGTCTTCCCTCGCGGGCGTCTCGCCCGACGTCGTCCCGGCGAGGTCGTCCCAGCCCCCGGCTTGCGGGCTTGGCGGCGCGCTCATGCGGCTTCGATCCGGGCGCCAAGGCTCGATAAATCCGTCCGCGGGGGCGGGAATCCTGGCGCGGCGGAAAGAATCGTGTCCGCAGAGTCTGGGAAAAGCGCCGCCCAAACTTAAGAAGGATTAACTTGATATTACTAACTGTAAAGGGACGTAGACACGCCGACGTGCGGGGCAGTCGACGTGCGGCCGACCGACTCGGTTTCAAGGACGCCTCTGTCCGCGTTGACACCGAGTGAGGGCTCAGTAAAGCGGAGGCTTTTCGCGTCACTGTGGGGTGAGGCCGGCGACGCCGTCGGCCGCTTCTTCGCACCCCGCACCGGAGCCGCCCCGTGCCCCGATTCTCCCTCCCGCCGCGGCTGGCCGCCGCGGCGGGACGACTGCTGCTCGGCCTGCTGGCCGACCTCGCCGCGCTCGCCGCCGGGCGCCGCCCGCCGCCCCGCGACGACCGCTGACCGCTTCCCCATCCTCGACCCCGAACAGGAGACTTCCCCGTGAGTCACCTCGTGACCGTCGCCGCGAAGGCGACGGACCCCGCCGCCCTCGCGGCGGCTTGCACTCGATTGAAGCTGCCCCCGCCGCAGACCGAAACCGTCACCTTCTTCGACCGCTCGGTGCAGTCCGGCTTGGCGGTCCGCCCGCCCGGGTTCGTGTACCCGATCGTCTGCGACGTCGAGACCGGCGAACTGCACCATGACGTTTACGAGGGCCGCTGGGGCGACGAGTCCTTCGTCGGCCGTCTCCTCCAAGCGTACGCCCTTGAGAAGGCGAGACTTCAGGCCCGGGCCCGCGGCCACCGCGTCGCCGAGACGGCCCTGGCCGACGGGAGCGTGCGGCTGACCGTCACCGCCGGGCCTATGGGCTTCGGCGGCGCTCCGCAGTCCCTGACGACCGGGGAGGCCGCCTGAGATGTCCCCCCGCATCGAGATCACCGTCACCCCCGCCGGCGAGACCAGCATTCAGACGAAGGGCTTCGCCGGTCCGTCCTGCGAAGCGGCGTCGAAGCCGTACGAGGACGCCCTCGGCGTCGCCACCGCCAAGCGGCGAACGCCGGAGTACCACGCGGTCGCCCCGGTCGCCCAGACGGTCGAGCAGCAGGCCTGACGCCCGCGACCCGGCCGTCCGTTCTTTCTCATCCCCCACCCCACACGAAGGAGACGCCATGCCGCGTCGACCGCGGGGCCACGCCCCGCCCGAACCCGAAGACGAATCCACTCCCGCGACCTCTCCCACGGGACTGACCGAAAGGCTCGCGGAACTGATCGCCGCCGCCTTCCCCGGCGTGCTGGCGGTCAGCCCGGAGCCGGAGGAGGTCCTCCGCGACCTCGCCGGCCTCTGTCGCGAGCGGGGCTGGAACCTCGCCGCCTGGACCGCCGACGGCGGGCCGGACGGCCCGGCCGATCCGCTGGCCGCCGTGAAAGCCCTGCCGGCCTCCGGCGACGGCGAGACGCCGAGCCTGCTGGCGATGGTCCATGCTCACCGCTACTTCAACAGTCCCGAACTCCTCGCCGCGGTGCGGTCGGCATTGGCGGCGGGCAAGACCCGCCGCACGCACATGATCCTGATCCAGCCGACCGCGGACCTGCCGCCGGAGCTGGCCCGGGACTTTGTCGTCCTGGACTGCCCGCTGCCGTCCCGGGAGGAACTGGAAGCAGTCGCCCGCGGCGTGGCGACGGAGGAGGGGGAACTTCCCGATCCGATGACGCCCGTGCTGGACGCCGCAGCGGGGCTCACCCGGTCGGAGGCGGAGAACGCCTTCGCCCTCTCGCTGGTCCGGCACGGCCGGCTCGATCCCGAACCGCTGTGGGAACTGAAGGCGAAGCAGCTCTCGAGCGGCGGTCCGCTGACGCTCTCGCGCGGCGGTCCCGGCTTCGACGCCCTCGGCGGGATGTCCGCCCTGAAGACCTTCTGCCGCACGGCGCTGATGAACGGTTCGCCGGTCGCCGAGGCGAAGGGCGTGCTCTGCCTGGGGCCGGGCGGGGTGGGCAAGAGCTCCTTCGCCAAGGCCCTCGGGGCCGAGGTCGGCCGCCCGACGCTGACCCTCGACGTGGGCGCCCTGATGGGCGGGCTGGTCGGAGCCACGGAGGAAAACACCCGACGGGCGTTGGCGACGATCGAAGCCATGGACCCGGTGATCTGCTTCGTCGACGAGATCGAACGCGCTTTGGCCGGGACGTCCGGGAGTGCCCAAGACTCCGGGGTGTCGTCCCGGCTGCTGGGGACGTTGCTCTCCTGGCTGGCGGACCGGCCGGCGGGGGTATTCGTCGTCTGCACGTCCAACGACGCCAGCCGGCTGCCCCCGGAGCTGACCCGCAGCGGGCGGTTCGACGCGACGTTCTTCCTCGACCTGCCCGGCCCCGAACAGCGGGCGGGCATCTGGGAGACGTACCGCGAGCGCTACGGCGTCGCCGCCGGCGAATCCACGCCGGAGGACGCCGGCTGGACGGGCGCCGAGATCGAATCCTGCTGCCGGCTCTCGGCGCTGCTGGGCGTGAGCCTGGCCGCGGCCGCGACGTACGTGGTGCCGGTCTCCGTCTCCGCCGCGGAGCCGTTGGCGAAGTTGCGTCGCTGGGCGTCCGGGCGGTGCCTGGACGCCGAGGTCGGCGGCGTGTTCCGACCGGCCGACACAGCGAACTCCGACGGCCCCCGCCGCCGAACCGCCCGGTCCGCGAAGCAGAACTACGCGCTGAACTGACCGCCGGCCCCGCTCGGCCCGCCTCCCCGCACGCCACGCCCCGGCGCTCCGCCGGGGCGTTTTCATTTTCCGCTCACGAGATCTCAACCATGACTCTGCTGATCAGTCCCCCGCGACGCGGGCGGACGCTGAATGACGACCCCGATCTGCCCGACGCCGAGACGGACCACGGCGCCGCGGAGGTCACGATCCTCGACGAGGACCGGGTTCACGGCGAACGAAGCCCCGCCGATCGTCTGCGATCGGACGCCGCCGCCGTGCGATTGCACGTTTCGTGGCCGGGGCTGCGGCGCACCCTCTCCGCCGAGCAGAAGGACGAGGCGGCGTCCCCCTTCGACGCCGAGAGCGGCTCGCTCTCGGCGAGCAAGAAACTCCTCGATACGAAGCACCCGGCCCTCCGGGCCGCGGCGAAGGTCCGGCACGCCGCGGTGTCCCAATGGAAGAGCGCCAGCCTGCCGTACCCGGAGCCCGGCGTCCGTCTGCTGCCCCGCACCGACCTGCCGGCGTTCGAGCGGCGGATGGGCGAATTGCAGGCGGAACTGGCCGACGCCGCGGCCGAGGTGGACCGCTGCCGGGACGAACTGGTGAGCCGGGCAAGACGCCGACTCGGCGATCTGTTCGACCCCGCGGACTACCCGCCGAGTCTGGCGCCGCTGTTCGGCCTGTCGTGGGATCTGCCCGCGGTCGAACCGCCGGACTACCTGCGGCGTCTCTCGCCCCGCCTGTACCGGCAGGAGTGCGACCGCGTCCGGCAGCGGTTCGAACAGGCCGTGGAACTGGCGGAGTCCGCCTTCGCCCAGGAATTGGCCCAGTTGGTCGAACACCTGCGCGAACGCCTCACCGGCGGCGAGAACGGCGGTCCCAGAGTGTTCCGGGACTCGGCCGTGGAGAACCTCACGGAGTTCTTCACGCGGTTCCGCCGGCTGAGCGTCGGCGGGAACGAAGAACTGAACGCGGTGGTCGCTGAAGCCGAGGGCCTGATGCGGGGCGTCGACCCCGCGGACCTGCGGGCCTCGACAGGCGTCGGTTGGTTGCAGGAGCGCGTGCGGGAGGGGCTGGCCGGCGTGGCCGCGGCCCTCGACCCGCTCGTCGCCGACGCCCCCCGCCGCCGCGTGCTGCGGAGCCCGCGATGAGCGGGGCCGTGCAGGAG
>NZ_WTPX01000192.1 GCF_013036045.1 Alienimonas chondri
CCCCCGATCCCCGCCCCCGCGATGTGGCCGAACTCCGACGAGACCCAACAGCTGCTCGCCGACGCCGGCGGCGATGAGGGAGCCGCACGCACGGACGCCCGCAACGACCTGATGGACCGCCATCGGCGTTCGCTGGAGCGGCTGGTCCGCATGCGGCTCGATCGGCAGGTCCAGCGACGCGTCGACGCCAGCGACGTCGTGCAGGACGTGCTGATGGAGGCCCACAAACGGCTCGACACGTTCCTGGCGGACGGTTCGATGCCGTTTCACCTCTGGCTGCGACAACTGGCCCGCGACCGGATCATCGACATGCACCGCCGCCACCGGGCCGCGGCGAAGCGCAGCGTCGACCGGGAGCAATCGCTGCAAGGCCGCCCCGGCGACGACGACAGCGGCGCCGCGCTGGCCGCCCAGTTGAAAGACGCCGAGCTGACGCCCGCCGCGGCGACGATTCGGAAGGAGCTCGAACAGAAGTTCGTCGCCGCGCTGGATGAATTGAACGAGGACGACCGCGACCTGTTGCTGATGCGGCATATCGAAGGCCTCGGCAACAGCGAAGTCGCCCAGGCGCTGGGTCTGAGCCAACCCGCTGCCGGCATGCGACACCTGCGGGCGCTCAGGCGATTGCGCAAGGTGCTGGGCGACGCGGCGGAGCCGTGATCCATAGGCGCCATACAAGCCCGAAGCGCAAGCTTCGGCTGTGCGCCGCCAGAGTCATGAATCGTTGACCGATCACCCCGTGACAGTCTCGCCGCTCACCCCCTCGCTCCGCTCGTCTGCCGAAGCTTGCGCTTCGGGCTAGTAGGATGGACTTATGATCGCTTTATTATTTGACATCGACGGCACCCTGCTCGCCGCGGGCTCGGGCGGGCCGGCGATGAGGGCGGCGGCGGTCGAAGCGTTCGGCTTCTATCAGGAGGATCTGGACGTCTCCTTCTCCGGCCGCACCGACACGGCGATCAGCCTCGACTATCACGCCGCCCACGACGCTGAGCACACGCCCGACAGTCATGCGACGTTCCGCGACGCCTACCTCGCCGCGTTGCCCACGGCGCTGGCGACCGGCGGCGGGCGCGTCCTGCCCGGCGTACGGGAGCTGTTGGAGGCGCTGTCCGGCCGGGAGGACGTGACGCTGGGCTTGCTCACCGGCAACTTCGCCCCCGGCGCCGCGGCGAAGCTCTCGCACTTCGGGTTGGAGCATTTCTTCGACCTGTCCGTCGGCGGGTACGGGGACCACTCGCCCGATCGAAACGAGGTGGCGAAGGCCGCGATGGAGGTGTTGCCGGCGGGGATGGACGAGGTCTGGGTGATCGGCGACACGCCCGCGGACGTGACCTGCGGGAAGTCCGTCGGGGCGAAGACGCTGGCCGTCGCGACCGGCTCGCACCCCCGCGGCGAACTGTCCGGCTGCGCCCCGGACCTGCTGCTGGACGACTTGTCCGACACCCCCGCCGTCCTGCGGGCGCTGGGGTTGGCGGAGGGATCGCCGGGCCGGGGGATGAACCCTCCGGCACGCCGACGGTTCTGAAGGCGTTCGCCCCCGTTCTCGATCCCGCGTCGCCATGACCAACCCGCTCGCCCCGTCCGGGCCGGTCTCCCGCACGGCGTATCTCGCGTGGGGTTTCGGTCTGGCTCTAACGAAGTACGCCGTGGAGGCGCTGTTCGTCGCGGCGACCTCCGGGCGCACGCTGGGGCCGTTGGAGTTTCTCTCGCCGAGCGTCAGCCGCCTGGACGAGTTCGCCCGACTGGGTGACTGGGCGGGGCCGCTGTACGTCGTGTGGACGCTGCCGTTCGTCTACGTCTGCGCCGCGATGAGCGTCCGGCGGGCGGCGACCGCGGGGATCAGCCCGTGGTTGGGGCTGTTGTCGCTGGCGCCGTTTCTAAATCTGGCCGTGTTCGCGTTTCTGGGCTTCGCCCCGAGCAGGCCGCCTCGCCCCGCCGCGGACCCCAAACCGGAATCTGACCCGCGGCTGATCCCAGACTGGCCGACGACCGCGGAGGAGACCCGAATGCTGCGTGCCGAGAATCTGCCCGCCCGGCCGACAGCCCCGACGCGACAGACCGACTCCGCGGGGACGTGGACGGTCGCGGGGATCTTTTTCGGGCCGATCTACACTGTGGCGATGGTCTTCACGTGCGTTTATGTGCTGAAGGATTACGGGGCTCCGCTGTTCTTTCTCACCCCGATTCTGGTGGGCGCCGTCGCGGGGTACTGTGCGAACGCTGTGGAGCGGGTCGGCGCGGGACCGACCTTGGGGTTTGCAGCGCTGGCGGCGCTGGCCTCCTACGGCGGGCTGTTGGTCGTGGCGTGGGAAGGAATCGTCTGTCTGCTGATGGCGTTGCCGCTGGCTCTCCCGCTGGCGCTGATCGGCGGGGCGCTCGGGGGAGCGATCGCGAATACGGTGCGCTCAGACGACCGGTCGCGGTGGGACTCCGGGGCGACGGCGTGCCTGATGCTCGCGCCGCTCGGCAGCGTGGTCGCGCCGGCGAACGAAGCGCCGATCCGGCCGGTCGTCACCAGCATCGTGGTCGACGCCCCGCCGGCGGCGGTCTGGGAGCGGGTGATCGCCTTCCCCGAACTCGACCCGCCGGAGGAGTGGTACTTCGAGACCGGCCTGGCCTACCCCGTCGGCGCCGTCATCGAAGGCGAGGGCGTCGGCGCCGTGCGACGCTGTCGATTCAGCACCGGGGAGTTCGTCGAGCCGATCACCGCGTGGGAGCCGCCCGGCGGCGACGGGACGAAAACGTCGCCGGGGCGCTTGGCGTTCCGCGTCTCTGAACAGCCCACGCCGATGGTCGAATGGCACCCGTGGGCGGAGATTTCCCCGCCGCACCTGCACGGCACGTTCGAGAGCATCCGCGGGGAGTTTCTGTTGGAAGCCCTTCCCGGCGACCGCACGCGGCTGACCGGCACGACGTGGTGCCGGACGAAGATGGCTCCGCACGGTTACTGGGCCGCATGGACCGACGCGATCCTGCACCGTGTCCACGGTCGCGTGCTGGGCCATGTCGCCGAGCTTGCCGAGGCCGACACGGCGCAGGGAATTGCGGCAGGCGAAGACCTGTGATCGGCGGGGACCGGCGATAGTCTGGCGGCGTTCGCCGACCCGCTCGCGGTCGCGTCTCAATTCTGATCGAAAGCAGGAGCTATGAAATCCCTCGCCGTACTGCTTGCCGTCGGGTCGACGGCAGGTTTCGCGATCGCTCAGGAACCCCCAGACGCCGCGACCGCAGGCGCCGAGACGGCGATTCTCGAACGAGACGGCTTGATCGTCGCGGAGGCGGAAGACTTCTTTCAACAGACCGCGACCGACAAGCGGGCCTTTTATCTCACCACGCAAGACGCGACCCCGACGGTCGCGCCGGACGGCGATCCGAATCACGCCGCGACCGCGAGCGGCGGGGCGTATTTAGAGATCCTCCCGGACACCCGTCGCACCCACGGCGACAAGCTGATCAAAGGCGAGAACTTCTCGCCCGATCCCGGCAAGCTGGCCGTACTCTCTTATAAGATCCGGGTCGAGACCCCCGGACGCTATTACGTCTGGGTGCGGGCGTTCTCCACCGGAACGGAGGACAACGGCCTGCACGTCGGTCTCGACGGCGAGTGGCCCGAAAGCGGCCAGCGGATGCAGTGGTGCGAGGGGAAACAGACCTGGCGCTGGGACAGCCTGCAACGCACCGAGGCGAACCACTGCGGCGAACCGCACCGGATCTATTTAGAGATCGAGGAGCCGGGCGAGCACGTCGTGCAGTTCTCGATGCGCGAGGACGGGTTCGAGTTCGATCGCTGGCTGATGACGACCGACCGCGACTTCGCCCGTCCCGCGGGCGTCGGCCCGCAGGCGTCGCCGCGTTCTGAAACGAACGCGCCGAAGTAATTAGCGCAGGGCGCTCGCCATCAGGCGGGCGCCGTATCCGCGGCCGGACTCCGGTTTGCGACCGGCGGCGGCGAGGATCAATTCCGGGCAATCGAGGTGTTTCGCCCACTCCACCGTCGTGAGCGTTCTGTCCGGGGCATCGACCCCGGGATAGAGGTCGGCGTCCTCCGCGGCGGCATTGAGCACGCCGGTCAGCACGCGGCCGGTCGTGCGGCCGGGGAAATACTCCCGCACCAGTTCGTCGGCGTTCCGCACCGATTCCGCGCTCGGGAAGAGCACGGCTTCGGCGAGTCGATCCGCGACCCGCACGACCAGGTCCAACGCGGGCAACGGGGTTCCGTCGGGGCTGCTGATGTGGACCGCGAGGTGATGTCCGGCGGCGGCGTTCGCCAGTTCCTCCGGCAGCCCCCAGCGGGACAGGAACCGACCGCCCAGTTCGGCATGATCCATGCCGAATCGCGCCCGCTCCGCCGCCATCAGCGGCGAACCGTGCGGCGTATTAAAGTACATCTTGGGATAGTCCGCGGCCTCGAATCCCCCCAGCAGCATCACCCCCAGATCGCACAGCAGGGCGGCGGTGTAGGCTTCGTCGGCCGCGGGAGATTCGCCCCCTTTGGACAGTTCCGCAGCCGCCGCGGCGCTGACGACCGCCCGCCGCCAGACCGCCGCGTGCAGCGGTTTCTCCGGGGAGAACCGGTCCGCCAGACTGAACGTGACCGCCAACAAACGCAGGCTCCGCCGACCGATATACGCCGCGGCCCGCCGCACGCCGGTCACGCGGTGCCGCAAGCCGTAGCGGGCGCCGTTCACCACCCGCAATAATTTCGCGGTCAGGGCCGGGTCGCACTCCACGCACCGCACCACCTCCCGCATGTCGTAGTCCTCGGAGGCGGTCAGCCCCAGCAGCCGGCGCGACGCGACGTTCCCGGCCTGAAGCTCCGCCACGGAGTTCATATAGGCCTCCAGCTTCACCCGATCGGCCGGCGCGGACGAGGCGCTGCCGGGCGCCCCCGGGGTCGACGGCCTGGCATCCGGTGGAACGGAGTTCGACGGAACGCGCTCCGACGAAGCGGCATCGGACGATCGGGGGGCGCAGCGAACGAGGGCGGCGGCGGTCATGGGCTGGGCGGCGGAGGGGGGAAACCGCAGGGGAGGCGATGCGGGCTCGGCAACCACTCGCATCGCTCAAGGGGTAGGTCGAGAAGCGGAGCCGGGCGCGGATCGCTCGTTCGGGGAAAATGCGTCTGGGCAAGATCGATCCGCCCACGCGCCGGTCGCGCCGATTGGCGGGACCTTCGGGATTCGGCCCGCCCCGTCGCGAACTCGGTCCGACGAACGATCCGGCGCGACGAACGGATGCGAACTACGGTCGCCTTGTCTCGACGCACGTCTGTGTCGCGTTCGCCGGGTTCCCCCCATCCCTCCCCGCCGCTGTTATGTCCGCCCTGCCGACCGGCGACGAACTGAAGTCACTCCCGTTGCGGGCCGTGGTCGCTTATGCACACCGTTGCGCCGCTCGGGCGGCGCGGCGCTGTTTGCCGGATACGAACTCCTCCGGCAGGATGCCCTCGTCGTTCGGGTGCGGGGAAGCGGTCCGCCGCGCCCTGCGACCCGCCGCCAAGATCGCCGCCGGCGAGGCCGTCTCCACCCGCGAACTCACCGCGGCGGAAGACGTAATCGTCGCCACCGTCGCCCGACTGGGCCGGGGCGACTCCGACGACGGCACGACCGATCCCCCGGCGAACGCACGCCGGACCGTCTCCACGGAGCGGGCCGTCGCGCTCACGGCCAACTCCGCGTACGCCGCGTTGGCGGCCGCCTCCGCGGTCGCGGAAGAAGGCGCCGGCAGCCGATCGATTCGCGGCCACCGGGCGGTGCTCAGCGCCGTCACCGCCGCCGAGGCCGCCGCCGACGCCTGTCCGGCGATTCGCATCGGCATGCGACGGGATTTCGGACTGCTCACCCGGTTGAATCTCGGCGCCTTCCCCGACCCCGGCCGCGGCGTGGACGTCTCCGACGGCGGCCCCCTGGGCACCTGCGGCGACGACGGCCGGCGTGACGCCGCCTTCGAAGCGAACGAAGAGGCGGAGGCCGAAGCGGAACGGACCGAGACGGGACGGGCCGAGGCGGAAGAAGCCGCGACGGGAGTCGTCGAGGCGAACGAAGCCGCCGTCCCGCCCCGCGATTCCGAACCCGCGGACGACGCTGCCCCCGCCGCCGCGCCGCCGCCGACCGCCCAGCGTCCGCGGCCGGAGTTGCTCGCCCTCACCAATCCCTTTTCGGACATTCCCGGTTCGACGCATCCGTTCAGCCTGGCGACCACGTGGCCGTCCGGGCTGACGGACCCGTTCGCCAACCCGTTCGCATTGCCCTCCGCCGCGGAACGGCATTGCGCCTCGACTGAGGAACCGGCGACACGGAGTCGGTCCGAGACGCTGAGCCGATCCGAAACGCCGAGCGAACGGAACGAGCGAGCCGAGCCAGACGATGCGGGGGGCGGTCCGGCCCGCCGCTCCGCGGCGCTGGCGCGGAAGGAAGCGACGCTGTCGACCCGCGACGCCGCCCTCTGCACCCGGGAGGCCGAGCTGGCGAAGCGGAGCGCCGATCTGGCCGATCGGGAAGCGGACGCCGCCGACCGGGAAGCGGATCTCGAGGATCTCGAAGCGGCGTTGGAGGAACGCGCGATGGCCCTCGACGCCGCGACGCGGGCGGTGGCCGAACGCGCCCAGACCGCCGCCGGCGAGTTGGCCGCCGCGCGGGCCGAGCGGCAGGAACTGGAGGAGGCCGTCGCCGCCCTCCACCGCGTCTTCGCCCAACACCCCGTCCTCAGCGGCCCGCCGCGCCGACCGGCTCCCCGGGAATCGGCGTCTCCCGCTTCCGTCCTCACCTGAGAGGCGACGTACGCCGTCGCCCGCCCGGCTTCCCCCGCCGGCTCCCCTC
>NZ_WTPX01000193.1 GCF_013036045.1 Alienimonas chondri
GGGAGGGGCCGGGGGTGAGGGGGCTAGAACCGTCCGGACGGCCCCTTACGTCCCTGCCGCTCTCGTGTTCAAAACAAACCTCGTCACTCCACGAATGGCCACGTGCGAAGGCTCGCTCACCCTCACCCCCGGCCCCTCTCCCTGAGGGAGAGGGGGAGAACGGGGACCGGTGGTTACCGCGTGATCTGCAGGTCCGGGTTTGCCTCTTCCAGTTCCGCGACGCCCTCGCCGGTCAGCTCGGTGTTCTTCAGCGTCAGGGACTTCAGGTTCGGCAGACCCCTCAGCACGGCGACGGACTCGTCGGTGATCTGCGTTTCGCTCAGGTCCAGCCGTTCGAGCTGCTTGAGGTCCGCCAGCGCGGCGAGTCCCTCGTCGCCCACCTTGGTCTGTTGCAGGGAGAGGGCTTTGAGGTTCTCAAAGTTCGCCACGACCTCCTGCATCGTGGCGTCCGTGGCGCCGGTGGCCCACAGGTCGAGGTCTTCCAGCTTCGTCAGGCCGGCGAGTTCTTTCAGCCCCTCCTCACGCACGCCGGAGGCCTCCGCGAGGTTCAACGACTTGAGGTTCGTCAGCTGGCCGACGACCGGCATCAGCTTGCTCGTCACCCCGGTCTGCCGCAGGTTCAACGTTTCGAGGTTGGTCAACGCGGACAGCACCGGCTCGGCGTCGGCGTCGTCCAGCGTCGGCGCCAGTTCCTCGTCGGTGGGATAGGTTTCCTGAAGCGACAGCGTCCGCAATTCCGTGAGTCGGCCCAGCGGAGCGAAGCCCTCGGCGCCGTACACGTCGGAGCGGTCGAGTTCGAGGCTCCGCAGGTCCGGGAACTTCTCCGCAATGATGGCCGGCGCCTCGGAGAAGCCGGTGTCCAGGTCCAGCGCCTTGATCGGTTGATCGGCGGAGAGCTTCGACAGGCCGTCGTCGGTGACGGCGGAGCGTTCCAGCTTCAACGTGGCGAGCTTGGGCAGCTTGGCGACGGAGTCCATCGCGGCGTCGCCGACGTTGGAGAATCGCAGATCCAGCTCCCGCATGTCCTGCATCCCTTCGACCGGGGAGAGATCGTTGACGGAGACGGTTTTGAGCCGCAGCACCTTGAGGTTCGTCAGCCCGGACAGCTTGGCGAGGCCGTCGTTGCTGACGGGGGTGCCCGAGATATCCAGCCGCTCCAGACTGGTGAGCTGACCGACGACGCCCATCGCGGCGTCGTCGAAGGAGGTGCCGCCGACCGTCAGCGACTTCAGCTCCGGCATCAACAGCAACGGCAGCAGATGGGCGGCGTTGGTGGAACTGGTCGCGGGCATGGCGACGGCGGTCACGACGCCGCCGTCCTCGGTGACCGTGGCGCCGGCGTCGCGGAGGGCGTTCAGCAGCGGGTCGAGATCGGCTCCGCCGCCGTCAGCTTCCAGCACGGCGACGCGGGCCTTCAGGGCGTCGCGTTCGGCGATCGCGTCGTCCCGTTCGGCGATCGCGTCTTCGTAGTCTTTGACGACCGCGGCGTCCGGCTCGCAGCCGCTCAGCGTCAGGCTACACAGCGCGGCGCCGACCAGCGTCGCGGCGATCAGCGACGTTGGAGGCGTCTGAAGCGCCCTCGGGAGCAGCGGGCGGAGCGGAGCGGGGCGGGTCGTCACGGTCGAGCGTGGGTTCGGACGTTACATGGATGGACCGTTCAGCGTAGAGGGGGCCGTCGGGTCAGGCAATCAGGGCGAGGCGTCGGCCGGTTCGAAGAATCGGCGGAGTCGGCGTCTGTCGGCGGGCGCGAGGCGTTTTAGAACGCCCAAGTCGTTGAGAAACGGGGAGCGGGACTCCAAGAAAGGGACTGTGAAGGGGGTATGGAGAACGGACGAGCGGGGGTAGGCGTTTCCCACTGGGGGCGATCCCCGTCCGGTCCGCTTTACGGTCCGGCGTCTGGCCGTACGATCAGGCTCGCAGCCCAGCCAGCCGATCGAGTCGGTCGAAGCCGGCTCCGTTGTTCGGCTTGCCGAATGGTCCGAAAGAAGTGGGCCGCCCTGTTTCGTATTTCACAATGACCCCGGCCATTGATGAGCCGGCCGCCGCGATGGACGCCCTCTCCGATGCCGCAATCCGTATTACCCCGCACCCCGGAGGCGGAGGTGACGGCGTCTGCGGAAGACGCCGCCGCCTACGACCGGATGGACCACACGGCCGTCAATCGGGCGTTTGTCGATGATTTACTCGCCGAGCTGACCGCCGCGGGGCTGTCCGAACGGTTGCGGGACGGATTGAATCCGTTGCGGTTGCTGGATGTGGGGACCGGCGCGGGCCGCATTCCGATCGAGCTGGGCCGTCGTCCGATTTTTGCGCGGATGATTCTGGCGGACGCCTCCGAGGCGATGCTGGCCCGGGCGAAGAAGAACGTGTTCGCCGCCGGTTTGCAGGGCGGCATCCGGTTGCGGCAAACCCGGGCGGACGACTTGCCGTTCGAGGAGGGGGAGTTTCACGCGGTCGTGTCCAACAGCCTGCTCCATCACCTGACGCGGCCGGCGGAGGTCTTGCGAGAGGCGGCGCGCACGCTCAAACCGGGGGGGCTGCTGTTCTTTCGCGATCTGGTGCGTCCGCGGGACGCCGCGGAGGTGGATGCGCTGGTCGCCGAGCACGCCGCGAACGAAGAGCCCGCCGCCCGCGAACTGCTGCGGGCCTCCCTGCACGCCGCCTACACCCCGGACGAGCTGACGGACCTGCTGGCGGAGGCCGGCGTGCCGAACGTCGCCGTCCGTCTCACGAGCGATCGGCACGTCACGCTGTCCGGCTGCCCCCGCCCGGCGGAGCACGGTGCGCCGGAGCACGGTGCGCCGGGGGACGGTTCACCGGAGGACGGTTCACCGGAGGGCGGTTCGGAGAAGTCGGAACTGAGCGACGCCGGGAAGGCGTGATCGGTCTGGCCGGCGCGGGCCGAGCGAGATTTTGGCGCTTCGTCGTCTCCCCGTTTGCCCCGCCCGCGGGGCGACGTAGCGTTGCGGGTCGCCTTTCCTCCGGCGACCGGATCGAGACGAACCGCTCCCGGAACTTCCGGGGCGCCGGCTCTCGGCCCGTCGAAGTCGTGGCCCGCCAGGGCCGCGCGTGCGGTCGATCGGCGGTCTTCCACCGTCCCGGCCGTGACGCGTCCGCGGTACGCGGCGCGGCGGGATAACGCTGGGAGCGTTGGAGGGGACCCCGCCGCGCCGCGTTTTTCTTTGCGCCCGCGCCGATCCCGGCGTCCGTCCGAAGAGACGTGAGACCGGGCGAACGTAACGCCCGCTACTGCGGCGGTGAATCCGTCGGGGAGTCTGCCCGGTTCGGCAGGGGGACGCAGATCTCGACGGTGCAGCCGGCCTCGGGGGCGCTGACGACGGTGACGACCCCGCCCAGCAGATCGACCCGTTGCCGCAGGTCGCTCATGCCGAAGCCGTCCTTTCGGGCGCCGTCCGCCCAGGCGCCGTCGGAGGGGGCGTCGAACCCGATGCCGTCGTCGGTGATCGTCAGTCGGACGCCGGGATCGCCGTTTCGTCCGCCGCCGTTTCGTCCGCAGAGGGGGGGGCCGAACTCCGAACCGCAGACGCACCGCTCGAACGTCAGGCGGGCGGACTGCGCCTTCGCGTGCTTGATGATGTTCAACAGACTCTCGCGAGCCGCCCCGAACAGCAGCGCCGCCAGCGATTCGTCCAGTTCCGCGGAGGCCTCGTCGTCGCTGTTCACGAGGACGTTCAAGCCGTGACGGGTGCGGAACTGGCCGGCCAGCCAGCCCAGCGCCGGCCCGAGGCCCGCTTTCCGCAGGATCGGCGGGGCCAGCTCGGCGGACAGGCTGCGGCTCTCGCTGATCGCCTCGTCGATCAGCTCCGCGACGCGGGCGGCGAGTTCTCCATTTTGGCCTTCGCAAGAGGCTTCCAGCACGGACAGGTTCATCTTCGCCCCGACCAGAATCTGTTGCAGATGGTCGTGCAGCACGTGGGCGATGCGATCGCGCTCCTGCCGACCGGCTTCCGCGAGGCGTTCGGCGGCGGTTCGCAGTTGACCGGTGCGGCGGGCGACCTCCGCTTCGAGTCGCTCGTTCTGCTCCGTCAGAGTTTGCTCGTGCCGACGGGCGTCGGTGACGTCCTGCAGATACCCGATCAGCTTCGTCGCGGTGCGGCCGGCCTCGTGGGTGCGGTCCGGGAGGAACTGCATCGTCGCCATCGAGCGCAACCAGCGGTGACTCCCGTCCGGCTTGACGATGCGATATTCCAACAGGAAACGGCCGTCGCCGGCGGGATCGGCGGCGGCGGCGATCGCGTCTCTCATCCGCGGCCGGTCGTCCGGGTGCAGCGGGGCGATCGCGTCCTCCAACGTCAGCTGTTCCCCGGCCACGCCGAACAGCTCCCGCGCCCGTTCGTCCCACCAGACGATCTGGTCTCGCAGATCGAAGCTGTAGGCGCCGAGTTCGGCGGCGCCGGCGGCGAGCCGTTGGCGTTCCTCGCTGAGCCGCAGACGGTCCTCCTGCTCGCGGTCCTCGGTGACGTCCCGGACGCAGCCGACCAGCCGGGTCGCCGGTTCGCCAGGCCGCTCGAAACGCGCTTCGCCGTGGGCGCGAACCCAGCGGACGGCTCCTTCGCGTTCTCCCGGCGCCGGGGGATCGACGACACGATATTCCGCTTGATAGCGGGGTTCGCCGTCCGGGTCGCAGGCGGCTTCGACGAGCGCCCGCACGTTCTCGCGGTCGTCGGGGTGGATGCGCTCGAAGATGGTCTCCACATTCAGCACGTCCGGCAGGGAGCCGCCGAAGATCGCGCGACAGCGATCGTCCCACCAGACGCGGCCGGTCTGGAGGGTGAAGTCGAACGCCCCGAGGTCGGCGGCCTCGGCGGCGAGGCGGCGGCGTTCTTCGGTCTCAGCGAGCAACCGCTGCCGCGCGCGGCGGGCGGTCACGTCCTTCACCGTGCCGGTCACCCGCACCGCGTGCCGGGCGTCCGGGGAGCCCGGCGGGCCGGTTCCCTCGAACGTCGCTTCCCCGGAGACGGACAGCAGCCGCACCGTGCCGTCCGGCCAGACGACCCGGTGGTCCACGTCGTACTTCCCGCTGCCGGCGGGATCGAGGGTCTTGGGAATCTCCGCGGCGATCCGATCGCGATCGTCCGGGTGGATCGCGGCGAGCATCTCCGGCTGCGTGTAGAGCCGCTTGCCGGCCCGGAAGGCCTCGCCCACGCCGAACAGATCGGCCGTGCGGGCGTCCCAATCGGACAGCCCCGTGGCGGCGTCGAACTCCCAGGTGCCCAGGTCGGCGGCGTTGATCGCCAGCCGCAAGCGGCGTTCGCTGGCGGCGAGTTTGTCGGCGGCGGCGCGTTCGGCGGTGACGTCCCGCAGCACGCCGGTGCTGCGCTGTAAGCGGCCGCGGCTGTCGAACCAGCGTTCCCCCAGCGCCCGCACCCAACGCGTCTCCCCCTCCGACTCGCCGGGACGCGGCGGGTGAATGACGCGATGCGTGACGTCCAACCGAGCCGGGCCCCCGCCGGCCGGCATGGGTTGGACCTCGTCCAGCAGGGGCAGATCGTCCGGGTGAATCCGCTCGCGGAGCTGCTCCCTCGACGGCTTGCTCTCAAACCCCCCGCCGTACATCGCCACCGCTTCCGACGACCAATCGACGAGACCCTTCTTCAGATCGAACGACCACACGCCCATTCCCCCGGCCTCCGCGGCCAACCGCAGGCGGCGTTCGCTCCGGGTGAGCGCCCGGTGGGTCCGTATCCGGTCGGTCATGTCGACCGCCACGGCGAACAGGCTTTCCGTTTGCCCGTCGGCGCCCGTCAACACGGTGACGGTGTTGCGCACCCACACGCTGCGACCGTCCGGACGACGGAGGCGCTTGTCGCTCAGGAACGGTTCGCCGGTCTCCAACGCCCGAGCGAACAGGGAGTCCCGGCGGTCGACGTCGTGCGGGTGGGTGATGTCCCGGTGACGGCGGACGCCGACCAGCTCGTCCCGGCTCCAGCCGGTCATCGCGCAATAGCGATCGTTGACGTACAGGAACGTGCCTTTGCGATCGACCTGCGCGATCCCCACCGTCGACCGGGTGACCAGTTCGCGGAATTGCTCGTCGGAGACGCCCCGCGGCCGGAGGACCAGTTCCTCGTCCACCTCGCGCACGACGGCGATCACGCCGGCCGCATCGCTGCGCCCGTCCTTGAGCGACTCCGCGCTGGGGGGCAGCGGAAAGTAACTGGCCAGCCACCGGCGTCCCGCCGGCGCCTCCCGGGCCGTCCCGCTGACCGGGATCGACATCAGCGGCTCGCCCGTCTCCAGCACCCGCCGTTGGGCGGCGCCGACGACGTCCGCCAAGTCCGGCACCACCTCCGCCAAGGTGCGGCCGAGGAAGTCCGCCACCGTGCGGCCGTTCATCGCCGCCAGCATGGCGTCGATCCGTCGATACCGCAGCCGCCGGTCCAGCACCGCCACCCCCAACAGCGTCGACGCCCGCAGCGCCGGCGGCGGCGGACCGGGCTGGAACGGCAGCCCCACGTCCGACGCGGCGTCCTCGATCGCGATATCCAGCGCCGAGTAGTCCATCTCGGACCGCGACGCTTCAAAGGTGGACGGCATGCCGACCGGAGGGGTGGAGCGAATGTGTCGTCTCGGCGGCTCGGACGGGTCGTCCGGGCTATCGGCACGGTAGCACCCCCCGTCTGGCAGGGGAATCCCCTAAGCCGCCGTCCGCCCGCCGGATCTCCCCGGGTCGATGTGATCGAACGCTCCCAAGTCTATGATTCCCGCCCC
>NZ_WTPX01000194.1 GCF_013036045.1 Alienimonas chondri
GGACGGCCTCCATACTCCCCTCTCCCCCAAAAAGGGGAGAGGGGCAGGGGGTGAGGGGGCTTGAACCGTGCGATCGCCCATCAAAGATCGATCCCTCTGGGTTCACCTCGCGTCGATCACTCTGTGACCGAGTCGGCAGGAGGACTCGCTCACCCTCACCCCCGGCCCCTCTCCCTCAAGGGAGAGGGGAGAACCTCGCTCCCGGGGCGGTTACGTCTCAAACGCCGGCAGGAATCCGCGGCTTCTTGCGTCGCGGCGGAAATGCGGGAACGGTGGCGGCGGTCGCGGCGTCTACGCCGCGTCGCCCCTCGTCGTCAGACGAGAACCGTTCCCCGCACCCGGTGTTCTGCCGTGTCCCGTTCGCTCCTCGCCGTCGCCGTGCTGCTCAGCGCGTCGGCTGGACTGCTCGCCATGTCCGCCGCCCCGCCCCAGGAACCGGATGAAGTCGCGCAGAAGGCCGGCGCGTTGCTGGAGAAAGGCGACTACGCCGACGCCCTCAAGCTGTACGAGGGCCTGCTGAAGGCGGGCGACGCCAAGCCCGAATCGGCCGCCGACGTGTTGCAGAAGGCGCTGCGGGCGACCGGCCAATTGGGCCGGCAGGAATTGGACGACGGATTGCGGGAGACCGCGTTGAAGTCCTACCCGGACAGCCCGCATGTGAAGCTGGCGGCGGCCCGCTCCCTGCTGAACGGGTATCACTACGGCTTCGTCATCGACGGCGAGTTCACCCGCGGCCGTCAGCGTCGCGGCGGGAACTGGACGAACGGCTTTGAATGGGACCGCGTGCGGGCGTTGCAGTTGCTGGTCGAGGGGCTGGAGTCCGCGACCGCGGACGCGATGGGCGCCGGGGAAGCCGGCCAGTATCGCCTGACGCTCGCCCAGACGTTGATGCAGGGCCGCCAAGGGAATGCCGCGTGGCGGTTACAGGAGACGACGGACCTTGATTCGCTCCCGGATCGGGCCGACCCGGACCCGATTCGCAACGCCGCCAACCCGTCCGGTGCCCCGATCACGGAGCAGGGCGATCCCGTCTTTTACAATGTCCCGGAGGCGTGGGCCGCCGCGAAGAACGACGGCGAACGCTGGCGCTGGTCGCTCGCCGAGGCCGCGGAGTTCGGCCCCGAGCCCGCCGCCCAGGCGACGATCACGCGGGCCTCCTTCCTGGAAAGCCAGTTCGGCGTCTCCACGACGGCCGGCGTGCTGGACGAGTTGCTCAGCGAGGAGAACGAGGGGAACGCCGGCCCCTGGTCGCTTTCCTCGTTGAAAGAGACGGAGACCATCGCCCGGCTCGCCAACGGCCCCAAGCGGTTCACGCTGCCGGACGAGCACAACCATCTGCTGCTCTACCGGGAGGTCGGCGACGGCAAGACCTCCTCGGCCAATGACGGCCTGCGTTCTCTCGCCGGCGTGTTCGAGAACCGCCGCCAGTATCCGACGGCGGTGAAGGTCTGGGACCAACTGATCGCACGCACCACGGCCGGCTCGCATGAGCACGACTCCGCCGTCGCCCGCCGCGAGCAGATCGTCGGCGCCTACGCCGCGTTCGACCCGGAACCGATCGGCCCGTCCGGGACCGCGGCGACGCTCGCACTCACCTATAAAAACGCGAAACAGGCGACGCTCAAGGCGTATCGCATCGACGAGGAGAAGTGGTTCGCTGCCCAAGAGAAGGAGTTGGTCGAAGGCGCGGGCACGGATCATCAGGTCGCCCACTTCGATGCGATGAACGAGTGGTGGGCGAAGCGGGTTCCGGCCTTCGCCGGGGGGCCGATCGAGGAATGGACCGTCGAACTCGATCCCCCCGCGGACCACACCCCGGCCCGCAAGACGATCGAGACCTCGCTGAAGGAGGCGGGCCTCTACTTCGTCACGGCCGAGTTGGAGAATGGCCGCACGTACGGCGTCTGCGTGCAGCGGGCCGAACTGGCGATCGCGGTGAAGCCGCTGGTCGGCAACCGGGCGTTGTGGGTCGTGACCGACTCGACCACCGGCGCCCCCGTGCCGGGCGTGACGCTGGACCTGCTGGGGTACGAACACCGCTGGGTCAACCCGCCCGGCAAGCGGGAGTTGAAGGTCGCCCGCCGCTCCGCGACCACCGGACCGGACGGAACCGCATCGGTCCCCCAAAACGGCGACAGCTTCTATCAGTGGCTCGCCACGGCCAAGAAAAAGGACGCTGACCGGGAGCGCTTCGGAGCCTTTGGGTTCTCCGACCGCGTGTTCGGAGATCCGCAGATCGGCGGACCGCTGGGGAACGTGCAGCTCAAGGCCTACGCCGTCAGCGATCGCCCGGCCTACCGCCCCGGCGACACGGTGAACCTCAAGGGGTGGTACCGCCGTGCCGGCTACGCCCTGCCCACCGACGCCGTCGAACCGCGGCGCCAACTCAAAGTGGTCGTCAACGATCCCCGCGGCGAAGAACTGCTGTCGAAGGTGGTCGAGGCGGACGAAGCCGGGGCGTTCGTCGTCTCGCTGGAACTGGGCGACGAAGCGACGCTCGGCCGTTACTCGATGCGGGTCGGCGAAGCGACGAACTTCGACGTCACCCAGCAGTCGCCCCTCGCCTTTCGAGTCGAGGAATACCGCAAGCCGGAGTTCGAGGTCACCGTCGACGCCCCGGACAAACCGATCGTGCTGGGCGAGGAGTTCACCGCGACCGTCCGGGCCGAGTACCTGTTCGGCGGTCCGGTCGCCGGCGGCGTGCTGAACTACAAGGTGACCCGCACCGTCGAGAGCGCCGACTGGCATCCCTACGACCCCTGGAACTGGCTGTACGGCCCGGCCTACTGGAGCTTCGCCCCCGGCTTCGAGGAACCAAACCCCTTCGGCGGCTACGGGTACGGCGATCCCTTCGGCGGCGGCTTCGGCGGCCGGGGTTGGGGCGGTCCGTGGCGGGGGAACGATCCTGAAGAGGTCGTCGCGGAGGGCGAGGCGACGCTCGGCGATGACGGCACGTTCAAGATCCCGCTGGACAGCTCGCTCGCCAAGGCGCTCAAGGCGGACGCCGATCACCGCTACGAGATCACCGCGGAGGTCACGGACGCCAGCCGTCGCACGCAGACCGGCGGGGGATCGGTCCTCGCCGCCGCCGTGCCCTTCCGCGTCTACGGCTATGCCGACTACGGCTACGCCGTCGCCGGGGAGCCGGTCGGCGTGAACTTCACCGCCCGCGCCGCCGGCGGCGATCCGGTGCGCGTCGTCGGTGAATGGTCCGCGGTCCGCCTCACCGGCGGCGCCGACGGCAAGACCGTCGAAACGCCGGTGGACGACCTGCCCGAACCGGCGATCGACAATGACGGCGTCGTCTCCGCCCGGTTCCTGTTCGAGCAGCCCGGCCAGTACCGCCTCACCTACAAGGTGACCGCGGACGATCACACCGGGACGGAGACGCTGCTGTTGAACGTCGTCGGCCCGGGCGGCGCCGCGGATGCGGCGTCGGTCGCGGAGGGACTCGAATTGATCCCCGACCGCAAAACCTACGCCCCCGGCGACACGGCCAAGCTACTGGTGAAGACCGAAGCGGAGGTCGTCTACCTCTTCCCCCGCGCCGAGAACGGCACCGTCCCCGAGCCGACCGTGCTGCGGCCGACCGGCGGGGCGATCATCTACGAGGTGAACATCGGCGACGCGGACGCGCCGAACTTCTTCGTGGAGGCGCTGGCCGTCTCCGCCGGGCGGGTGCACGCCGTCGTGCGAAGGATCGCCGTCCCGCCGACCGAACGTGTGCTGACGGTCGAAACGAAGCCCTCCCAGGACCGCTACGAACCGGGCGAGGAGGCCGAGGTGACGGTCTCCGTCACCGATGCCAGCGGCGAACCGGTCGACGGCGACGTGGCGCTGACGGTCTACGACCGCGCGATCGACGCCCTCGTCGGCGGTCCCAACGCCCCGGACATCCGCAAGCACTTCACCGATCTGCTGCGGAACCACAACGCGCAGATCGCCCATAACCTCGACGCCGTCGCCCACAATCAGGTCGAGGACCATCGCCACAACATGCCCACCGTCGGTCGATTCGGCGGGTTGGTTTTGGAGTCGCTGGAACTCGCGGACGACTCCGTGGAGATGGATTTCGGGGCCGTGGGCGGCGGTTTCGGGGGAGGCGGCCTCGCGCTCGGAGCGCTGGGCGAGCCGCAAAGCAAGATGATGCGGAGCCGTGCCCCGATGGCCGCCCCGATGGCGGCGGCGGCGGATTCGTTCGCTCTCAGCGAGGAGTTCTCGCCGGAACTGGCGGCTGACAAAGCGCGCGGCGAAGCGGCCGGCGCCCCCGCTCCGCAGGTGCGGGAGAACTTTGCGGACACCGCCCACTGGGTCGCGTCGCTGCCGCTGAAAAACGGCGTCGGGACGGCTCGGTTCCCCCTGCCGGACGACCTGACCGGCTGGCAGATCCGCACCTGGGCCGTCGGTCCGGGGTCCGCGGTCGGCTCGGCGGACGGCCGGTTCGTGACAAAGAAATCGCTGCTGGTCCGCCTGCAAACGCCGCGGTTCCTGACGGAGACGGACGAAATCGTGCTCTCCGCGCTCGTCCGCAGCGAACTCGATCAGGACGTCGAAGCCGAGGTGCGATTCGACTTCGGCGAGAACAGCCCGATCGCGAACTTCAATCTGGGCGATCTGACGAAGACCCTCACCGTGCCCGCCGGCGAGGAGAAGCGGGTCGACCTGCGGGTCACCGCGATCGGCGTGGGCGAGGCGACCGTCACCGCGACGGCCACCACGACGCTGCCCGACGGCACGCCCGGTCCCGGCGATGCGGTGAAGCAGACCTTCCCCGTGCAGGCCCACGGCACGTTGCGGACCGAGAGCTTCGCCGGCGCCGTCGATCCCTCAGCGACCGACTCGGTCCTGACGTTCACGGTGACGGATCGACTCGACCCAGAGCAAAGCCGGCTGGAAGTGCGGTTCAGCCCCTCGCTGGCCGTCGCGGCCGTCGATGCGCTGCCGTACCTCGCCCATTACCCGTACGGCTGTGCGGAGCAGACCCTCAACCGGTTCCTGCCCGTCCTGACGATGCGGCACACGCTGGAAGAGGCCGGCACGACGCTGCCGTCCGCGGAGGAAGTCACCGCCAATCTGAACGCCTCCCGCAGCGGTCGGCCGTTCCGGGAAGAGGAGGAGAAGCCGAACCCCGTGTTCGATCGGGAGCAGGTGATGGAGATGACCCAGCAGGGCGTCGATCGGCTGGCGACGTTCGCCCGCGGGGACGGTGGCTTCGGCTGGTTCCCCGGCGCCCGCAGCTCGGACGTCTACATGACGACCCTCGTCACCCACGGCCTGCACCTGGCCGGGGAGCGCGGCGCCGACTTCGACCCGGCGCTGATCGCCGGCGGAAGAAAGTTCCTCGCCCGCCATCAGGCCGTGGAAGTCGCCCGGCTGAAACGGGGCGAACTGCCGCCGAAGCAGCGTGAAGGCACGGACTACAAGCTGCAGGCCGGCAGCCTCGACGCCCAGATCTTCCGCGTGCTGAGCGACCTCGGCGCCGACCCGGACGACGAGAAGCACGCCGCGATGGCCGGCTACCTCTTCCGCGATCGGCTCAAGCTGCCGCTCAAGGCGCAGGCGTTGCTGGGCCTGTCGTTCGCCGCGCTGGAGGACGCTCGACTGGAAACGAGTCTGTCGAATCTGCGGCAGTACATGGTCGTCGACGACGAGAACCAGACCGCTTATCTCCGCCTGCCCAACGAGGGCGGCTGGTGGTACTGGTGGAACAACGACCTCGAAGCGAATGCGTTGTATCTGGAGTTGCTCTCCAAGGTCGGCCAGACGGACGGAACCGCCCCGAAGCTGGTCAAGTACCTGCTGAACAACCGACAGAGCGGCTCCCGCTGGTCCAGCACCCGCGATACGGCCCAGGTCGTCGAGGCGTTCGCCGCCTATCTGAAGGCGACCGGCGAGGCCGCCCCGACCGCGGACGTCATCATCACGCTGGACGGCAAGCGACTGCACACCGCCTCGATCACGCCGGAGAACCTGTTCACCTTCGACGGCACGGCGATCCTCGACGGCGTCGCGGTGACGCCCGGGGAACACGTCCTCAGCGTGCAGCGGGCGACGCCCGGCGGGGCGAACGGGGGCAAACAGGCGCCGGTCTACTTCACCGCCCGGGTGACGACGTTCGATAAGCGGGACTTCATCCCCGCCGCCGGATTGGAGATCAAGGTGACGCGCAGCGTCCGCCGGATCACCGACGTGGACGAAACCCGCGCCTTCGCGAACGACGACGGCGCCGTCGACGAGCGGCAGGTCGATCAGAACGCCCGCGAGGATCTGCCGCCCGGGTCGGACTCCACCAGCGGCGACCTGATCGAGGTCGAACTGATCCTGGAGGCGAAGAACGACTATTCGTACGTGATCCTGTCCGACATGAAAGCCGCCGGGTTCGAGCCGGTCGGCAGTCAGCCGGGGACCGGCCCGCTGAGCGGCTGGGATTGGAGCGGCCTGAACGCCTATCGCGAGTTCCGCGACGAGCGAACGGACTTCTTCCTGCCGAGCCTGCCCCGCGGCCGGCACTCGCTGCGGTACCGCCTGCGGGCCGAGGCGCCAGGGTCGCTGCACGCCCTGCCGGCGATTGCCGAAGGCATGTACGCCCCGGAACTCCGCGGCAACAGCGATGAATGGACCGTGATCGTCGCCGACCGGGAGGACGTCACGCCGTGATCCTGCTCCCCTCTCCCCTCTTTTGGGGGAGAGGGGTTGGGGGTGAGGG